>CAYWRT010000001.1:0-16832 GCA_964460815.1 uncultured Dehalococcoidaceae bacterium
AACAGTACTTTCTCCACCTCTCTCAGCCGGTCCAGCCCTTTAAGCTCATAGGGGAACATGGGCAGCTCCACTATCTTCAGGTCGGAGTATTTCTCGTAGACGTGCTCAAGGTATGCCTGCTGCTGGCTGGCTCGGGTCAGCAGAAAATCTGAATCCCGTGTCTTAACCACGTTGTTGATTATCAGTTGTTTCACCGTGAGTCCGTATTTGTGTAGCTCGCGGAAGATGCCTTCAAGCTGCTCTACCGCCAGGGCTTCCGGTATGGTAACCATGGTGAAGTTCACTTCGTTCCTGAGGAAAATCATATTATCGGCGGACAGCTCTTCCCAGCGCTTCAGGATGTCCAGCACCGGCTCCCGGCTGCGGCGGCCCAGCTTGAGCCTGGAATAGATGCGCGGCGCCATTCTCAGGTGATTGCCCAGCAGTGCGGGTGTCTGCAGCAGCGTCAGCGTCTGCCCCAGCGGGGCGGTGTCCCAGACGATGTTTTCGTAAAGGTCTTTGCGGCTCAGTTCCCGGATGTAGTCAACCATGAATTCCTCTCCCAGCCCCGGCAGTACCGAGGTCATGAAGTCAACAAACTCCTCGTAATCAATCGATACAAAGGCGGAAAAGACCTCATGGACTTCCCGGCCGAATTTCTCGTCCCACATCTCTTTAATTTCCTGTTCGCCGAGTTCATTGATGTACAGGGACGGCAGAACCTGGGCTGGCTTTTGCTCATCGGCTGTTTCAAAGATGTGCGATAGCGAGGGTGTGGCATCTGTGGAGATGGTGAGGGTGTCTCCCGAGGAGGCATGATGAAGCGCCGTGGCGGCGGCGCAGGTCGTCTTGCCGACGCCGCCTTTGCCGGTAAACATGGTAATACTGGTCACGGTTATATTGAACAACAATTATGTCAGCGTATGCAAGCGGTTCCAGTTAGGCGGTTCTCCCGTTCCTGCGGATATGATATTATTAAGACAGGTAAGGTGATAGACGATGCGTCTTTATTTGGGGGTGAATAATGAAGGGCTATCGAGTTTTTTTACTTGTGGCCGCTATTTTTCTGGCGGCTTCCGCGTTACTTTACTTTGTCCACTACCTGATTTTCGGTGACCCGCATCACATATTCATTTATCTGCTTGGCGATTTTGCTTTTCTGCCTCTTGAGGTATTCCTGGTGGTTATCGTTATTGAGCGCATCCTTACCCGCCGGGAGAAGCAGGCCATGCTGTACAAGCTCAACATGGTTATCGGGGCTTTTTTCAGCGAGGTGGGCAACCGGCTTCTGGCCAAACTGATTGGCCATTTCGATAACCGCGAGGAGATTTCCCGCAACCTCAATGTCTCCGCGGACTGGACGGCGAAGGACTTTAAGCGAGCCGGTGCCTTTGCCTATCACCTTAAGATTGATATTGACGTCCGCAATCTTGACCTTGAGGGGCTGAAGAAATTCCTCGCCCAGAAGCGGCTGTACCTGCTGACACTGCTGGAGAATCCCAATCTTCTGGAGCACGACCGCTTCACCGATTTGCTCTGGGCAACCACCCACCTTGACGAAGAGCTTGAAGCCAGGCCCTCATTGCAGAATCTGCTGGAGAGCGACCTGGAGCATCTGGCCATTGATATCCAGCGGATGTACGACCATCTGGCCAGCGAATGGCTGGACTATGTGCAGCATTTGAAGGCAAGCTATCCGTTCCTCTATTCACTGGTATTAAGGACTCACCCCTTCCAGGAGCATCCGTCGCCGGTGGTGGTTTAAAAGTGCTGAGTTGTTGTCATGCATCTTGATAGTGCTCTTATCGGCTGGCAAATACCGGAACTGCCCGAGGAACTGAGGGAAACTGGCGAGCGAACACCCGGGGTTGGGGCGGTGAGCTATCTAATCCGACGGAGGCTTTCAACGAATAGGGGGGACCTGAGCCGGGTACAGGTGGCCGGCTCTGACTGGCTCTATGACTTGGTGCGCAGCAATATCAGGCGGGGGCGTGCCTTTGAGTTGGATGAAGTGCTGTCTACCCGTCGTGCCGACTGTCTCGGCTATGCCCGGCTCTTTTCGGCTCTTGGTGCTGAATTTGGCCTGGAGATAGGTGTGGTGGAGGTTCTGATAGATAATGCCGGGCGTTATGTCCCGCATCACGTGGGTCTCCTCAGTCTCGCCGGTGGCACACACCGCTTTCTTGACGCTTGGTATGGCTCAAGGGACATAAGCCACCGGCGGCTGGGTGCCCTGGTCAATGGTAAGCCCGGGGATATTAATCGGGAAGAACTGAACCAAATACGTGACCTGGGGGGACTGCCGGAGACCTGCCTTGAGGCGATAACCCTCTATATCAGGGGAAACGGTTGCCTGGCCAGAAATGAGCTGGATAAAGCCATAGAGTATTATTCAACGGCAATACAGCTTTATCCCAACAACAGCCGGGCGTATTACAACCGGGCCATTGCCTATGAGGGGGAAGGGGAGGCCGCTGCGGCTCAGGCGGACTATGCGCAGGCGCTCCGTGATGAGTCCGGCCTTATCAGGGTGCTGGCCACCACCTACGGGCTTGAGGAGCTGATAGGACTGGATGAAAAGGGCATAAGTGAACGGGAGCAATCTATATATCTCTGGCATAAGGGATATCGGACCGGCGCCGGTGCGGGGTATGAGGAGATTGGACGCGAATACGGGGTTTCCCCGGGGGAAGTGAGAAAGATAATTGACAGGGTGGCAGGACTATGTACCGGCTGATTGATACCCATGCCCATTTGGATGAGATAGAGGGGCTGGAGCCAGTTATCGCCGGAGCTAAAGCGGCTGGTGTTGTGGCCATAGTGGCGGTCGGCTCCGACTATGAGTCTAATCAGAAAGTGCTGCGAATTGCCGGGCTTTACCAGAACTTCGTTTACCCGGCGCTGGGCTTGCATCCCTGGAATATCAGGGAGTCGGCGATAGATACCAGTCTGGAGTTTATAGAGGCGCATATTGATAAAGCGGTAGCCGTGGGGGAGGTGGGGCTTGACTATCATAAGAGGGTGAGGGCCACCGCGGATAAGGACTTGCAGAAGAGGGTGCTTGGTGAGGTCTTGAGGATAGCCGGAGCCCATAATAAACCGGCGCTTATCCACTCCCGGTATGCCTGGCGTGACGCCCTGTATGCGGTTAAAGAGGCAGGGCTTGAAAAGGCGGTCTTTCACTGGTATACGGGCACCTCAAGCGTGCTGCGGGACATCGTCAGTGAGGGCTACTATCTTTCGGCAACCCCCGCCGTGGAATACCACGAGGAACATAGAAGAGCGGTGCGGGAAACCCCCCTGGAAAGAATGCTCCTGGAGACGGATTCCCCGGTGGTTTACGGGCGGGGAAGCGAATTTGAGTACGAGGCCAGACCTGCCGATGTTGCCCGGTCTTTACGGGGGGCGGCTAAATTAAAAGGCTTGAGCGAGGCTCAGATTGCCGAATTGACCACCGCCAACGCCCTCAAATTATTCTGCATTTAAAAATGAAAATTAAACTCTGCTTCCCTGTATAGCTATGGTTAATTATACTGGAGATTCTATAGTTATGATGGTGCCTTTATCTGGTTGAGATTGTACCTCTAGAGTGCCGCCGATTAGCTGAGCGCGTTCCTGCATTCCAGCTAGGCCAAGCCTGCCGTCCTTAGCTAGGTCGCCTATTTTCTCAGGGAGCTTAAAGCCCTTGCCGTTATCGCTAATGGTTATCCTTGTCTGGTGAGCATCAAACTCGACTTTGATTTCAGCACTGGTGGCGCCGGAGTGTCGCCAGACGTTTCTCAGGGCTTCCTGAGTGATGCGGAAGAGCACTATCTCTACCTCTTCCGGGAGGCGACGTTCTTCACCCACTACAGCTACCTTGGCCGCTATTCCCGAGTATTCGGTTATTTCAGAGGCCAGCCACTCCAGTGCCGGCAGCAGTCCCAGGCGGTCCAGCGCCGCTGGCCGCAGGTCCTGGCTTAAACGGCGAACCCCTCGCAGGGTATTATCAGTGTGCTGCCATAGCTCCTCCAGGCGGAGGCGGGTCTCCTCGGACAGCCCCTTATCACCGGAAGCGAGGGCATCCAGCTTTCGCGAAAGCACCACCAGAGCCTGGATGGTATCATCATGCAACTCATGGGAAATACGCTTTCTTTCCTCTTCCTGGGCTCTGGTGGCCTGCCGCAAATAGAAACGCAGGTTCTCATCCATCCGTTTGTGTTCGGTAATATCCCGGGCAATATGCTGAAATGCTACCGGTTCACCCTTATTAAATACCAGGCTGGTGGCCAGTTGCACAAATACCTCGCTCCCGTCCTTCTTGGTTATGTGCTGCTCATAGGGCTGCTCCACATGTTCGCCGGCCAGCAGCTTGTGCCGAATCTGGCCGGCCAGGTTGAGGCTTTCTTCAGACAGGAAACTTCTCACATTCATTTTTTTTAACTCTTCTACATCGAATCCAGATAGTTTCCCGGCCGACCTGTTAGCGTCTATAATATTGCCCTCCAGGTCGTGAAGCCAGATAGCATCGTGGGCATTCTCAAATAACTCCCGGTATCTTTCCTCGGATGTACGTAGCTCCTGCTGAGCCGCCTCCAGCCGCGTACGGTATTCCCGTTCCCGGCGTAGCGATGCGAAACTAATGGCCAGTACGTTGCCAATGATGAAAACGGCGCCGGTTTCAAAAAGGGAATCTACGGGGTATGATGAAATAAAGATGGCACGGGGCAACATACAGGCAAGAGCGACTAATGAGGTGATGAAGGCCCCTTTCCAGTTGAACAGGAAACCGGCCCACACTATCGGTGCCAGGTAGAGGACTCTTTCGAGGGCATGGCGGGTTAAGCCGAGGTTAGACGTTAGCTGACTCAGGAATAATGGATGCTCCAGCGCTTCCGCATAGTGAGGCAGTGTAATTAGTACAAGTACCAGCAGGATAAGCCAGAAGCCCGGCCTGCGGACAGTCCTCGTCAGCCAGCTAATTGATAAGCGGTGTGACACAGCCATACCTCGGGTATCCTTCAAAGAGTTGATTCTCAGGGTATATCCTCAAGGGTAACCCAGCCCTCTTTCAAGGCACGTACTACAGCTTCAGTCCGTGAGCTTACCTGTAGCTTGTTAAAGATATGCCCCAGGTGAGCCTGAACGGTGCGCAGGCTGAGACAGAGCTCGCCGGCAATCTCCTGATTGCTTAAGCCACGGGTCGCTAGCCGGAGCACCTCCATCTCCCGCCCGCTCAGAACCTCTGACGATTTTTGCCCGGCGGGCTTATCGGGGGTGCGTACAAAACGATTAAGTACCTTGCGGGCAATTGTCGGATGAAGCACCGACTCTCCCGCAGATACCCGCCGCACCGCATCAATGAGTTCATGGCCACGGACGCTTTTTAGCAGGTAACCGGCCGCTCCAGCTTCCAGGAGACCAAAGACAAACTGGTCATCATCATAGGCGGTAAGTATTAACACGGCTATAGCAGGGTAAAGTGCCTTGATTTGTTTGGTGGCTTCAATACCATCAACTCTGGGCATGGCAATGTCGATGATGGCAACATCTGGCTTGGAGCTGCCCGCTAACCTCACCGCTTCTTCACCGTCGGCAGCCTCAGCAACTACATCCATGTCGGCTTCCTGCTCCAGAATCTGGCGGGTACCCTCCCGCACCACAGCGTGGTCATCAGCGATGAGAATCTTTATCTTACCCATATGATGCACCTCATTACTTGGACATCTTTATCATACACCCTGGGAGCGAAGTCCTCAATTGTCGTAATTGCCTAACATGGAACTGGTGTCAGTAGGTATTAATGCCTAGGTTTTTGAGGTTAGAAATAGGTGTCGTGGCGGAAGCTGGGTTTGCCCTCGGGATGGTAAGCTGAGAGTGGAAATAAGAAAAAGGAGGTAAAAAGATGCAGTGGCAATTAGTAGTGGCTCTGGTAGTGGCGATACCCGTCATCCTGTTTCCGGTGGCGTATATATGGTACATGAACATCGGCGGTATTATGGCTGCCATCAAGGAAGTGCGAGAGAGACGGGTCGCTCGTGAGAAGAAAGCCGAGACCAAGGCAGAATTGCTGCCAGAAGAAGAGTATGAAGTGGCCCTCTCCAAGGCACTGAAGGAATATCCGTGGCATTTGCCATAATGAATTTTGAGAACTATGCCGACGAGTATGGCTGGAGGACTTAATAACGGAGTTAGCCAGAGAATGCTTATTCAAGTTTTAAGGGGGGTAGGGAGGATAAAATGAATAGAAACACTTTCAGATTATTTATAACGCCTTTACTCCTGGTTATTTGCACCATAATTTACTACTTTGGAGAGCTGGTAGACTGGGCTGTGTGGGATGCCTTGCGCTATAATTTCTTCTACGGTGTTCATGATATACACCGTCTCCTGTTTCTGGCTCCCATAATCTATGCTGGCTATACCGCCAGGGTCAAGGGGGCGATTATCGTCACCCTAGTTAGCTTCATTATCTTCTTGCCGCGTGCCTTTTTCATCTCCCCCTTTCCTGACCCGTTGCTCAGGATGGTACTTTTTACCATATTCGCCGGTGTCATTGGCTGCCTCGTTGGTACCATAAGAAATCAGGCGGCAAGGTCCCAGCAGCTTGAAGCTATAATAAGTAGCGAGAGGAACAAGCTGTTAAGCATTGTGGATAGTATGGCTGACGGGGTCATCATCACCGGGCCGGACTACAGGATACGGTTTATGAATGCCAAAATGGTGAAGGAGTTTGGTCAGGGCACCGGCTCCACCTGCTACGAACATCTGCACAAGGTTGACGCTCCGTGTAAACAAGACTGCAAGATACCTGATGTTATCAATAGCGGAGAAGTTAAGAACTGGGAATGCGAATTCCCGGATGGCAGAACCTATGAAATAGTGGCGGCACCCTACGTTGATACCGACGGGACAGTCTGTCAGATTTCCATATTCAGAGATATCTCGCAGCGCCGGAATGCCTGAATTTGGAACTGAGCGCCATCAACCGGGCTTTCATTATACCTTTTCGTATGATATATAATGCAATGAGTAAAAAAATCATGGGAGCAGGGGCATGGAACCCGAATGGATTTTAAGGATAGTCTTGTTTGGCATAGTGCACTGGATACTGGTTGGGTTTTTCCTCCACGATTTGGCGTCTAGGCAGAAAGTATTCGGGGGTCACAAGCCACCATGGGCGATAGTAATACTGATAATTCCCTGCTTCGGCTCAATATTATATCTGCTGTTTCATCCCCAAATTCTAAATCCGGACGATTACCAGGATAAGCGCCACCGCGACAAGCACGATAAATGAGACGATTGTTGTGGAAAAATATGGCTTGACAAAGACATTTCACCTGATTAGAGTGTCTATACAAGCAGGATGGCCTGATTTTAAAGGAAGCTTATCTCTCCTTGTATTCAGGCCTTTAGTAGGAGCGGGGTCTTTCTTTTATAATATGACGCGGAAAAAATATCATGTCTCGGTCAAAGCCAATTATTTCCAGTTCATCTCCTGACAATGGGCTGTCTTCTTTGCTCTGGCGTGTCCTGGTGCCTCGTCGCGTGCCGCTCGGCACCTTCACCATACTAATCGTGGCCGTTTGTATGATAATTGCCCTGGCCATCGGCATTATCTTGGGTTATACCTATGGTGAGATGATAAGGTGGTTGAGGCTTAGCTCCGGTTTGATGGCCGCCGGAGTTGTCGCCAGTTTGGCTGTTGTCATTGCCTTGGACCAGTTGAGGTCCAGATTTGCTTTTACTCGACCCTCCTTTCTCAGGGCGTTTTTAGCCACCTATCTGATTTATGTCCTTGGCGGGGCGGGCGGGGCTGCGTTCGGTCTATACGTACGAACTATTCTACCTGAGGGTTATAGAGCGATGACGCTTACTCAGATTGGTCTGGCTGTGTTGCTCACCGCATTTGGGTTCGGGGTCATCGGTCTGGTCGCCAATCAGATGCGGGAAAGGGCTGAGAAGCAGAAAGAATATCAGGACGCGCTCAGGGAGAGAATCATCGAGCTGGAGGCTTCTCGCCGGCGCATCGTCATTGCTCAGGAAACATTGCGCCGACAGATTGCGGGACGGCTCCATGGACCGGTGCAGACCAACCTGCTGATATTGCAGAGAAGGTTGGGGGAATGTCAGGGAAGAATACAGAGCCAGCCTGATGAGGCAGGTGGTCTGCTGGCACAAATAGCACGGGAACTGGACAAAGTGCGCAACGAAGACCTGAGGAGCATAAGTCGGGAATTACACCCCTCCATCATAAGAATGGGCTTGCCCGCGGGTCTCAGGTCACTGCGTGACCTCTTTTCCCCGGTGCTCACCATAGAGCTGGAGATTGAGGAGGAGATTGCCCGCCTGGATGACCCGGCTAACTACCTGATAGCCGAAGACATTGGGTTAGCACTCTACCGCTTTACCGAGGAAGCCCTGAACAATATCGCCAAGCACGCCCGGGCCAACCGGGCTATTCTTCGTCTGTGGCGGCCAGACCTTAAATATGTTGAGTTGTCTGTGGAAGATGACGGCGTTGGCTTCGATGTCGACACAGTGACGCCGGGTCTGGGGACGCTCGCCATGCAAGACTATGTCGGTGCCGTTGGTGGTGACTACTACATCGAAAGCAGTCCCAATAAAGGGACGGTGGTTAGAGCCAGGGTACCCGTGAGGGCACAGGGCCCCGGGTCTTTCGCTAAGCCGCCTGGCTAGCTCCCAGGGTCTTTACCAGTGTTTCCAGGTTAAAGTCCTGCTTGGAGATGAAACCGAGCGCGCCAGACTGTTTCGCCAGGCGGGAATATTCGTCCTCATGATACATACTGAGAACCACTATCTTGGTGTGAGGACGGCGTTTGAGAGTGCGTTCTGTCGCCTCGAAGCCGCTCATCCCCCCGCCCAGCTGCACGTCCATGAGCACCAGGTCCGGGTGAAGCTCGTCAACCAGCCTCAAGGCCTCCTCCCCGCTGCCAGCAATCGCCACCACCTCAAAGTCTCCCCCCTGTCCCATAATTTCGCTGGCCAGCTCCCCGAAGGCCCTCTGGTCATCCACCACCATTACTCTAATCGTCTCTGCCCTCCTCCGGTGCTCCGACTTGCGAGGGGATAAAATTGCCGTCCGGAACCTTTATCTTTATTAGATAATACTCTATCAGGCAGACCCTGTTTATGGTGTCTGCACCCCTATTTGTCGGGTGCCCTCACCATGAACGCAGCTATTACCAGCCCTGGGTCTCCTGGAGGTAGATAAGTACCGACATGACCCGGGGATGAACCGGGTCATCCTTGGCGATTTCCAGCTCTTGAAAGAGGACGTTAATATAATTCTCTACTGCTTTCTTGGTAATGGACAGCTTGTCGGCGATGCTGGCGTTACTGTACCCCTTCGCCATCAGTTCCAGCACCTCTCTCTGCCGGGTTGTCAGCTTGTCAACCACCGAGCCGGGTGCGGGCCTTAACCCATCCACTATGGCTGGGTCCAGTACTATGAATCCTGCCGCTGAACCTTCGATGGCACGGACCAGGGCCGCTATATCGTCAACGGACTGCTTCAGGAGATAAGACCACCCTCCTGCCTTGCCTTTGGGAAGGCTGGCGATGTATTGCTTGTCCTTGTGCATGGAAAGAATTACAATGCCGACATCAGGGTGGTTGGCTCTGATTCTAAGGGCAGCCTCAATGCCACTGATGCCGCTGCCTAGCTCTATGTCCATCAGCACTACCTGAGGCTTGAACTTGTCGGTCGCTTCGATAGCGGCAATTCCGTCAGCAACCGCGGCCACCACCTCCAGGTTAGGCTGAGGGCTGAGGGACTGGTAGAGCATGTCCCGGAAGAGCCCCTCGTCTTCCACAATCAGCAGCCTTATTTTCTCCGCCTCCACTTCTGTGTCTCCTTCCGGCAACATGCCCCGCTGGCTGGCGATACCGTAAGTTTATCACCTTAGCGGGGCCAACTTCAATACCGGTCATAGACAAAGACTGATAACCGCCTGACAGCCCTTCTGGGGAGCACCATACCCCTCCATGTTGGGCTCCGGCATGTCGAGACCATGGCAGGGTGCCTGTACCTTGGCCAGGAGGGAGTTACACCCCCTGCCCCGGGGCTCTGCCCCAGGAGAATTGAGGTGGTGGTACTATAACATGCTTCCTTTCATCAGGCTAGACTGAAAGCGGAACTCGTAAGGTGCGAAATTAGGCGAAGGCACCGGAAAGACAGGAAAGTCAGGGACGGAGAGATAAAGAATATGACAGATAAGAATCAAAATAATTCGGTGCTGACCCTGGGAGAAGTAGCCTGCCTGCTTAATATCCATGTCAATACGGTGAGAAGGTGGAGCGACATGGGAATACTCAAGGCTTTTCGAATCGGTCCCAGGGCTGACCGGAGGTTCCTGCGCCGTGATGTCCTCACTTTTCTTCCCAGAGAATACGAGGGCAAATCGGCAGAAGGAATGCTCCAACGGCCATGGCACCATTAGTGTCGCCCCGGAGATAACCCTTGTGGATGCCTGGCTGTCAGGGGCGGAAGCCCCCGGCCACTTGCTCAGACACTCCTGTGAGCTTCAAGGGTCAGAGCAACTTTCTCCTTATAGCTTCGGTGACGGCATGAGCACGGTCCTTTACCTGCAGCCTATCCATAATCTGGTGCAATTCTCTCTTTACTGTGGAATGACTGATAACCAGTTGACCGGCAATCTCGGTGCTTTTCATGCCTTCGGCCACGAGTTTCAGCACCTCCTTCTCCCTGTCGGTTAGTATGGAGGAGCGATTTCTGCGGCTGAGCTCGGCGTATTCGGCCACCAGTTGTCGTGTGAGCGAAGGGGCAATAGGGCAGAGCCCATCATAGACCTGGTGTATGGCACTGGTTATCTGTTCACTGCTGCTGTCCTTCAACAGGTAGCCCGATGCCCCGGCTTCAATAGCTTGCTCTACGAATTCCTCAGCGTATAGGGTTAGCATCAGGACATTCACTCTGGGCAGCCTCTGTTTCAGTTCACGGACAGCGGTGATGCCGTCCATCCCCGGCATCTTCAGGTCCATAACGATGATGTCGGGGGAAAGGTGGGTAGCCTTGGAGATGGCTTCATAGCCATTTCTGGCCTCGCCAACCACCTCGATTTCCTCATCCAGCTCCAGAATGCGGCGGAGACCCTCCAGCACCACCTGGTGGTCATCTACCAGCAGCACATGGATACTCGCTGTCCTGTCCTCTGGTAAAGCCTGGCTACTAATTTTAGGGGCTCGCATATTCAGGGGTGTCACCTCTCCTGTTTATTCTGATGACTGTTTCTGGAGTAATTTTCCCAGATGTTTATCCCGGGAGGAAGGCCTTGATGGACAGGAAAGGGGAATACCAAAGGCTACTGTTATTTAACTTGTCAGACGCAGAGGAAAGGCCTGATGGTTCGTGATTATGAGCTTCAGGGGTCATGACATTGGACTTTAAGGCAGTATTCGGCGCTCATGGCAATAGAGCCATGAGCCTGGATATGCATAATCCCGGTGCGGGATTGTTAGATAAGCCTTTTCGTTATCGCTTCAGATACGGCATGAGGACGGTCATTTACCCCCAGCTTATCAAAGATATTTCCTATTTCTCGTTTCACCGTAGATAGACTGATGAACAGGCGATGGCCAATCTCGGTGCTTTTCATGCCTTCTGACACGAGCTTCAGCACCTCTCTCTCCCTGTCGGTCAGTATGGAGGAGCGATTTCTGCGGCTGAGCTCGGCATATTCGGCCACCAGTTGTCGTGTGAGCGAAGGTGCAATGGGGCAGAGCCCATCATGGACCTGGTGTAAAGCACTGGTTATCTGCTCACTGCTGCTGTCCTTTAACAGGTAACCCGATGCCCCGGCTTCAATAGCCTGCTCTACGAAGTCCTCAGCGTATAGGGTTAGCATCAGGACATTCACTCTGGGCAGCCTCTGTTTCAGTTCACGGACAGCGGTGATGCCGTCCATCCCCGGCATCTTCAGGTCCATAACGATGATGTCGGGGGAAAGGTGGGTAGCCTTGGAGATGGCTTCATAGCCATTTCTGGCCTCGCCAACCACCTCGATTTCCTCGTCCAACTCCAGAATGCGGCGGAGACCCTCCAGCACCACCTGGTGGTCGTCCACTAAGAGGACTCTGACCTTTTCTGCTCTTTTCATCTGTGCACCTCAGCTTCTAGATTTGAACAAGGCGGGAGACAGGGAAGGTAAGAGCCAGTAAAGTTCCCCTTCCTGGCTTGCTTTCTATGCCTAGATACCCGTTCAGCATCTCGGCTCTTTCTTTCATGCTCTGGAGGCCGATGTGCTCCAGTTCGGCGGCGCTGTTCATTTCTGCATGTACATCGAAACCCTGGCCATCATCGCTTATCTCTACTGAAATGGTATTGTCATGGCAATATACACGCAGGTTGACGCGAGTACCCTGAGAATGCTTTCTGACGTTGTTCAGGGCCTCCTGAATTATCAGATAGGCGGTATTCTCCTGGTGTGCGTCAAGCTTGGGCAGCCCGGGGTCTATATCTATATGGCAGGTTATACCCTCCTCACCAAGTGTCTCGGCCATTTTTCGTAGTGCGCCCACGAAGCCTAGCTGCTTCAATGGGGAGGTACGGAGATTGGCCATGACTCGACGAAGCTCCTTGATACTCTTATTCAGGACATTGTCCACTTTGTTAAGTTCGTACTCAAGGTCGCTAAACCGTGCTGCCGAAACCAGAGCCCCGCAGGCTCTGATGCCATAAGAAGCGCCCACCAGCCACTGGGCAACGCTATCGTGAATCTCGTTGGCTACCCTTTTGCGCTCAGCTTCATGCGCGGAGGAAATCTCGTGTAACAGTGTATCCAGTTGAAGGCGTTGTTTATCGCATTGGCTGGACAGCTTGGTATTTTCAATAATCGGACTGCTTAATTTGCCTAATATGGAAGCAAAGTCCAGGTCGCTGGCAGTGAAAGCCGTTTTACCAACTGCTCTTATGCCGCATAATGCTCCGGCTGCCTCTCCTTCAGCCAGAATGGGTATACAGAGAACAGACGATATCCCGGCATCGGTCAACAACCTGTCCAGTTCGGTATCATCCTTGGAGGCATTATATAGCGTAGGTGCAATTCTCTTTGGTAAACTCTGACACAATTTCTCCCAGCCCGGTTTGACGTTTCCAGCCCGTGACCTGATGAAGTACCTACCCGTTGCCTCGTCTTTTACTGATAATAAGGCGCAATCTGCATCAATATTAGCCATGAATATATCAATGACCAACCCTAAGCCGCTATCCTTATTTGCTGGACAGGGGAGAAGGCTGACCGCCGGCCGCAAGTTTGCCAGGGCATCGTTTTGTTTAACCTGGCGTCTTTCCGACACTCGGGCCCCTAGTGTATGCACGGGTTGGTTTGCCAGCTCCGCGATAATCTGCCCTTTAGTTTGTAACGCGCTTCCCATCTCTTGCTCCGGAGGAAATTGTTTCCTGTTTGTTTGTGAATCTGGCAGGGTCGCCGATATGGTCGGCTTCTGCCTTTATGGCCGCAATTTCGGTTTCCGTAAATAGCCTCCAGCCCCGCCTATCCCTTCGCCCCGCTTCCTTTACGACCTTCTCCTTCAGCCAGCGAAAGAGTGTCGCCCTGCTTATGCCAAGTAGTCGATAAACTTCGGCGGTTCTGTAATAGGTCTGACCTCTTATCTTGATAGGCATGACAATCTCTTTGGGAATATTCAGTATACTTGAGTATAGTCTATCAGGTTTTCGCCATCTGGCAAATCACCTGTTAGTACCTGATTCAGGCGGACTTTGGTACTATAAGAAGGCAGGACGAGCCGGCAAAAGAGGGGAAAGCAAGGCTGTCATGCTTCACTATGGGAAGCCCATAGCGGTGACATCAGGGCAGTTGTTGAGTGATATCGGATTACCCGAACGAAAAATAAGTTACTACCATGCTAAAATAATCAAGTTTAACTGTCAGAGCCATCTTTCTTCAAATTGTCCAGTAGACTGCGAGCATCCGCTGCCAGGTGGAATACATCCACATCGTTCATGCTGCCGGCAAGTTTGCTGCTGTCACTTTCCTCCAGGATTTCTTCACTGAACAAGTCAGTCAGGTCACCCAACGTCTCTTTCCCTTCATCTTTTTTCGGGGGGGTCTCCTGTGGTGGCGCTTCAGGCTGAACCGGTTCGGATTGAACGAGCTCAGCATTAGCCGGTTCCGACTGTTCTGGTTCGGCCTCACTGACCCGGGTTGTCTCCTGATGAGACACTGCCGGTTCGGATGTCTTTTCGGGGATAGCCTCGTTAGCTTTCAATTTTGCTGCCTCCTCTTGTCTGGGTTCGTTATATTTTATTTTTATTACCTGAGTTGAAGATACCATTTTCTTATTACTATCCGGCACAGTAACGCGGATACTTTTAGATTGAGCAAGCTCAGCATTAGCCGGTTCCGACTGTTCTGGTTCGGCCTCACTGACCCGGGTTGTCTCCTGATGAGACGCTGCCGGTTCGGGTTCCGGGCTTGGGGTATCCGGCGATGGTATTGCGGCTTGTTCCCCCTCGATCGGGGGCGAGACTGAGGCGGGACTAACTTCGGAAGATGTCTGTATGACTATAGGAGTATTGCCATCTTTTTCCAAATCGGTAGGGTGAACTGGCTCCTCTATTGGTTCACTTACCGGGACTGGTTCTGCTGATGTGTCAATCTGCGGTTCCTCCGTGAGCTTGTGTTGTTTCCATGTCCATAGGTTTGTTTTACCCAGCCCCTGTCTTAAAGCGTATATAGTGGTCAAAATCACAACTGCACATGTCATAAAAACAATGCCCATATAGATGCCCAATACCACCATGTCGGCTCCATATGTTACCATCGTGATTCCTCTCCTTTTCAGAATTCTATAAAACAACGCCAAACATCATATTCACCACCCCCGGCACTATCAGCAGCATGGCCCCGGATATAGCTGCGGTGAGAGCAAAGTAAAAGATAAATTTGTAAATGTGACCGCCACTGACCGAGTAAATAGCGAAGGCATTGGCGAGAGTAAGTATGACAATTATTAAAATTACCATGAAATGCAATAAGCTGAGGTGCGTGGAGTTATCAGAAAAGATGCCAAATGCCGGCATATTTGGCATTAAGCCGGAGTAATCCTTATCTGGCAATAACGTCTTAACCAGCTCGGAGAAGGTGTCAAAAATCGAAAAGATAAAAACGGACAGTCCGGTTAGTACGGCATGCATGGCTACAGTCAGCCACGTGAATCCGGAGGACAGCTGGCCTCTTTGCGCTCTCAGAAGGGCAATTTTCATGGCAAAGTTACTGGCTTCATTACCCACCCTCTGTGGTTCCCCTCCTAGAGCAATCCCGTCCCAGAAGATGCGCACACCCCGGTTCACCTGCTCTGAGCCCGTTTCACAGACAAACCTGTTCCAGCAAAGCTTTGGCGATATCCCCGCCAGAAGTCTCGTATGGAGCGTATTAACCAGCTCCTTTAAAGCACCCAGAGAACGGAAATCCAGCCGCCCCATGGCTTCGGTTACAGTGGCTCCTATTGCCTGGCTCACCCCACCAAGAGAGCGAAATAAGCCGGCGACCTCAAAATCACGCTTATCTATTTTCGAGTCATCAATCACACTAACAAGCCCGAGCGGAAGGCATAAGGCCCCGGTGGTGAGCATCACGGCTCCAAGGCCAAATTTCATTACAAACAGAATAGCCGCCAAGACTACTACTACGGGCACAGTTAGCTTGATGGCACTTTTGGCTATATCCTGCTCCCTTGACCGATAGTCAAGGGAGTGGGTCTTGAACTCTCTGGGAGCGGTACGGTACAAAAACCAGGCCCCGAAGATGGTTACCAGTATGGTTAACGCTGCCAGTGATACGATGAAGATTATGGTCACATTTCCAATCATCATTGATACCACAGACATAACCGTGACCAGGGCTGTTGTCAGAATCAGAGCAACGTAGGCATCCGACCACTTCCTCAGTAGTTCCAGGCGTCTCTCGTAGGTATTGCCGTAGGACTCAGAAAATATATGTGACTCCCTTTCCATGAAGTTAGCTATATCCTCGCCTGAATCAAGGGCACCTGATAGCCGCAGCAGGAGGCCTTTAACCTCAGGTTCCTTGGTCTTTTCCCCGACTATGCGGCACGCCTGCGAATAATCGTGGTTGAACATCTTGGCTACAAAATTGATTTTCCTGAAGAAGCGGGCTGATATATACGGCAGGCTTGCGGCGTGTTCAAAGAGGCCACTGCGTGCTATTCCCGAAGTGGCAATGGCCGACATATACGTCAACTGGCAGAAGAAATCCATGTCCAGGAGTTGTGAATCGAAGGATTCCTCGGATTTCTTTTTATTTTTCGACCAGAATTTCAGCTTTTCTATCACTAGAGCAACCCCTCTCGTTGTGCCTGGTTCAGCACTTCCAGCACCTCATAGAAGCCGGTAACTCCCCTTTCTTTATGGAGCTTGGTGAATATACTGGTTCTCCTCTCCAGCTCAGTGTATATGCGCTGTTTTTTGTGGCCGGGAAAGCCTAATCTGGGAGCTATCCTGTATTCCAGAATATAACTGGCCATATAGCCAGTGAATTCAAATATATCTTTCTCTGGAACCCACTTAAAAGCGTCAACAATAGAGAAGGAATCGAGCATTGGCTCATAGCCCACAATCTCCGCAATACCGGTGACGCGTCTGCCTTTTTTGCCATTGGGCAGTTTAACCTGACTGGTAAGGATGACCACATTGAGGTTTTCCACCCAGTTTTTGGGCACAAGAATGGGGTCGCCGGTGAGTCTCTGGATAAGCTTCTCCGTGGTGGCGGCGTGGAAGGTAGCCATAACCGAATGTCCTGTCTGCATAGCCTGAAAGGCGATGTTTCCCTCAGCACCCCTGATTTCTC
>CAYWRT010000001.1:16932-29431 GCA_964460815.1 uncultured Dehalococcoidaceae bacterium
GGCGCGGTGCCAGCTTAATCTTGGTCATCTTATGCCCGTTTTTGCGCAGTAAACCAGGCTGTTTATCTGCTGGTTCCGGCTTCGGGTTATCGTCGAGGGTGACTACCTGGTCCAGGTAATCCAGCAGTTGTTTTTCCTTGTCTTTATCCGGGTCAGGGCTACCAAAATTTTCGCCCAGAGCAATGCATCTGTCTTCTACCTCTCTTAACAGTGCGTCCAGGTCAAGTCTAACGGATGGCTCTATAATAATATAGTGATTCCTTTCATCCTTTAAATCGAATAATATATGGGCAAAAACTCCACGGCGCTTAACGGGGTAGATAATATTGGGTTCCTTAATTTCGCCCAGTTTTCTTGACAGTTCGGGGTAATACTGGGGCATGCCAATTTCAGAGATAGGCAGCATGCTGAGGTACTCCAGGAGATGCTGGTTTTCCTTGCTGGCCTCTTTCAACTCTGGTGGCAGGGAATCGTCGAGGGAGGAGCGGGACAGCCCTGCCTCCTGTCCATCTTCTACTGAGAAGGGTAGCGTTAAGCTTGTCATCTTGTTACCTGCCTCCAATAGTGTTTTTGATGGACACCGGATATCAGGCTTTCGCTCTGGAGATGGGCATAATCTTCATACCTATCTCTGGTTCAACCTCAAAGGCGACAACGTTGCCTGTGCTCTGTGAAGCGCCTCTTATCTTGGCTACCTCAAGACTCTTGACCAGCTTATCGCCAACCTTCTCAATGGTGAGTATAAGGTGAGCATCGCAAGCCGAGCGGACCCGGATGAGGAGGTCGCCGTTGAGTGCATAGCTGTGAAGAACGTTAACAATTGTTCGGCCTCTATCGCAGAAGTGCCGGCATCGTTCGAAGTAGCCCAGGGTTTCCTCGCCCTTGGAAGTGGATACTATGGGAGTTAGCGAATCAATAACAATCAGTTCATAGGTAGGAAATTTTTTCACCGTTTCCAGGATGGTTTCGAATGTATCATGAGCCGAACTTTTAACCTGGGAAGGTTTCATATAGTAAACCTTCAGCTCGCCCAGAAGCAAATAGACCAGAATGCCCAGCCCCAGACTATCCATCTGAGGGACCAGACTTTTGGTAGTGTTCTCCGTCGTGAATAGTATCACCTTATAGCTATTATGCAGGGAACCCCAAATCAATTGCTGGCAGAGGACAGATTTCCCGGCATCTGATTGCCCGTCAATCAGGGTTAGGGAGCCAATAGGAATTCCACCACCCAGTTTCCTATCAATCTCA
Source organism: uncultured Dehalococcoidaceae bacterium (assembly GCA_964460815.1). Lineage (GTDB taxonomy): Bacteria > Chloroflexota > Dehalococcoidia > Dehalococcoidales > RBG-16-60-22 > CAYWRT01. Next base: position 18,184 of record CAYWRT010000001.1, read on the forward strand.
GTGTGCCCTGTTGAGATTATGTCTTTGGAATCTTTTTCTTCTTCTTCGTCAGGCATTTTGGCTTACCTCCTCAGGAGGAGACTAAGGCACCGGCCTTATCACGTAGCAGGTTGATGTAACGCCGTTCGGCGTTGTTACGGTTATTCGGGCAGTCTCTCCTTCGTCTATTTCAGGCTTGAGATTGATAACCATGTTCATTTCTTCCCCGGGATTAAGGATATTAAGGTCAAAACTCTCCGGGCCGTTACCAGTAATGTAGATACCATTTACTGACCACTCGTTATTACCCGGAGGGTAACTTTCCGAATATGCTATATAGCTGGGACTGCCGGATTCATACTGGGCGATGACATCCCAGCCGGCTAAGTCATCCAGGTTAGTGTGACCCGCATTCAATACTGTCAGGTCAATGAGACCTCCATTATAGTTTTCAGGCGGCACAACATTAATTTCAGTCAGCCTAATGCTGCCAGCCTGCTGCTCCATCTGCTCCCATGAATGGGCCAGTCCGGTGGCTGATTGAAACAAACCCATCGTCATCGTCACAGCACTCACGATTATAAGAGCTATGGATACTATGGCAATAAGTGCTGTTTCCATGTCTACTACACACCAAAAGTTATCTCGTCGTAAATACCGTTAGGTATGACTACCTTAAGCATATAAGTGCCTGATGAAGGAGCGGATTCCAAATGAATGGTGAGCTTAATGGTGACCGTAGGCTCCCATCTGGTGTCATCACCTTCTATTTGATACTCCCAGTAGGGAAGAGGAGACCCTCCATCCCCGTGTGGTATCCGGGCAAAATTGCTCTGGAGACCAAATAAAATATCGCTATTTTCAATCGTGGATATCGTGGTCGTGCCCACATTCTTCACCCAGGCGGTTATGGTAGCTCCATTGGCACCTGCCTGAATAATCTCTACGTCACTCTGGATGCGGTCGTTTACCTTGTCGCTGACGCTGGCAATGGCGCCGCTACTCTGGTTTATTAGCGGGTAAAGGCCGTTAAAAATAGCCAGGGAGCATATCGCTCCCCCTATAATCAGTAATACCGTGACAATTGCTTTATCTATGGTGCTCCTCCTCAGATAGGATAGACAGCAGAGCTGCCTCTGACTTATTGTCCGCGCTCAAGAGGCTGGCAATCTTGAGTAGTGAGTTGAGGTATTCACGTGTGGGCACATCTTCGTAATGCCCTTCGGGGGCAAGGTATATGAGTTTTAGCAGAATTGCCTTCAAGTCCCGGGATAGATAGCCCATTATTTCAGACATGTCAAGGACGGCCTCTGTCCTTTCCCGCCCCAGTTGCCTGGTCGATTCACTCACCCAACCGGTTAAAGCGGCAATGGTAGTAATGTCCACCTTGGCACCGCAGCTATTGGGCGGAGCTGTCGATTTAATACCTGTGTCTATCTTGAGCCTTTCTGCTCCTGTCACCTCCTCGTGGGCTGTTGCCGGCTCTGGCTCATCGACGGTCGGGTTTGTTTCCTCGACAAGTTCAACCTCTTTTTTAGCCTTAGTACGGGCGTCCTTTGGCTCCGGCTCCCTCATGGACGTTTGCACGTTCACAGATACAGGCTGGCCGCCTTCCAGAGATGCCTGAGTATTAAAAGGATTCTCAAAGTTCAGGCAGCTTTCTCGAAGGTCAAGTAGGACAGCCTGGACCTCGTTCTTCAGAACTTTAATCTCGTTTTCAAGTTGAGATACTTTTTCGGTTAGCTCCATTGAGGCGTCTCCATCTTGGTCTCAGTGCCCCCGTTTTGACCTGGGGGCACTGAGACCTTAGGGCTTTCGTTTGTCCCTCTGGCGAGGGAACGCATCGGAAAGAATGCTACGGTTTTCTCTTTGCCAAATTCCCTTCCGCCATGCATACCGTGTCAGTACGCATTTCAACTGGCATTTCTCCGCTGCTCTCACAGGCTTAGTGCAGGTCAGTGACAGAGTTTATTGTACCCGGCAGTGTTCTTTTAATGGTTAATGAGGCACCCTTGACCGGTACAAGCTGAATGATAAAGTTTTCATAAGCCGTGAGATTAGCCGTATCCGGCACGGTCACTGTAACCAGCATGGTTTCATCAGCCTCGAGCATGTCGGGATCTCCGCGCTCGGTGCCCAGGAGTTCCTTAGTCCACTCGATATCCTCTTCATGAACAGTGTCGTCACTGTAGTTTATAATGGTGACATTGTCGTGATCGGAATCGGACATATCCACCGATTCGTCATCGAGCACCGAGGCAACGCAGAACTGTATCTGATCGACAGTATCGTTGGCTGAGCTCAGGGCGAGAACAGAACCCCGGATTTCCATGGATGACTGAGCCTGCTCCAGCCCCTGGTAGACAGTCTCCTTACCTCTTTCCGCCGAGAATATGCCGGCAGAAAGTACGCTGTAGCCCAGTACGGCCGCCACAGTCACGAAGGCAATAAGGATGATGGCTGTCTCAAGGCCGGTGATGCCTCGCTGGCCACGATGCAGGTTCTCACATGCTTTCGCTAGTTTGTTGTACATACCTTTTCTCCTTTCTTACTTTGATAGTCAATTAAGTCTGATAGTCAATCAAGACCGTTTTCAGATTTATTCTCACATTTTAGTCACCTCCTTGCGCTGGCCACAGAATGTCTTTCCTTCGACCGCGACGGATATTTTATTGGGGTAAAGGTCGGCACTGAGACCAGAAATACATTTTGTGGATAGCATCCACCAGTTCATTATGGGCCACGTTCTTGGGTAGCAGAGCTGTTGCCCCAGCTTTGATAGCCAGGCGCACATACCAGATAGGTTTTTCGGCCATAATTATTACGCAACCCGGTAGTTGTGCCTGGCATACAGCCGCGATGTCATCATAATCAATAGCTGGTATCCCGTTATCCGCAAGCATGATAATCACATGCGGGCGTAACTCATTTATTTTGGCCAAAGTGTCCTCTACACCCTTGGCCTCACCAACGATAACTATCCATGAGTAAAGGCCCAGCGTTTGGCTCAGTCTCTCCAGTGCGGATTCGTCGGCATTAACTATAAGCGCCCGGATAGCGCTGGCTTCATGTAAAAGAACCTCTGGCTCAAACTTACAAGTTGATTTACTCTCAGCCATGCTTCTCCTTCTCGTACTTGAAAATGTTTCTGGCTTGATTTTCCCAGATCTCCTACCGTAGGGATAAGCCATGAAGGGATAGTAAAAGAGAACTTCATGGATAATTTTTCTTTAACCTTCCGGCTGGAGAAAAAAGCCCAGAAGCCAGTGATTGTGAGCTTAAAAGGTCATGGTCAGGTATAATCCCAGCCGGGTGTTGCCGGATAAGCCTTTTCTGGCTGACTTGAGAGACAGCCAGAGGACGATTCTTCACCCCCGACTGTATGTATTCGGCCACCAGTTGTCTGGTGAGTGAAGGGGCAATAGGGCAGAACCCGTCATAGGCCTGGTGTACGGCTTCAACGGCTTGCTCTACGAAGTCCTCAGCGTATAGGGTTAGCATCAGGACATTCACTCTGGGCAGCCTCCGTTTCAGTTCACGTATAGCCGTGATACTATGCATCCCTGCCGTCTTCAGGTCCATAACGATGACGTCCGGGGAAAGGTGAATAGCCTTGGAGATGGCTTCATAACCATTACTTGCCTCACCGACCACTTCAATTTCCTCATCCAGCTCCAGAACGTGGCGGAGACCTTCCATTACCACCTGGCGGTCATCTACTAGAAGAACCCTGATTTTGCTTTCCCTTTTCATTGCATAACTCTGTGACTTTTATTAAAAGGTGCCTTTCTGATGTAAAGACTGTAAGCAATTTGTCATCTAGTGCTTCTCTCGCAACCGTATTAACTTAAGGAACAAAAGAACCAGAGAAGCCATGACCAGCACGTAGGACGACAGCCACATGGCGTAAAGATAGGCCATATTAACATTGGTCGTGGCGAAATTGTGGGATATAGCGAAAAGTGCCCAACCGGTAGCCAGTAATATCCAGAAAAGCCACCTTTCCCCCATTCTTCTAAAGGTCAGGATGTATCCCACGATAGCTAGCAGGACAATCAGCCATGAAAAGACAATGTTCACGGTCTGAGACATAGATATATCCATTGCTCTCACCTCTATATGTTTTTTGTTACCTCAGAATACATTGCTTTCGGCAGTGAGTAATGCCTGGTCTTTCCAAAGCTCTTGTTGTCTTGATGCTATTTTGGCACTTGTTTGGACCCGTAGTAAGGTATGAAAAGGTCAAGGTGGCTGAGTATAAGGTTCTTGTTCATGAGCCAATAGGGTCATGCCGGTGGTTAGAGAATGGTAGATTTGAAAGGAAAAGTGAGGTAAATGTAGTGTTTAAGATTGGGATTTCTCGGTTAGGTTCAATACGTTGCTATGAACCTTCGATGTTAGAAATGGCGAGGCTGCCATATCAGACCGTAGCGAGGATATACAGATTCCAGGTCACAGTAATGCCGTAAAAAATTACCACGGTTGCAGTGGTCAACAAAGCTAAATTTGGAAAGCGCTTATACAGGACCCACAAGATTATGGCACAGAAAAAAGCTCCGATGAGTTTGAACAGGGGAAAGCTACCTTCACTCACCACTCCTGCCACCAGCCAGTTGGCTTCCTGCACCGAGCCGCCGTTAACAGCGCTGTGAGTCAGGGTGCCGTCCAAAACCTGAAGGAAGCAAAATAGTAGCAGAGCCAGAACGAAGCATCTATTCCTTTGACTCAATTTCCCAGCCTGCTTTATCCAGAAATTGGTAATAGAATTCAGCTATCTCCTCGTCGCGGATGCCGCTTCCCGCCTCCTCGAGTATCGAGCTAAGTGCGGTACGGTTGATATTCTCGACAGGGATAATATTTGTCACCGCAGGCGGCTCTTGATGTGACGATGCCGATGCCTGTTCATCCAGCCCATATCCATCACACAACTGCTGGTAATAGTCGGCGATATCTTCATCGGTAATTTTGTTGCCTGCTTCCTCTAGTAGGTAAGAAACATTAGCACTGTAGCCGCCGGCTATCGTCTCCTGAACTTGCGGAACGGTTATGTTGTCCGATTGTATTGTATCCGGTGAGGTAAGCCCTAAAGCAAACATTGTGCCTGTCAGTATCAATGTTCCCGCTATAATGGACAGTTTGCCAACCACTTAAATTCCCCATACAGAAGTGCCAGTGTAATTTTGTGACCATACTGTAATAAATTGGCCTGAAAAGCGACACTTCTTATGAAGAGTATAACGAGAGGGGGTTAGATTAGAGTTAGAAACAGGATAGGAGACAGTCGGAAATATGATTTTATGAGGTTAGAGCCGGGTAGAAGTCAATTAGAGTTGGGCGGTTTCTATCTGGAACACTTTGATGAACGGGACATAAAAAAACCAGGTAACCCGCAGCCGTGATTTTGGTGAATACCTGTATCCGGTATATCGAAATAGAATCTGCTGGGTGGTTACCTGGGGATGATAAATTTGCCGGGTAAGAACTTCGGCGTCTTGTAAATCCGGGGGTGAGTGTGGTTTACCGGCTGGATATGCTCAGTACCTTATTTAGGAGTTTCCTGATTTTATTTCCAGCCGCATTGGCTTGTTGGCTTTCCTCTTCAGCCTGACTTATCTCATTTCCGGGTGGCTCTATCGCCTCCTCGGCAGTCTCCCTTGCCGGCGAGGTCTCCATTGCCAGCCTGGTTAGTGCCTCAACCCTGTCTATCGCCAGCCCTGAAAATTCCATAGATTGCTCGGCGCTTTCTCTGGCGGCTCTGGCCGCTTCCTCAGCCCGGTTGATGGCTTCGTGTAGTGATTCTGTCGATTTGTCGGTAGTCTCCTTGGCTGACCTGGCCACTTCTTCTGCCTCCTCGACCCTTTTCTCTAATAGTGTTATATTTTGCTCAGAAGACCTGGCCAGCTGGATTACCTCTTCCGCTTTGTCTATCGCTTGTTGCGCTCGCTCAACGGCATAGTGGGACGCTTTTATCGACTTATCCGTAATCTGATTGGCTGATTCCGCCGCGGCTTCAGCCCGGGTTACCACTTCTTCAAGGAGGCTTGTCTTCGCTTCAGCCGACTTAGCGGCTCTGACAACGTCTTCTGCCATGCGCAGTATTCTCTCGTAGGCTATAGCCAGGTTACTGGCCACTTTTTCAGCTAACCTGGCAACTTCTTCAGCCCGGGTCACGGCATCTTGTGATACTTTAACGGATTCGTCGGCAGTCTGGTGAGCTACCCTGGAAGTTTCGGCAGCTTTGTCTATGACCTGCTCAAACAGCTTTTTGGATTCCTCCATGGCTTTACCGCATTTAATCAATTCCTCCACACTCTCCACCGAGCCCAGCGATGTTGCCATGCGTTCCATTGCTTCATTCTTGGTCAGTTCGTTTAGTTTTACGATGGTAGACACTTTCGCTTATACTCCGGTTATTTTTACCTCACTTAATTTTTCGTCATGTTGGCTGCCTTCCCGTTTCCTGTCCTTATGATGTCTATTAAATGTTTTTAGCGAGCTAATTCTACATCATGTGCTCCGGGGGGATAAGCGCTAAAAGGCTCATCTTGCTGACACTTAAGTTTCAAAGAAAAAGGGGAGTAGCTGGCGCGGGGGAGGAGGCCGCGGCTGGACACCTGTGTCATGGCGCTCAACATACACTGTGTTGGTACTGAGAGAGGATAGATGGTCAGGTTGGCCAGCTTCCCCCGCGCCGGGGGAGGGGGAAGCTGGCCAGCAAATTGGGAGGTTATTTTACGAGGCTTTTCGGCGAGTGACCAGTTGCCAGATGGTAACGCCGATGAATATACCGCTGGCGACTATGCCGATGATGAGCCACAGGCTAACCTGTGTTGCTGCCGGCACCTCGGGGGCGGTTGGTTGTGCCTCTGATGGTTTCATGGGCGCCTCAGAGGGTGTCGGTTGTGCTGCTGAAGCCGCCTCAGGTGGTACGGGTTGTGCCTCTGATGGTTTCATAGGTGCCTCAGAGGGTGTCGGTTGTGCTTCTGAAGTTACCTCAGGTAGTGTGGGCTGTGGCTCTTCTTCCGGTTTGACCGGTGTCTCTCTGACGATGAAGGTCCCGGAGATACCGTTAACATCGACCGTGTAGCTTCCTACATTGTGTGGGACTACGGTGAAGGTTAGCTGCTGGCTGGCGTGTCCAGCCAGACTTACTTCCTCAATGGTGGTCACGCCTTTGTTTATCATGAGGGTAACCTCATGGCTGCCGGTCAGGTCACCGGTATTGGTAATGGTGGCGCTGATGGTAACGCTTTCCCCGGGGTTAACCACGGCTGGAGATATATCAAAGGCACTGATTTCAAAGGCGGCTGAAGCCATGCGCGCCACAATGGTGAAGATGGTAAAGTGGCTCACCGGTGCGGTAATGGTGTTGCTATTCGTGTCAACCGTGCTGCCCTCAAGTTCCACCCACTCTCCGCCTTCCCATGTGACGAGGCCCAGATTTTCCTCAGCAACTCCGGTGGGTATCTGGGACTCGTTGTAGGTGAATGTCAGGTTTATCGGCGGTTCAAAGGTAGCGCCGCTGGGGCCGATATCGTAGACCAGCCCGACAATCTTGGAATCCGTGGGCGGGGCTGAAGGCGCTGCCCTCGGTTTTATAGATAGACTGTATATGGGCTGACCATTCCGGTTCTTGCCGGTGGTATTCTCGGGTATGCTGAGTTCAACTTTGCCATCTGCAGATTCGGCGATAACGTCTTCTATGAATCTGCCGTTGCTGGTTGTAGATTGAGATACATTAGTAAATCCCGTATCACCGCCGCCGCCGCCGCCACTGCCGCCACTGCTGAACTGAGTGACTATAGTCGAGGGTGGTGGTGCCGGTGTGCCGATTAATGTCCAGGAACTGAAGTGGTCAGGTGAGGCATAGGCTATCTTGTTGGTAGTATCTATGATGGTAGTTACCTCGGTCCACGTACCTGTGTCAGGATTAAGGTAGGCTACCTTAAGGTTCTCTTCAGTAAGACCGGCTGCCGAGAGGTTGTCGCTATCGAAGGGGAAACCGAGGTTCCACTCCACGCCATCAACCGGGGAACTTGAATCTATATTAGTAACCCGGCCCAGCATGTCCGAAGCTCCCTCCGGCAGTGAGGCCAGAGTATCGGGTGCTACGTCAACCTTGGATGGGGTGATGACGCTGGCTTCGGAGCCGTCATTGATGAGGCCGTTGATGGTGATTTTGTCGCCCCACGGTGGTTCCATATCCATCGGTGTACTGGAGGTAATTGTGGTCGGGTCGAGGCGAGGGGAGGCGTAGGACGTAATCGTGGTGCCAGATGGTGTGCAGATAACCATAACGTCGGTGCTGTGCTCCAGGACTCCACTGGTGCCGATTATCCTGAATGTCCAGTTACCGGGTTGGGTGTCAGCCGCGACCGTGAAGGTGACTGCTTTCTTACCCAGGCCAATGGTAGCTGAGGGCGTTATATTGCCTGTTGTTGCGCTAACTCCTGACGGCCAGTCTGTTGATGAGTCCATCATGGTGACCGCCAGGCCCACGGTACCGGTGAAGCCGTTAATCGCGGTAACGGTTACCGTGGTATTGCTGCTGGAGTTCGGGCTGATGGGCAGCGTGTTGGGTGCCAGGCTGATGGCGAAGTCGGGCATATCCGCTGGAGGTACCACATTAATGGTAATGTTTCGTGGTTGTGTGATAGCACCGCTTACAGCCGATATCACCAGTGGATATCTGCCTTCACTGGCTCCAGACGGCACGTTGATGGTCAGTGTGGCTGTTGTCGGTGTGGCGATGCTCGGTGTCAGTGCGGCTGCGGGGGAAAACGAGGACGTAGCCCCGGAAATAGCATCCAGACCGGACACGCTCAGGGTAACTTCGGACTGGAAGCTGACCAGCGGTTCTATCTTGGCGGTAATCGTGCTGGAGCCACCCCTAGGAATATCCACTTTTTGCGGGTTGGCGTAGAGCACGAAGCTATTGTCCGTCGAGGGCTTGAGTCCGAAAGGCCTGTCTATGGTAATGCCGCTGGTGGCTCCCGTAACGCTGACCGGGTGAATACCGGCGGTCATGGATGGTGCCGTTATGACGGCGGTGAATGAGCCGTCCTGGGCTACGGTGATTGTGCCGGGCACGGTGGTAATACTCGTGCCGGCAAAGGTTATGGCTACAGTCTCATTGGCGGTAAATCCCGAACCGGAGAGACTTATATCGGTGTCAGCAGGCCCACTCATAGGTGAGATGCCCAGGCTGGCTCCGGTCGAGGAAACCAGTAGCTGGAGAGGCACTGCCTTGAAGATAGTTGAGGTCTTGGCTTCAAGGGCGATATCGTACGGTCCGAGTGGGGTATCGGCGGCTACCTCCACGAGGGCATTAACCATCACATCCTCGCCGGGTCTGGGTGTGAGTGCGGTCGGGACAACATCCTCTCTTACTCCGCCCGGGGTGCGGCTGTATTTGCCCACGATGTTATCGGCGGCATCCTTGAATGTGATGCTTACCCCTGATGGCAGACCACCCACGACAAAGGTAATGGCGTCCTTGAAGTTGTTCTTGGAACTTATCCGGAAGTTAGTATTGGCGCTCTGTCCCTGAACAATGTTAAGGAACTCCGGTGAGACGGACAGGGAGAAGTCGGCACCGCTTGTCGGGGCGATTTCGAACGGGCATTTGGCAGCCAGGGTGCCGTCGGTAGCCTTTATCCTGTAGGTGCCAGCCGGTACCTGGTCGGCACTGGGGACGGTAATCTGGGTGGCCCAGGTCCCGTCATCCTGCACGGTGATATTGCCGGGGGTGATGTCAATTTCTACCGGGGCTCCGGGCGGCGCTGCGTTAAGAGTAACGGTTTCCCCCTTGGAGAAGCCGGCGCCGGAGATACCGATATTTTCACCGGGTCGGCCCCGTGGCGGGTTGATGGTGATGCTGGCATGGCCTTCACCGCCTCCGATATCGGGCATAACCCCGAAGCCAAGCGGAACCACTACGGATTCCGTACCGCTTACCCCGCGAATACTGAGCGGGTATGGGCCCGGTGGGGTGCTCTGGCTCACATCCAGAATGACCATGGCGCTGCCGGAGCTACCGGGTGAAACGGATAGCGTGTTACCCGGAGAGAAGTCGGCGGTAATTCCCGGTGGCAGTCCGTCAACATGCAAGGTCACGTTGACGCTGCTCGTACTGACTGAAGTTACGTTGATGGTAGTGTTTACCGAATTGCCCTGCATTACCGGCGGCAGGTAGGGAGGTGATAGCTTGAGGTTGAACTTACTATCGCTTCCCTTGATGGTGAATGGAGCGGAGCCATAGATGAAGCCGCCTGCGGGGGTTGCCACGGCAACGGTGACATTATAGGTGCCGGGGTCAAGTCCGGTAGGCATCTGGAAGACGCCGTTAAAGGTGCCCCCAGCGGCATCGGTCTTAAGGCCAGGTGGCAGGTCTATTGCCTGGCCACCAAAGTCGATACTGGAAATATTCTGGCCGGCTGGGAATCCCTGCCCGGAGAAGGTGACCTTTAATTGTTTATCTCTATAACCGGCTGGAGCGAATTCCGGGTCCAGGGTCAACTCCGGTATCGCGAAGGCTTCCGGCATGATAACACCGAAGCCAAAGTTGACCACCCTTTCTTTGTCACCGGAGACGCCTCTTATTAATAACGGATACTTACCCGGGGGTGTTGAAGCACTGGTAGTGATGGTAAGGGTACAGCTGCTCTGGCCACCGGGAGGAGCTGTTATCTTGTTGCCGGGAGTGAAGTTCGCATTGGCGCCGAAGGGCAAACCCTCTACACTCAACGTTACCTCTGCCTGCTGTCCGGTTGCCTCTATATTTACTTTGGTGTTTCCTGATTGACCCTGCTCGACACCTTTAATCCAAGCGGGATTTGCCCACAGGTTAAACGATTCCTCCGTACTGCTGGTGATGTCAAAGGGCTTGGCTATAAACACCGGCTGGGACAGTTCTGCTGCCTCAGCTTCGACTTCTATCATGTAGAAGCCCAGGTTCATATTACTCGGGATATTGAATACCAGCGTGAACCCGCCATCCTCATCAGCCGTTATTGCCTGGTCTCCTGTCGGGATAGATAATTCCTGACCAGCCAAGCGCAGCCTGGTCACCTCCGCTCCGACTGGGAATTGGGTGCCAACTATGGTCACCTTGTCTCCAGCCTCTGCCCTGGTGGGGTTTAGTGATATCTCGGGGAACCAGATACCTTGCTCCTCCATCCAGTCTTTGTTCGTGAAATCATCGGGTGGCGTTACATCGAAGTCGAGGGGAGAGTGCATGGTATTAGAGGCGGACTGGGCCTGTACCTCG
>CAYWRT010000001.1:29531-49997 GCA_964460815.1 uncultured Dehalococcoidaceae bacterium
GGCCGGCGAAGTTCAGATCCATAATATCGGCGCCTGGTGGGAAGCTGGAGCCGGAGATGGTGACCTTATCACCGGGCTTACCCCTGGTGGGGTTGATGGTGATATCTGGGAAGAACATACCCTGCTCGGTCATCCAGGTCTGGTCCATGAAGCCCTTGCCGGCGATATCGAAGTCGAGGGGAGAGTGCATGGTATTAGAGGCGGACTGGGCCTGTACCTCGATGGAGTACCAGCCCGGGGGTATCTTGGTAGGATTAATCTGGACGGTAACTCGTTTCTTGCCGCCGGCGGGTATGGTAACGGGGTATGGGGCGACTGTCACGACGTTGCCGGAGGTGTTGAGGAAGTTAGCGGAGACGCCCTGTGGTATCCAGTTAAGGGTAAGGTTGACGCTCATTTCCTTACCCCATGACTCGAGGACGATGGTAGACTGGTAGGGTTGAGACGGGTTAATGTCGAGGGTACCGACCCAGGGGGGGTCGGACCACATACTGAAGGCGTTGGCGGCCTGGTCGCCGGAAGGGGTAACCTCGAAGTCCCTACCGGCCCAGTCGTCTCGGCCTCTGATGTTCAAATCGAAGGATGGGTCGTTGGGAACTCTGGTATGTACGTCGATCCAGTACCAGCCGGGGCCGATGTTGTTGCCCCACATCTGGTTGGGTACGTTAAAGAGGAGGGTAAAGGAGCCGTCCGGTTGCACGGGAGTGGTTGGGGTGGGGATGACCTGGCCGGCGAAGTTCAGATCCATAATATCGGCGCCTGGTGGGAAGCTGGAGCCGGACACGGTGACGGTGGTGCCGGGCTTACCCCTGGTGGGGTTGATGGTGATGTCTGGGAAGAACATACCCTGCTCGGTCATCCAGGTCTCGTCCATCCCCTCGGAGCCAATGTCAAAGTTTACAAAAGTCCGGGTTTCATTGCCCTGCGCATCAACTCCCTTAATATCTACCATGCAGTGCATCCCAGGCGATGCATCATTCGTGGCTGTCAGTGTCAGCGTTGATGATGCAAAACCTCCCGCAGACACACTTAAGTTGCTCGTTGAGAACTGGTAATTTACTCCATACGGTAAGGTATACTGGTCAACACTCAGGTTCACATTTGCCGCCGTCCCTAATGAGTCCACCCTTATCGTCGTGTTGGTACTACCACCAAGAGGCAGCAAACCCAGCCAATCCGGATTTGCCTTAATGGTGAATTTTTGACCGGTTCCTATAACATTGAATTCAGCTTCGCCCCATGTCCCGGTACTATCCTCGGCATAAACCTTGTACATACCGGGACCAATATCATAACCCCACAATTGTGTGGGTACATCAAATGTTGCTGAGAACGAGCCGTTGGGTTGCACACTGATATTTCTGCCATTCAAAACATCTTTGCCAGCAAAATCAAGAGAGCTGATGTCTGAGGGGTAGTTAAACCCGTACCCATTTACCGTAACAACGTTGCCGGCGGCACCTGTTGACGGGGACAGTGTGATGCTGGCGTTGTAGCCGCTGGGTGCCGTAACCATGAGTTCAACGTCAGTTAATCTGTGTACACTGGGATTATTGGCATCCTCAACCCGGATGCCGACGAAATAAGAACCGGTGGGTGATGCCAGGTTCGCCGTTAATGTCAGGCTGATGGATTTAGAGCCCCCCGCCGGGACGGCAATAGCGTTGCCTCCTGTAGCCGGCGTGTTATGGCTGAGACTACCAAGTTGGTAATCCAGCCACCACAGTCCCTGGAATTCGACATAAACGTTGGCCGTTACGCTGGTTCCAAGCGAGTTTATATTTATATTAACGGTATTAGAGTTACTCTCGGCTGTGGTCTGAACGGGGGCCATCTCCGGGCTGACGTTAACAGTGAATGCATCCCCGCTGCCTACTAACTGGAAGTTTACCTCGGGGGCACGTTCTCCGGTGGTGTCAACCCTTGCCTCGAAGCGGTAGGTTCCCGGGTTCAGGGAAGTCGGTATGGTAGCTGTTCCGGTCCAGCTGCCATCCTGACTTACCATAATCTGGGCAGGAATTGTCTCGATTGTTTGACCGGAAGTCACCTCACGAATGGTGACTGCCTGTCCGATACTCGCGGTGTAATTGTGCCCATTCAGAGAAATGGTGTCGCCAGCTTCCCCGTGGGATGGATTAATGGAGAAACTTGGCCCCTGCCCAGAAAATATGTCCAGGTCTATATCATAAAATTTGGTAATGGTTGACGACTGGCAGTCCAGACCTATGAAATATGACCCGGGGGTAACCCAGCTCGCCACACTTACCGTCATTGTGGTATGTACTTCACCATTCGCCGGAGGGGTTACCGAGGTCGAGGTAATATTACAGCTAACGCCACCAGGTGCATGGGCGGATAAATTTACCTGACTGCTGAAACTATTAACCGACTCGATTTTAATATCAACGTTTATGTTACCGCCTGGCCCGAGGGTGATATGACCGGGGGAAGTAAAAATGAAGAAGTCTTCACCCGTGCCGCTCATTACATTAATGTTTGTAAAGGCACGTTCTTCCAGACCCTGTGTCTTCGCCCGTACATCATACTCCCCGGCAAGTCCCTGCCCGGTAGGTATGGTAACAGGGTTGCTGGTCCACGAGCCATAAGGGTCGGTGGTACCCTGAGTGATGGCATTGTCCTTCAGTGGTCCCGTCCTCCAGGCAATGTTGATGTTCGTATCCGGTGTGAAATTCATTACGGAAAAAGTTACCGTATCGCCAGCATTGACATACTTCGGAACCACCATGAGCAGTGGTTGACCGGTGGCACCGACGGTTACATCAAGGAAACAATCCATCGATTGTGCTCCGGAGGTCCCCTCAAGCCGGCAGCCATACATGCCAGAAGGCATTGACGGACTGATACCAAGAGTCAGCGTTACCATCTCTGTTTCATCTGCTTCAAGCGTGACACTGGGCTGGCCAAGGATGCTATAGTTCTCAATTGCCATGGGGCCAAAGAGTTGTAGGTTTACCGTGCCTGCAAAACCACCTACCGAGGTTATATCAATGTCGACAGTCGTATTATCCCCGGCAGCCAGCATAAATGAATGTTGGCTGCTGTTTATGGTGAAGTAGCTACCAGGTTCGCCGCCACCTGAGGCGACGTTGAAGGCGTTACTCTGTGACTGGACAGAGGCGCCGGAGTCATTAACGGTAATGATGGCGTTCTGGGCGGGCTGGTCTACGGTGACTTCACCCGACCAGACGCCATTGGAAAAGTCAATTATCTGGCTGAGGGTGATGATACCATAGCTGACGGAGAGGTTACAGGAAGCGTTGTAGCCGGTGAGGGTATTCTCCTGGCTATCCTTGGCGGAGATGGTAATCTGGAAGCTCTGCCCCGCCACCTGGTCAGCGATGGTGTTGAAGACGAAGTGGTCTAGGCCGCCGCCACCTGAGGCGACGTTGAAGGCGTTACTCTGTGACTGGACAGCGGCGTCGGAGTCACTGGCGGTAATGGTGACGTTCTGGGCGGGCTGGTCTACGGTGACGTTGCCCGTCCAGACGCCGCTGGAAAAGGCTGATGTCTGGTTGGGGCTGATGTTACCCTGGCTGACGGAGAGGTTACAGGAGTCGTTGTAGCCGGTGAGGGTATTTTCCTGGCTATCCTTGGCGGAGATGGTGAGCTGGAAGCTCTGCCCCACCACCTGGTCAGCGATGGTGTCGAAGACGAAGTGGTCTAAGTCGCCGCCGCTATATTTTGCCAGTGCCGGGACTGGCAGTAATCCGATGAGAAAGACAGTTACAATTAACAGGCGAAAAAGCTGAATGAACGGTGTTATAGATTTTCCTGATTTTGCCATGGCTCTGTACCTCCTGATATGGTTTTGCTCAAATAAAGAAAGGCGGCAGTTTCACATAACCGTCTGGTGCGTTTTTCCTGATGGTATATGTGTGCCATCCCTCAATTATTTACTCCTACAGACGTGCACTTTTCGATTGGAAAGCTATGCTTGGCCGCTATAAATGTATTAATAAACGGTTAACTGTTTAATTGAGCTGGTTTTATTCACGTTGATTCACTGAAGGTTTATTACATTGTTCACGCGTTTAGCTTAATTAATGATTGTTATGGCATTAATTTAATGAACTTAGCTCACAGGTGGGTCACAAAATGGGGATAAAACTTCACAGAAATGTCTCAACTTTTTGGTAAAGCATGCGGGATGAACGAAAAATTTGCCTGTTGGGAGGATTGGTTGCTTGAGGTTTGGTTTGATTTGAGCTTGGAGCTATCTTTGCAGTTAAGACAGCCGTTTAGAGATAGGCGCGGACCTCAGCATCCGTACCTGGCTCTGTGGAGCGGGAGAAGGGATTCGAACCCTCGACGTCCGCCTTGGGAAGGCGACATTCTGCCACTGAATTACTCCCGCTCAAATCGTATCTATTTTAGCCTAAAAACGTAGTAGCTGTAAAGCGCTGGTGCTTACCAGTTCTATGTCAATAAGTGTGAAAAACCTGATGGCACAGCCACTCCGCCACTATTAAAACCGCAGCCCGTCAGGTGTCTATTTATAGACGCCGTATTCCCTGGTAAAATCAATCATCGCCTTGAGGTTTTCGGGTTTTACCTCATCTATGGAACTCCTGGGTGACATAATAAAGCCCCCGCCTTTGCCGACAACGTCGATGAGGTTTTTACAGTAGTCTCTTACGTCCTGGGGGGTGCCTGTTTGTAATAGTGAGGGCGGCACATTTCCCTGGATGCACATATGGTTGCCCAGTATCTCCTTGGTTTTAACGATATCCGAGGTGTCAAAATGACCGACGACCTTGCCTCTGGGCAGTTCCCGAAGATACTCCAGGCGGGAGGTGTAGTCGCCTTCGAAGAAGGGACAGGGCGTCAACCCGGCGTCTATCAGGCCCAGGAGGAGCCCTTTGAAGGTGGGCCAGTAGAAGGTCTCGAACTGCTTTAACGACATGAACCCCTCCGCCCCCTTGTGCAGGGGCATAAAAACCTTAGTATTTCCCGTCCTCTTCGCCATGGAGATGGCGTTATTGAGCATTATGGGCAGCAGCATCTCGCTTGCCTTGATGAGTTTTTCGGGCTGCCGGTACATATCCAGCATGGAGCCGCGCATGCCTCTAAAGCGGTCAGCGACGACGTCGAAGGGTGCGAACGTGCCCACCCCGCCGAAGGGCGGGAAGCCCAGCTCTGCCAAATCCGTCTGTAGCGAACCCATTTCCTTATTGTACTTCAGGGCTTCCTGACGGGCTTTTGATATGGACTCTAAAACCGCGTCCAATCCAGGCGTACCGAGCAGCATTAGCGGTGAAAACAGGGTGAAAAACAGGGAGGGCAGATTTTTAAGAGGCTCCAGGTTGCCGCAGACGCGCGGTAAATGGGTTTGTAATATAAAGCCAGTGGGGTCTTCCAGGAAGGCGTCGTATTCGTCGGCTTTCATATATTCCCCCTCGACGAACTGGAATGTGTGGTGGGGCGAGACCCCGTGCCCGGGCCAGCGCATTTGCTTGAAGTCGAGGGCTTCAAGGGCGACTCCCGATTGGGCGCCACCGGCGGCGCATACATCCGGCGCGAAGTCAATGGCGGTTTTTATCACCGCCGCTTTCCATTTGGCCGGGTTGTAGAAGGCGTCCTCACAGGTTATTCCGGCGTACTTGGCCGGGAAGAAACCGAAAGGAATTACGATGGGGACCCTGTCCGGTATTTTCAACTGGATAGCATCCTCCACCCTCTTGGCTCTCTCCTTATATAGTTGTTCAGGTGTCTTGGTCACTTTTATTTACCTACCCTCCATTCTCTAGCAAGCGATATTCCTGATACTGCATCTGGCCGATGGGCATCAACGCAAATGGTAAAATTGGAAACAGAAATTAGGGGGAGCTTGAGCGATTTAGAGTTTTCCTCCATGTTGTAAAGTAATGCCGGGGGATGAAGCCAGAATTATCCCGGGAATAGTTAAGTGTCTATTTGTAGACGCCGTATTCCTTGGTAAAATCAATCATTGCCTTGAGGTTTTCGGGCTTTACCTTATCAATGGCGGCCCCGTTGGCCATGATATAACCGCCGCCTTTGCCGGCAGTATCTATAAGTCTCTTGGCGTAGTCCTTCACTTCCTGAGGTGTGCCCACGCTTAATAAGGCGGTGGGCATGTTGCCGCCTATGCAGGCAACATCACCCAGCATTTCCTTCGCCTTAGCCATGTCCGTCATGTCGAACGACCATACCGTCTTACCTTTAGGTATGTCCCTGATAATTTCCAGACGCGAGTTATAGCTGCCCTCAACAAAGATAAACGGTACACAGCCCTCATCAATCAAGCCCATGAGGAGCTTTCTCAGGGTGGGCCAGTAGAAGGTCTTGAACTGCTCATCGGAGAGGAAACCATCAGCACCTTTATGCAGCGTCACAAACACCATGGGCTTTCCGTTCATCCTGGCCATGGACACCCCCATCTTAACCATGAGTGGCGTGACTATTTCCAGAGCCTCGAGGAGCTTGTCGGGCTGGCGGTACATATCTAGCATTATCCCCTTGGTGCCTCTGAGGGTATCGCCAATTACGTCAAAAGGTCCGTTGGCCAGACCGCCGAGGAAGGCGGGAAATCCAGCGGCTGCCATCTCCTTGTCGATGCCACCGACAACTCCCATCCATTTCCAGGTTTCAGCTCCTGCCTCAAAAAGCGTTTTGTAGGTAGCCTGAACGTTCGGCAGGCCAAACGGCATCAGAAAACCGCCGAACGCACCCTGTATGACGGTGGTGGGACTTTGTAGCATCTTAAAGGGCTCCAGGGCCCCGCATATGCGGGGCAGGTAGATGCTGGTCCAGAAATGCGACGGGTCCTGAATCAAGGCATCATATTCATCCGCCATCATATATTCGCCTTCAAGGCACTGGTAGGTATGTTCCGGTGCGACCCCGTGCCCGGGCCAGGCGTATAACTTGACATCAAGAATTTCAAAGATTCTTGCCGAACCGGCGAAAAACCCGCCGGGGTTCGCATCCGGCTCAAAGTCCAGGACGTATTTTTTGACTGCCGTGGCGAGTTTTTCGTAGTCATACATCATGTCTTTGGGGGTAAGGCCTATATAATAAGCGGGGAAGAAGTTAACAATGGTGAAGATGGGTACCCTATCCGGAAGTTTCTTCAATTGAATGGCATCTTTTAGCCGGGTCACTCTCTCCTTGTATAACTTCCCGGTTTCGGGGCTGGTAAACTCTATGCCCTTTGGCGAAAGCCAAGAATTAAACATCGCCTCCTGCTTTTCATCCGCTGATAACTCTTCCCATTGTTTCTCCATTTTTGTTGCCTCCTCCACATATCCGCCGAGGATACTTACTTTGCCCCCACCCATTCCTTGGCAAGCAATACAGCTGAAACTGCATCCGGCCGGTAGGCATCAGCGCTGGTATATTTCCTTATCTCCTCATCAATCTGACCACCACCAATCATAATTTTCACCTTATCCCTTAAGCCGGCAGCTTTGATAGCTTCGACAGTCTCCTTCATCGAGTCGAAGGCCAATGTCAGGAAGCCACTCAGTCCTACAATTTCCGCACTGGTTTCATTTATCTTCTCAACAAATTTTTGAACCGGGACATCAACGCCGAGGTCGTGTACTTCGAAACCATTGACATCCAGCATGAAGGCAACAATGTCTTTGCCTATATCGTGTATATCACCGGCTACGGTACCGAGAATAAACTTACCCAGGCGTTTAACCTCTACATCTCTGGTTAATTTTGGTTTAACTATTGATGTTATCTCTTTCAAAATCTCTCCGGAATATACGAGTTCCGGGATAAAATATTCCCCATTGGCAAAACGCTCTCCCACCACCGCCATGGCAGCTCTGGCGACCTCTAAAATCTTGTAAGGGTCTTCACCCCTGTCCAGTTTCTCATTTACTATTTTCAGAGCTTCTTCTTCCTTCAGGTCAGCCATGGCCGTAGACAAGTCATCCGTCATCTTTTTACCTCCGTAAATAATAATATTTATTATGAACTTGTTCTAATGTTCTTAAGCACCCCAAGGCGGTTCTCATCATTCAGTAGAAG
The DNA here is from genome assembly GCA_964460815.1 of uncultured Dehalococcoidaceae bacterium. Taxonomy (GTDB): domain Bacteria; phylum Chloroflexota; class Dehalococcoidia; order Dehalococcoidales; family RBG-16-60-22; genus CAYWRT01. The sequence continues at coordinate 37,554 of CAYWRT010000001.1, forward strand.
AGACTGATTAATGAGTCCTTATATTTGATTCTCTAACGAAAAGGCTTCGGAGGCTATTATACCTCCGAAACCTTTTCCATTTCAATTACGTCAATAGCCGGGAAGCCTATTTTATTTTTGCCTGGTATTTCGCCCTGATGTCCTTCCATTTCTTAAGGAATGAATTCGGGTCAGCGATGCCGGCCGCTCTGGCATCATTCATCCACTTATCGACTGCAGGATCATTATCATCTTCCCAGGCGGCTATCTCTTCCGCTGATGGGTAGGTGATTTCCATACCGGAGTCCTTGATGTACTGTTTCCCCAGAGTATCGTCTTTAATGCTGCCCTCGACGCACACTGTGCTGGCATCAGCCCACGAGTCCTCCATAATCTTCTGGTCTTCAGGCGACATGGCATTCCAGGCATCCCAGTTCATCGTGATAATTATGCAGCCACCGCCGTAGTCCTGGGCGTAGAAGTAATCGCAGACCTCACAGAGCTTGTAATCCCACACCTGGGAGAAGGTGAAGAAGCCCGAATCTATAATCCCTTTGTCAAAGTTCATGTACGACTGGGGGGGTATCACGTGCACGGACGCGCCGCCGTTGGCCGTCACTAACTCCATTTTCACCCCGCTGCCACCAACCTTTTGACCGTTGAAGTCCTCCGCCTTGTGTACTTGTTTGCTGCCCGTCCTGCCAAAAAGCCGGTAAGAGTCAAGCTGGAAGGGCCAGAGCAGCTTGAAGTCCTTGTATTCAGCATTTACCTCTGGCACCGTGTTAATCCATTCCCACTGGGCGTCATAAGCTAGCTGGGCCTTCTCCAGGCTGGTCATGTCCCATCCCAGCGTGGGCAGGCCGGTGCACAGCGATACCGGGAAGTCCTTCTCAAACGTTCCGGTAGAGGTCATCACGATTTCGGCTACACCCGCTTTTACTGAGTCCAGGGCGGCTGGTATGCTTATCAAGGTAGAGCCTGGATAGATTTCCACCTTGTAGCGACCCTCCGTCCGCTTCTCGAACTCAGGCCCCCACCACTCAAAGCCTTTGGCTATGGCCGCTCCCTTGGGCATAGTATAGGAGAATTTAAGCGTCGTGGGCTCTGGTGTTGGGGTTGGGGTTGGGGTGGGCGTGGGTGTGGGCGTGGGTGTTGGGGTTGGCGTTGGGGTTGGTTCTGGCTCAGCACAGGCAGGCAATAATAGTGCTACCATCAGACATGCAGTTAGTATGACTATGAACCATCTTTTTTTCATTTAGAATACTCCTTTTACTATTAGACTCAACCCAACATGGTTATTAGTTTGGCTGTTCATTTACACATTATCACCCCCTTTAACCGGATTTAATGAAAATAAATTGTTAAGCATAGCAATTTATTTCAAACGTTACAATTTTTTTCTATTTTTGTCAATAGCTTGTAAAGTCAATTTTAGATTTTGTGGGAGAATTTGTCAAAGAAATATTGAGATGGTAAGCATCCCGGAGCTGTGGTAGTAAAGGCAGAAATCAAGGGGCAGCCAGACGAATGCCCCTTAATTGTGGCTTAACGCGGCTGCCCCGGTTGCTGACGCTTGACCGGCCCGGTAGCCATAATGCCCTTGGGTCGGCCCCTGAGGACAGAAGCTATTCTGATGCCGGTATCCTTTTGTACTCAGCGCCGAAGTACATGTCAAGGTGAATCACGGGTTTGCCCACCCTCTTGTATTCCAGCGGGCAGTGGACCAAGCCCGGCGGAATATGGAGGACTGTGGGGGTGGTGATGATGTGTTTCTCGCCTTCCTCCCCCAGATACACCTCGATTTCGGCGTCGAACTTCCGTATATCCTCCGGGTCGCTGCCGAGGAAACAGAAGAACTGGTGGAAATCGTGCTTATGGGGCTTGTCCGTCATGACTCTGGGTTCCAGAACGGGTACCACCATCCAGCCCGCATCAACCCCATATTTGGCGGCGGAGAAGGCCAGGGTCGGTACCGGCGGCCCGTGCTGGGCTGGGGCTATGGGTGCCGGTATCAGGTTTTTACTGTATTTGGTGCCTTCCTTTTGCAGGCCGGGTATGTCCGGTATGGTTGTGTTTTTAATTACGTACTCAGGCGCAAAGTAAACGTCTAAGTGGTAAATGGGTTTATCGATTCTCAGCCATCCACCCGGGCAGTGAGATGTCCCCGGCGGTAAAATCTGAATGGTGGGGGAGTTAACGATATGCTTTTCCTGTTCCTCGCCCAGACAGGTGAACTCTTCGGCCTGGAAATCGCCGATGTTCTTCGGGTCGGCGCCAAACCAGCTTATGAACTGGTAAAAATCGTGGTGATGGGTTGGCAGGCCCTCACCGGTGGCGATTTTGGTGACGGGTAGTAGAACCCATGACGCATCAACCCCATACTTGGCGGCGGCGAAATTGATAATATATACCCCCGTCTTATCTCTGGCTAGCTCGAAAGGTGCTTTTATTAGGTGTTTTCCGTATTTCGTTTCAGCCATTTTCTCACTTCCTCTTTCTTTTTATTCTTAATGTAAGATAACCGATTATGTTCAAATGATAAAGGACTACCTTGGTGCCGGTATTCTTTTGTACTCGCTTCCGAAGAAGATATCAAAATGGAGCACGGGTTTATCAACCCTCTTGTACTCCATGGGGCAGTGGACCAACCCCGGGGGAATGTGGAGTACCGTCGGGGAGGTGATAACGTGCTTTTCACCTTCCTCGCCCAGATATACCTCGATTTCGGCGTCAAAATCCCCGATATTCTTGGGGTCGCCTCCCAGGAAACAGAAGAACTGGTGGAAATCGTGCTTATGGGATGTCTCTTGCATGATTCTGGGTTCCAGAACGGGTACCAGAATCCAGCCCGCATCGACTCCGTACTCGGCCGCCGAGAAGGCCAGGGTTTTCACCGGCGGCCCTTCCCTGGCCGGGCCGATGGGCGCTGGTATCAGGTGTTTACTGTATTTGGTGCCTTCCGTCTGCCGGTTGGGTACGTCCAGTACGGTTACGTCTTCTTTCCCCCACTTGGCGGTAAACTGAATCTCCAGACTCATCATGGGCTTGTCAACTCTGGTCAGTCCACCCGGGGCGTGGGGCGTCCCCGGCGGGAGATTCTGAACGGTGGGGGACTTGATAATATGTTTTTCCTGTTCCTCGCCCAGGCATGTCCACATTTCGGCATCGAACTCACCGATATCCCTCGGGTTGGCGCCAAGCCAGGTTATGAACTGGTGGAAGCTGTGTTTATGGGTTGGTAATGCCTCGTGGATTTCTGGTGGCATATAAGTAACGGGCAAAATGACCCATGACGCATCGACTCCGTATTCTCCGGCAGAGAAATCAAAGGTTGGCTCCTCCGTTACTTTTGGCGCTATCGGGGCTTTTATAAAGTGTTTCCCGTATTTTGTTTCCGCCATTTTCTTATATCCTCCTTCTTTTTTGTAATCAAACTTAAGATAACCGATTGCGCTCAAAGGATACAGGGCTATCTGGGCGCTTCAATTTTTTGGTACGCGGGCGCAAAGTAGATATCGAAATGCAGCACGGGTTTGCCGACCCTCTTGTATTCCAGCGGGCCGTGGATTAGCCCCGGGGGAATATGGAGAACCGTGGGGGTGGTGATAACGTGGGTTTCGCCTTCTGCACCCAGACATACCTCGATTTCAGCGTCAAGCTCGTCGATGTGCTTCGGGTCGCTTCCCAGGAAACAAAAGAACTGGTGGAAACTGTGTTTATGGGGTTTATATGCCACGACTCTGGGTTCTAAAACGGGTATCACAATCCATCCCGCATCGACACCATAATCGGTAGCGGAGAAGCTTAAAGCTGGCACTGGCGGCCCGTGTTTGGCTGTGGCAATAGGTGCTTTTATTATATTCTTATTGTATTTGGTGCCTTCCGTTTGCCTTTTGGGTACATCCAGTATGGTTACGTCGGTTTTCTCCCACTCAGGTGCCAGGAAGATATCCAGTTGGTAAACAGGTTTGTCAACTCTCAGCCATCCGACAGGACAATGAGCCAGTCCCGGCGGGCGATTCTCAATACTGGGGGTATTGTGGATATGTCTTTCCCGTTCCTCGCCTAAACAGGTAAATTTTTCGGCGTCGAACTCACCGATATTCTTCGGGTCGGCGCCAAACAGGGTTATGAACTGGTGGAAACTGTGTTTATGGGTTGGTAAGTCCTCGGCGCTGGGTCTCAGATTTGTAACGGGTAAAAGGACCCATGATGCGTTGACTCCATACTCGGCAGCAGAGAACCTGAAGGCCGGGTCCTCCTTTTCTCTTGCCTTTATATCGGCTTTTATCAAGTGTTTCCCGTATTTTGTTTCCGCCATTTTCTTATGTCCTTCTTCTTTTTATTATTAACATAAGATAGCTGATTGCGCTCGCTGGATACGGGTCTATCTGGATGCCGGTATTCTTTCGTACTCGCGGGCGAAGTAGATATCGAGATGAATTACTGGTTTGCCCACCCTCTTGTATTCCATCGGGCAGTGTACCAGCCCCGGGGGAATATGGAGAATGGTGGGGGTGGTAATGACGTGTTTCTCGCCTTCCTCGCCCAGATACACCTCGATTTCGGCGTCAAGCTCGCCGATATTCTTCGGGTCGCCTCCCAGGAAACAGAAGAACTGGTGGAAATCGTGCTTGTGGGGCTTATCCATGAACATTCTGGGTTCCAGAACGGGTACAATAATCCACCCCGCATCGACTCCATACTCGGCGGCAGAGAAGCCTAAAGTTGGTACCGGCGGCCCGCTTTTGGCCGGGCCTATAGGTGCTTTTATGTGGTGTTTACTGTATTTGGTGCCTTCCGTTTGCCGGTCGGGTACGTCCAGTATGGTTATGTCTGTCTTTTTCCACTCAGGTGCAAAGTAAATATCCAGACTATAAATAGGTTTATCGACTCGCAGCATTCCGCCGGGGCAGTGAGCCGTCCCCGGCGGGAAATTTTGAATGGTGGGGGAATTGATGATATGTTTTTCCTGTTCCGCGCCTAAGCATATCCACATTTCGGCGTCGAACTCGCCGATATTCTTCGGGTCGGCGCCAAACCAGGTCAGGAACTGGTGGAAACTGTGGCTGTGGGTTGGTAACTTCTCGGTGTCGACCTGCATCTTGGTAATGGGTACCAGAACCCATGACGCATTAACTCCATACTCGGCAGCGAAGAATTTGAGGTTTGGTTCCTCCCTTTCCCTGGGCATGATATCGGCTTTGATTAGGTGTTTCCCGTATTTTGTTTCGGCCATTTTCTCATACCCCCATTCTTTCTCATTAGCGAGAGATAGCCGATTATCTTAAGTACAAGGGGCTATCTGGATGCCATGATTCTTTCGTACTTGGCTGCAAAGTAGATATCAAAATGCATAACGGGTTTGCCGACTCTCTTATATTCCATCGGGCAGTGGACTAACCCCGGGGGAATATGGAGAACGGTGGGGGTATTGATGACGTGTTTTTCGCCTTCCTCGCCCAGATATACCTCGATTTCGGCGTCAAGCTCGTCGATATGCTTCGGGTCGCTTCCCAGGAAACAAAAGAACTGGTGGAAATCGTGTTTGTGGGGCTTATCCATGAACATCCTGGGTTCCAGAACGGGTACTATTACCCAGCCTGCATCGGCTCCATACTCGGCGGCGGAGAAGCTTAAGGAAGGTATCGGCGGCCCTTGCTGGGCTGGTCTGACATTGGCATCTATCAGGTGTTTACTGTATTTGGTGCCCTCCGTTTGCCTCTCGGGTATGTCCAGTACGGTTACGTCTTCTTTTGTATACTCGGCTGTAAGGGAAACCTCGAAGTGGTAAATAGGTTTATCAATTCTCAGCCAGCCGCCAGGGCAGTGAGGCGTCCCCGGCGGGAGGTTCTGAATGGTGGGCGTGTTGACGATATGCCTTTCCTGTTCCCTGCCTAAACATGTAAATTGTTCGGCGTCGAACTCGCCGATATTCTTCGGGTCGGCGCCAAACCAGGTTATAAACTGGTGGAAATTGTGGCTATGGGTGGGTAAACCCTCGCCCGTGGTTCTCACCCTTGTATAGGGTACCAGAACCCATAACGCATTGACTCCATAATCGCCAGCGGAGAATTTCAAAATCGGTGTATTCTCTGACTTGGATACCGACATGGGTGCTTTTATCAAATGTTTCCCGTATTTTGTTTCCGCCATTTCTTATCTCCTGCTTCTTCGTTGTTAACTTAAGATGGCTGCTTGCGTTAAGGGGGTAGCGATATATATATTTTGCGGATGGCTGAAAAATAATCAGCTTATAAGCGCACGCTATTGCCTTCACAAATCCTGCGTGTTACTGTCGTTCAGGGCTCACCCACCTGTGCCCTTTAATCAGACTCAAAGAGGCTATCACAAGGTGAGTGAGCCCTTATATTTATCTCCTCAGCAACCCTTTTTCATTATGGTAACGGACTGAAAACCTAGTCTACGTATTTCGCTCTTAATATCCGGTATCTCTCGAGGATACCCTCAGGATCCTTGACACCTGAGTCTTTGGCAGTGTCTATCCAGCTCTGGATTGCCGGCTGACAGTCTATGTCCCAGGCAGCTAACTCCTCCGGTGTGGGGTCATTAATTATTCTACCGGCGTCCAGCCACTTTTGCCTGCCTTCATTCGTGCCATCTATGCTGGCTTGTGCGGCAATTGGACATGACTCTTTTATCGTATCCTCCATTATCTTCTGGTCCGCCGCCGGCATGGCATTCCAGGCTTCCTTGTTCATGAGGAGAGTTAGAATGCCACAGCTGAAATCATAGGTATAGAAGTATTTGCAGATTTCTTGATAGTTGTAATCATTGGACATGCCGAACGAAGAGAAAGCTCCAGTGATAACCCCCTTGTCCAGGTTCATGTATACCTCAGGCATCATCAAGCTTACCTCCGCACCGCCATTAGCCTTCACTACCTCCATCACTGGGCCGCTCGCCCCGCCGACTGCCATGCCGTTAAAGTCGGCGGCTTTGTGAAAGTCCTTGTCCTTGGTCATAAACTGGGATGCTCCCAGGGCAAAGGGCCAGAGCAATTTGAAGTCCTTGAACTCGGCTTGTACTTCGGGGAATGTGTTATAGAATTCCCACCAGGCGTCCCACTGTTTTTCCTGAAGCTCCATGGTGCCACTGGGGAATCCCACTGTGGGCAGCGTGCAAGCCATGGTTACCGGGAAGGCGTTCGCCCACATTGGTGGGGGCGCCAGCGCGATTTCAGCGACACCCCCTTTTAATGAGTCCAAAATGGCTGGTATTGGTAGTAAAATGTTGCTGGGATACGTTTCTACCTTGTAACGACCATCCGTCCGCTTGGGGAACTCTTCGGCAAACCACTCAAGTGAGGCTCCCAGGGACATTCCCTTGGGCATTGTATAAGATAATTTAAGCGTCACAGGTTCTTTGGGCGTCGGCGTCGGAGTTGGAGTTGGTGTTGGCGTCGGTGTTGGCGTTGGTGTTGGTTCTTCTGGCTCGGCACAGGCGGGCAACAGCAGCGCCACTAAAAGAATTAAACTGACTATTGAGATTAACCAATATCTTCTTTTCATTTTCTCCCCCTGTTAGTGGAATCAATCCGAAATATCTGTTTCTTTGGCTATGCGTCTACACTTTGGCACCCCCTTTTATTGGATTTAATGAAAATGTGATATCTGGTATGGCAAACCTTTTCAAACATATACCTTTTTCCTGCTTTTGTCAACAGGTAATAGGCTCTGCCCCGGATTTGCAGAGGGGATAAAAAGGCTTCCCTATTTCACCAGCGGAGTGTATAATATCGTCAAGCGGGGTCTAGGTTGTGTTGTATAATATTGACAATGGGTTTATAATGTCAGCGACGCTGTATATAATAAGGTGCCAAATTAACTGAGGGAGTTTATATAAAAAAGAAGAAGTTTCACTCGTAATTGAGTAATCTATCCCCACTTGGCTTGGAAAATTTTCTGCTTATCTGATAAAATAATGGGGCACTAAGCCGGGCTTTTCTGACCTGCTGGTCTAATGATAGGGGTGCAATTCAGGAGGTGAAATGCAACTGCAAGAGGAGCGGGTTTTATTGCGGTGTGGCAAGGCAATACTGTGGATTAGCCGGGTGATGGCAGTTATTGCGGCCGTAGTACTCGGTGTCATGATGATAAACACCGTTGCCGATGTCTGCGGGCGTTATTTCTTTCTGGCTCCGATAGAGGGCACCTTCGAACTTGTAGGAATTATGCTGGTTATAGCCGGAAGCCTGAGTCTGGCCTACTGCCAGCTTAACAAGGGTAACATAAGGATTACGGTGATTTGTGACCTGTTACCCGCGAGAGGGCAAGCTATAGTGTATTTCATTGCCTATTTAATAGCTGCCGTTGTTTGTGGAATGATATGCTGGCAGGGGGCGCTGAGGGCCTGGGAATATATGTTCAAAGAACTTGGTGGTACTACCGTGACCCTGGGTATGGTATTCTGGCCTTTTATGCTCCTGCTGGCCATAGGTTTCGGCTGGGTGGGTTTGATATTTCTAATAGACGTTTATTTAACATTCCGTGAGGTATTCAAGCGTGGGACAGACTGAAGTCGGTTTCATAGGCATCATTGTCCTTATGGTCCTGTTGTTAATGGGCGTGCACATCGGTTTCGGTCTGGTGCTCATAGGTTTTTTAGGTTTTGCCGCCATTGGTGGTCTTAGTGCCGCCATCAGCAATTTGGCCATACTGCCGTTTGACAGGCTGAATGATTACCATTTTGCCGTGCTTCCGCTCTTCATACTTATGGGCTCATTTGTCTCTTATAGTGGGATAGGCAGGGATGCGTATGAAATGGCTCGTACCTGGATGGGGCAGTTGAGAGGCGGCCTGGCTATGGCCACGGTTTTCGGCTGTGCCCTGTTTGCCGCCTGTGCTGGTAACAGTTCCGCCGGTTCGATAGTGATGGGCCAGGTGGCGTACCCGGAGATGAAGAAGCTGGGGTACAGCCGGCAGATGTCTGCCGGGGCTATAGCGGCCGGGGGCACTATGGGGATTCTAATACCGCCGAGCATGGGGTTTGTCCTTATCGGGATACTTACGGAACTGTCCATCGGTAAGCTGTTTATCGCCGGGATAATACCTGGTATTCTGGAAGCTGTATTCTATATCATTACCATTTACCTTTTGTGCCGGTTTAATCCATCACTGGCCCCGACCATGCCTAAAACGACCATCAAGGAGAAGGTATGGTCTGTAAGGCTGACCTGGCCAGTGATACTTCTATTCCTCCTTATAATGGGCGGTATATATGGCGGTATCTTCACGCCTACCGAGGCCGGCGGCATCGGTGCCTTCGGGGCTCTGGTTATCGGTTTGGCGAAGAGACGGTTGGGCCTTCATGGCGTCTGGGAATCCTTGATGGAGGGCGCCAGGATGGTCGGCATGATTATCATCATGCTGATTGGTGCCTATATGTTCAACGCCTTCCTGGCCATAACTCAGATTCCGTTTACTATCAGTGAGTTTATCGCTGGTTTGCCCGTACACCGCATGATTGTCCTGGTGGCTATCATCATATTTTATGTTATATGCGGCATGTTTTTTGACGTTATCGCCGTATTAATCCTCACGATTCCTATCCTTTACCCTTTGATGGACGCATTGGGGTTCAACCTGATATGGTACAGTGTCATCATGGTAAGGATTATAGAAATAGGAATGGTCACACCGCCTTTTGGCATTAACCTGTTTATTCTGACTGGAGTTATTAATGAGCCTCTTGGCATTCTCTACCGTGGCGTCATACCGTTCGTTATAGCTGATTTTTGCCATGTGGCTCTGCTGGTTGCCGTTCCCGCGCTCAGCACTACGCTACCTAGGATGATGTGATGGGTTACTATTTTTTCAGGAGAGAGCAATGCTAGAAAGAGAGAACCGGGGCTCAAGGTTAAAGGATAAGGTTGTTATCGTAACCGGTGGTGTGTGGGGCATAGGCCGCGCTTTTTGCCTGGGCATGGCTGATGAAGGCGCCAAAATAGTAGCCAGTGATATCGACCTGGAGGCAGCCATGGCTACTATTGAGGAAATAGAGGCTATGGGCGGCGAGGCTATGGCTCTGGAGACAGATATTTCCATACTGGAGGACACTCTGGAGATGGCCAGAAGAACGGTGGAGCGCTTCGGGAGGATTGATATACTGGTCAATAATGCCGCGGTGATTTCCAGAGTAAAGCTAACGGAGAATTCTTTCTATGAGCTCGGCCCGGATGATTGGGACAGGGTCATGGCCGTAAACCTCAAGGGGCCTTTCCTGTGTACCCGGGCTGTCTTTCCGTATATGAAGGAACAGAATGAGGGTAGGATTATCAACATGGCTTCGGGCGCCTTTTTCTCGGAGCCCGATATTTTCGTAAACTATATGGCCAGCAAGGGTGGTGTCATTGGATTAACACGCAGTCTATCGACAGCATTAGCTCAGTATAATATCAATGTAAATTGTATAGCGCCGGGCAGGAACTTCGGTGAGAACCTGGATAACAAGGCTGCCTGGGAGGAGTACGAGCGCCGGACGTATTTCCAGAGCAGCCTTGAAGGGGGAGAATACCCCGAGGACCTTGTCGGTGCCGCTATCTTTTTAGCTTCCTCTGATAGCGATTTCATTACGGGGCAAACCATCGTGGTTGATGACGGAATGGCAAGCTAGAGAAGGGAATAGAGCCTGAATGCTTGCTGAGAACCAAGGGGTGAGTGGCGATGGAAGTGGTTGTTACCGCTAGACCCGAATCAATCAGCCTGGATATTGAGAGGACTGCCTTAATCGTCGTTGACATGCAAAATGCCTTTTGTAAAAAAGGCGGGATGGTTGATGTTCTGAAAGGACTTGATGACGGGCAGGTGGAGCGTGTCATCAAGACTAATGAGAAAGTGATTAAGGCATCTCGACGTCAGGGAATAAAGGTCATTTATCTCAGGATGAGCTATAGACCCGACATGGCCAACGCCGGTGGGCCGGAATCGCCTAACTACTGGAAAGAATCGGGAGCTGTGGCCATGCATGAGCATCCAGAATGGAAGAACAGGTTTCTGACTATTGGCACCTGGGACTGGGAGATAGTGGATGAACTTAAGCCTCAACCAGAAGACATAGTGGTCGATAAGAGCAGGTATAGCGGTTTTGTCAACACAGAGCTTGATGCGATTTTACGGACGCATAATATCAAGCACCTTTTGTTTCTCGGGTTCGCCACCAATGTCTGTGTTGAGTCAACACTTCGAGATGCCTTTTTTCACGATTACTTCCCCATCATAGTGAGTGATGGCTGCGGCCATGCCGGCCCCGATTATACCCAGAAAGCCACTATCTGGAATGTCTCTGAACTCTTTGGTTGGGTAACTACCTCTGACGACCTGGTAAAAGCCTTGGCTTAGTATATAATCAGAGCCACCTGAAATTTACAGGTGGCTCTATTGTCTGGGTCTGGGGTAATAACCGGGCTCTTTTAAACCATCACCCGCTCCACTACCTGCCCGGTGGCCCGGTCGTAGGGTCTATTAAAGGCTTCGGGGTATTGCCTTCTCAGTTCGTCCAGGTCGGCACGCTCTATCTCCACCAGGTAGCCACTGGTTGCCATCCCCCAGCAGTTTTTGGAAGTACCATTATGTGGAGAAATGGTATTAATGGCACCGCCTCTGTCAAGCTCGCCTACGACTATCGGGTCATACCTGGCCCCGTGGTCAACATACACCACGCCGGGCATCATTCTCTCCGTTACGTAGGCTCCGACGAGGACAGCGCCCCTCTCGTTGTATACCTTGACCACGTCTCCATTATTGATACCCCTCTTGGCTGCGTCCGCCGGGTTAATCCAGATGGGCTCGTAATGGTATCCATCCAGTCCTTTAACCTTGCACGTTACGATTTCGTGGAACCAGCTAATATCATCGAGATTGGCATGTACTCGCCACCGTCCGTGATTGGACATTATAAGCAAGGGATAATTCCTGGCTCTCTCGCCGGAGAGTCTTTCATCGTGGCTCTCACTCTTTTCAATCCAGTGGGGAACCGGCGGTCTCTCGTTGTCATCCGGGAAATGCTCCGCCAGGGCCTGGGAATAGTACTCTAACTTGCCGCTTGGCGTTGTCAGGCGGTTATTCTCCGGGTCTTCGTAAAAGCCAAGCAGACCCGGCTTATTTTTCTTCCACTCCGGGTCAACGGGTACAACGTAATAGCCCTTCTCCTTGAGTTTATCGAAGCTGATGAGAGGGGCTACTTCCGAATGGTCATAGCCGAACCTTATCCATTCCTGGACAGACCTGCCCTTGGTGTACTTTTTCAGTAGCCCCAACCTTTCGGCTATCAGGCAGACTACCTCGTAGTCGGTCTTGGACTCCCCTTTCGGTTCCATGCATTTATCTTCCAGCATAACCGTGTGAAATTGGCCGCTGAAGGTATCGGCGGCTATATCCTCTTCCTCGAATTTGGTATTGACGGGCAGGAGGATATCGGCGAAGAGACAGTCGTTCTCCATCCAGG
>CAYWRT010000002.1:0-37728 GCA_964460815.1 uncultured Dehalococcoidaceae bacterium
TGGGGAAGTCTGCAAATGCTTTAACAGTTCGGCAACGGGCAAGTCCTTTAACTGCTGCTCTGCTGATTGGGACATATTACCTTTAACTTGAGGTTGACCTTTTTTCGTATTTATCGGCTTACTCATTTTGCCCTTGCTAGTGAGAGCAACCAATCTGGCAGTAACATACCCTGCTGCCCGCGTCCTCTTTGTCGCTGTTGCCAGGTCGCTCGCCAGCTTTTCGTCTCCGATCACGTCTCTTACCCATTTACTAAAGTCGTTCCTCTCCGAATTTACGTGATAGGCAAAGGTATCATCCGATATGGCGACCAGACCTTCGGCCAGTTCCACCATGTCCCTAAGCGTGCGGCCATCATGACAACGGAAGACATAATCCTCCGGTACTTTAGCCAAGAGCTTATCTGTCTGCTCCCTTGATTGTTCTTGAGGTTTCTCTTTTTTTGCCATCCATATACCTCGTAGTACGCACATCCCTGATGCATACTTTGTATTATGTCGAAGATGGAACAACAGAATCCGAAGGAATGACCAAGGCGGTTTTGCTGGATGCCAGGTTGCCCGAGCTAGTTGCTGGTAAGTAAGGTCATTCTGGTAGCCACACACTCAGCTGCCTGCAGCCTGTCTGTTGCCCTCGCCAGTTCAGCGGCCAGCCATTCGTCCTCGATGACGTCTCTTACCCATCTGCTGAAGTCCTGCTTCTCCAGATTACAGTGATACGCGAAGGTCTCGTCCGACATAGCCGCCAGGCCTTTGGCCAGCTCTTCAAGGTCGGCAAATATGTTTCCGTCATGGCACCAGAAGGCATACTCGACCGGGACCTTGACCAGTGGTTTCTCTAATTGCTTCTTTGCTCCTGCCTTTGGTTTGACCTTTTTCGCCATGTCCAACACCTCCTGATACAGAATCACTCATATCTTGAAGATACAGCTTATGCCTGCTCATGAACGTATCAACGTAGTACCGGGAGGTACAACTCGTGTGCCGAATGCTTCTGGCATGAAGCCAGGTACAACCCGGCACTTACGACCTATGGCCGTGCCGTCAGGTACCGCCACATCCTTGCCCAGGACCGTTATTTCCCAGTTTCCGGGAACAAAACCGGCACCGAATCCAACATAGCAGAACTTACCTACATTTACTCTCTCATCCAGAACGCATCTGTCAATAATGCTGTGATAGCCAATACGGGAATCTGCCATAACTACCGAGTTCTTCACGATAGCTTGCTCCGCAACATGAACGCCGGGAGACAGGACGGAGTTTTCGACACGGCCCTCGATGATACATCCAGGACTTATCATACTATTGACGATATTACCTTCCTTGTTGGCCCGGCATACTGGCAACCTGCTGCTTTCGCTAAGAATCGGCCAGTCGCTGTTAAGACTGAAACCTGGCCGTGACACCAGAAGCTCCATATTGGCCTCATAATAGGTTTCCATGGTGCCGATGTCCTGCCAGTATCCGCCGTACTCATAAGCGAAAACCCTGTCCAGTGCCACCATCCGGGGCAATATGGCATAACCGAAGTCATGTGGGGAGTCTGGTTCACCAGCATCTTCGACTAGGCGTTTGGCTAAGATGTCTTTATTGAACACGTAGATGCCCATGGAAGCGAGGTTGCTCCGGGAGCTTGTAGATTTTTCGATGAATTCCTTTATTCTTCCCTCAGCATCCATAGTAACCGTGCCGAAACGGTAGGTTTCTTCCATCGGCACCCGGACGACTCCCACCGTAACGTCGGCTTTCGCCATGTGATGAAAGGCAATCATCTTTCGGTAATCCATTTTGTAAATGTGGTCTCCGGCCAGGATGAGCACCACCTCAGCGTCTTGTTTCTCCAGATAATCGAGGTTTTGATAGACAGCATCCGCCGTTCCGGCGTACGAGCCAACAGCAGGCGTCAAGATGGAGAGATCCGCGGCGGCGCCGTTTGCCGAGTTCCATTCTCGCAGGTACTTCGCCATAAGCGCACGCTGGTAATCAACCAAACAGGCAAGTTCCGCGATTTGGGAATGGATACAGTTACTTAAGCTGAAATCAATGACACGAAACCTGCCAGCAAAAGGCAGTGCCGGCTTTGGTCTCAGGTAGCAGAGAATATCCATCCTTTTCCCACGTCCACCAGCTAGAATTAACGCAACTTCTTTTTCGCTCATAAACCATTTCCGGTTTTACATTAGTAAAAAAACAGCATGACTCAAGGCTGGGTGGAAACACACCTAAAAGGATATTCTTCTGCCGTAATTTTAGGCCGCAGCCGATAGAATAGTTGTAAAATCTCTACCAAAAAAGTAACAAATTTGTGACATTTGGAGGATAACAGAAGCCAGGTGGGGAGAAATGATCAGTTGTTATTTCTTGGAATTTCTTTTTATGAGTATATGGACTGTAAGACTTTCCTGCTGACTAGTCCAGACCGGGCAACGGCTATTCGAAGGTCGCCGTAATATTTGACAATCAGCGGGTGGATAGGTAATATAGCCGTAGGAGTTGGCACCGCCAACCCCGGGCTAACTCAGGTAGCCTTTCTCTTAGATTACTGCTAAACAAAGTAAGGAGGTTAATAGATGGCACGAGGTTTTATGGGAAAGATATTGTGGGTAGACCTTTCCAAAAAGGAGATCAAGGATGAGGTGCTCGATGAAGAGCTGGGACGCCAGTTTCTGGGAGGCTATGGTCTGGGTGCCAGAATTCTCTTCAGCCGGCAGAAGGCTGGCGTTGACCCACTGGGCCCGGATAATATTCTTGGTTTTACCACGGGTGTGCTTACCGGTACCGATGCACTCGGTGGCTCCAGGTACATAGTGGTGGGCAAATCACCGCTGACAGGGGGCTGGGGTGATGCTAATTCGGGTGGTAATGTCGGCCCCTACCTGAAATTCGCCGGATACGACGCGGTATTTTTTACCGGCATAGCTGAAAAACCTGTATATCTCTATATTAACAATGGCCAAGCCGAGATTAGAGACGCCGCCCATCTCTGGGGCAGGGACTCTTTCGAAACCGAAGACATACTCAGAGGAGAACTCGGTAAGGATGTGGAAGTGGCCTGTATCGGCCCATCGGGAGAGAAGATGGCGCTCATCGCCGGGGTGATGAACAACAAGGGACGGACCGCCGGACGTTCTGGTCTGGGCGCCGTTATGGGCTCGAAAAAGCTCAAGGCGATAGCGATAAAAGGCAGCCTGAAGATACCCGTGGCTGATGAGAAGAAGTCCAGCGAGATGAGGAAGAGGCACCTGGCGGGTATGGACCCCCCTCCTTTTATGAAGAACTTCGGCACACCGGGCCTTTTTAACATGAGCTGTGAGTCCGATGATGTACCTTGCCAGAACTGGGCGGGTGCGGCGGTGGTTGACTTTACGGACTATAAAGATATCAGCGCCGAACCGCTTATTGCCAAACAGGAGAGGAAATATGGCTGCTGGCACTGCCCCATCGCCTGCGGCGGGCACATGAAGGCGGGCACCGGGGAATATCAATACGAGGCGGGCGCCCACAAGCCCGAGTACGAGACCATGGCCATGTTCGGCAGCAACTGTCTTAATTCCAACATCGAATCAATAATCAAAGTCAACGATATCTGCAATCGCTACGGCCTGGATACCATCTCGGCTGGAGCCTGCATCGCCTTCACCATCGAATGCTACGAGAACGGGCTCATTACCAAGAAAGACACCGATGGCCTCGAAATGACCTGGGGCAACCACAGGTCCATCGTGGCCATGACGGAGAAGCTCGCCAAACGCGAGGGCTTTGGTAATATCCTTGCCGACGGCGTCAAGATAGCTGCGAAGAAAATCGGCAAGGGCTCCGAGAAGTATGCCATGCATATCGGGGGACAGGAGGTCCCGGCGCATGACTCAAGGGGCGGGCCCGGCTTTGCCATTGGCTACGGAGCGGAGCCGACCCCGGCCCGTCATACCCAGAGCGGTGAAGGCCCGCTTCCGCGCGGCGCTATGCCTGATTTCGACCGCAGCAGCTTTAAAGGGAGGGGCGAACCTCATAAGATAGGCAGTTCCTTTAATCAGGTGATGAACGCCTGTGGGCTCTGCATGATAGTGTTCGGAGACGGGTATGGCCATGCTGACTGGCTTGTTGAGGCTATCGGGGTCATCACCGGCTGGGATTTTACCAGGGAAGAATTACTCAAGACCGGGGAGAGGATAGATAATATGCGGCAGGCTTTCAACGTTCGTGAGGGTTTGAAGCTGCCGTTCCAGTTCCCCGACAGGATGATGGGTATACCACCGAAGGCAGTCGGTCCCCGCGCCGGGATAACGCTAAAGAAGGAAGAGGTCTTTAACGAATACCTGACGGCCATGGACTGGGATGTCAAGACAGGCAAGCCGAGTAAAAAGAAGCTGCTGGAACTGGGCTTGGAAGACGTGGCTCAGGAACTCTGGTCTTAGAGGAAGACGAATTTCACAGGGGTTCCCGCCGGTACTATGGGCTGACTGAATTGGTGCGTGGTTTCTGGTTTTGTTAATGAATAGAACTTCCCTTGTGGAAGTTCTATTCTTTTCCATGGTTAACGGTATCGTGTCATCCGCCGCCGTGGTCTGATGATTGACCTTGTTGGGCATAGGAACTAAAATTGTCATATTAATGCAGAAATTGCTATATTAATACTGATGCGTGACTATAACTAAGAAAGGAGTCAGCGATGGATCTGGGCTTGAAAGGTAAGGTAGCGCTGGTAACCGGGGCCGGGAGTCAAATAGGTTTCGGGAAGGGTATAGCGGTGACTCTGGCGAAAGAAGGCTGCGATGTCATTGTAAATGATGTGAACCTCGAAGGAGCCGAGCAGACGGCGGCTGAGATTAAGGCTCTAGGACGTAAGGCCATGGTGATTAAGGCGGATGTATCAAGCAGCGCCGAGGTTAATGATATGGTAAAGGCGGCGCTGGTGGAATTCGGCCGGATAGACATACTGGTCAATAATGCCGGTGTCAGCACCGTGCCGAAGCCCTTTGTCGAGACGACCGAAGCGGATTGGGATAGAGACCTGAATATTAACCTCAAGGGGGTGTTTATTTGCACGAAGGCGGTTCTCCCGCGGATGCTCGAGCGCAAGAGCGGCAAGATTATCAACATATCGTCAAACGGTGCCAGAACCGGTAAGGAATATGTAACTGTTTACTGCGCGGCTAAGGCCGGTGTCATGGTCTTCACCAAGGGGATGGCGGCGGAGTTGGCCTCATCCGGGATAAATGTCAACGCGATAGCGCCGGGGGTAGGGAATACCGGGTTCGCGCTTCAGGCTCCTCCGGAGTTCCTGGAACAGATTGTGGCGACGGTACCTTTAGCGCGGTTCACCACGCCCCAGGATATCGGCAATATGGCGGCGTATCTGGCTTCAGACGTTGCCAGCGATATTACCGGGCAGACCTTCAGCGTCGATGGCGGTGTGACCATGCCCTGAGCTGGAGATAGTCTGAGAATCAGCCTAAACTACTGCCACGGATGGTTATTAATGATAATGGAATAATTTGCCCAAAGGAGATTGTTATGAAATATAGAAATTTAGGCAGGACGGGTATCAAGGTTTCTGAAATCTGTCTTGGTACCATGAACTATGGGGACCCCGTTAGCGAGGCTGACTCTATAAAAATAATAAAAAGTGCCATGGCTGCCGGAGTAAATTTCTTGGATACTTCTGATACGTATGCCAATGGGAAGTCTGAGGAAATCATCGGCAAGGCATTAAAAGGGGTACGCCACTCCGCGGTGATAGCCACCAAAGTAGCCGGCAGGACCGGGCCAGGTGTCAACGATATCGGGCTGTCACGGCGGCATATTACGCAGTCCTTGGAAGAAAGCCTGGAGCGGCTGCAAACAGACTACATCGATATTTACTATGTTCACAACCCTGACTACGACACTCCTATAGAGGAGACGCTGCGTGCTCTGGATGACCTGGTGCGTCAGGGGAAGTTGCGCTATATAGGCTGTTCTAACTACAGCGCCTACCAGACCTGCCGGGCGCTGTGGGTCAGTGATAAATACAGTCTGGCGCGACTTGAATGTGTGGAACCGCCGTATAACCTGCTCACCCGGGATATTGAGATGGAACTGCTGCCCCTCTGTGCCGGTGAGGAAGTGGGGGTATGCGTCTATAATCCCCTGGCCGGCGAGATGCTTACCGACAGGCACGAGTACGGCAAGCCGCCGGCCGAAGGCAGGTTTACCCATGAGCTTATGGGGCCAGGGTATCTCGAACGCTACTGGACGGATAAGAACTGGGAGGCTGTGGACAGGTTCAAAAAACTTGCCAGAAAGCGGGGCTGCACCACGGCCCAGTTTGCTATTGCCTGGATACTGAGTAACAAGACAATTACGTCGGTGCTCAGTGGTACCACGGCACTGGAGCAGCTGGAGGAGAACCTGGCGGCTACCGAGATAGAATTATCGCCGGAAGAGCTCAAGGTCTGCGATGAGGTATGGCAGATGTTCCGGCCACCCAGGTACCACTATGCCAAGACTCTGGAAGATATAAAGAAGCTGCCGGTACTGAGAAAATAATTACCGGCACCCAGATTAAGTCTGTTATTATTTAATCAAATACCAGCAGGTGAAAGGAGACGTGAAAAGTGAACAGGGCTGACGAGGATATAACGTTATACGCCGTTGGCGACATAGGTCCCGATAGAGCCGACCCCGGGTCGATATTTCAGAATGTCACCGGTATTCTGAGCCAGGGAGATGTGACATTCTGTCACCTTGAAGTCAACCTGTCTAACAGAGGAACCGGGCCCCTTGCCCAGGAGGCTACCAGGAGTCCTGAAGTAGCGGTGGCCATGAAGGAAGCCGGTTTCGACATAGTCTCATTCGCCGGTAATCACTGCATGGCCGCCGGTATTGATGCCTTTTATGATACGATAGAAAATTTAAAAAAACAGAAACTTCTAGTAATAGGTGTTGGTAATAACATTGAGGAGGCCCACAGGCCCGCGATTGTTGATTGTAAAGGCACCAGAATAGCCTTTCTGGACTACAATTCAATCGTAGAAGCCGGCTCCCGGGCTGAGGTAAATAGACCGGGTTGTGCTACTTTAAGAGCCTGGACATTTTATGAGCCGATTGAGCCTTCTCAACCAGGCACGCCCGGCCGGGCACATACCTTCCCCTATAGAGATGACATGAGTGCCATGGTCGAGGATATCAGGAAAGCGAAGACACAGGCTGACCTGGTGATAGTGTCCATGCACAGCGGGGTTCACTTAATTCCCGCTGTAATAGCCGAATATCAGAAAGATTATGCACATGCAGCCATTGATTCCGGGGCAGACCTGATATGGCAGCACCACGCCCACATACTTAAGGGTATCGAGGTTTATTCTGGCAAGGTAATCTTTTATGGGTTTGGCAACTTTGCGGTAGAGCTGCACTTTATGACCAAGGAATGGGCGGAAATCCCCGCCGTCAAAGCATTACGGAGAGTCCTGAATCCTGACTGGAACCCGCCCTACCCGGACTACCCCTCCTTCCCGTTTCCCCCTGACTCCCGGAAAACTATTATTGCCAGATGCGCCATCTCCAATAAAGCTATCAGCCGGGTGTCCTTCCTGCCGGCATATATCAATCAGAAGGGTGAGCCGGAGATATTGCTCTCAAAGGACGAGCGGTTCGGTGAGTTATTAAGTTACATGAAGGAAATTTCCAGAGACCAGGGGCTCAATACTGAGTACGCGGTTGATGGCAACGAAGTCGTCATCGGATAGATGCGGGCGTGCTGCGGAGGGTGGGCAATTAAATTTGACACTCTGATGAAAAGGCTTCGGAGGCGTAATATCCTCCGAAGCCCCGTTCAACAGGTAACAGCCTGAAAAGTTATTTCAGGTATTTCTCCCTTAACTTCTTGTATCTCTCCATGATTTCCTCGGGATTCTCAACACCCGCGGCTTTGCAATCGTCCATCCACTTCTTAACTCCCAGCGTAGCGGCTTCTTCCCATACCGCTATCTCCTCCGGAGTGGGTTCTATGAGTTTCCTGCCCGCATCTATAGCCTTTTGCTTCCCTGAATTCAGGCTCTCTAGATAGCCGTCTGAGGAATATTTGCTGGCCTCACGGAACGATTCATCAAATATCTTCTGGTCTTCGGGTGACATGGCATTCCATGTCTCCAGATTCATCATAAGCCACAGAACTCCCTGCTCAAACGGATAGAGGTAGTAGTACTTACAGAGCTCTTGAAGGTCGTAATCGTTGGACATGCCCCAGGCCAGAAAGGCTCCATCTATAACCCCTTTGTCCAGGTTCATGTACGTTTCCGGGGGCATTACCATTACAACGGCACCACCATTAGCCGTTACTACCTCCCTTATGTTGCCGCCGCCACCGATTGCCAAACCTTTAAAGTCTTCTGGCTTGCGTATTTCCTTGTCCTTGGTCACCATATAGCTCGGGTCCAGTACAAAAGGCCAGACCATTTTGAAGTCCTTGAGCTCGTTTTTTACTTCCGGGAACGTATTATAGAATTCCCACCAGTTGTCCCACATTCTCTGATGATTCTCCCAGCTTTCACCGGGTAACGCCAGCGCGGGGAGCCCCGTAATCATGCTTACCGGGACGGCGGTCTGAGCCAAAGTTGGAACTACCATAGAAAGTTGAGCTACACCCGCTTTTAATGAGTCCCAGGCGGCTGGTAATGGTACCAGAGTGTTGCTGGGATATATTTCTACCTTATAACGGCCTTCCGTCCGCTTCACAAACTCAGGCCCCCACCACTCAATGCCTGCCGAGTAGGTCTTTCCTGGTGGCGTCGTATAAGACACTTTCAGGGTCACGGGTTCTGGCGTTGGCGTCGGCGTTGGCGTCGGAGTCGGTGTTGGTGTCGGAGTTGGAGTTGGAGTTGGAGTTGGCTCTGGCTCGGCACAGGCAGGCAGTAGAAGCGCCACCAGCAGGACCAGGGTAATTGCTGAAATCAACCAGTATCTGCTCTTCATTTCACCCCCTTATTATTAAAATCAAACCCAAATAGCTGTTAACTCGGGCTTTTCATTCACATCTTAGCACCTCCTTATTCCCGGACTTAGTAATAAATGGATTATCGGGGATAGCGATTTAATTTAAAATAGAACATTTTCCTATCTTTGTCAATAGCTATGTTTTAATTAGCACTGCTCATAATCAAAAATGCCTCCACTCCCCAGACAGTTTCCTTACGGGGTAAGCTGCTTCATGAGTTCCGGGATATTCGTCAGTTTCTCCAGATGCAACAGGGAGTTTACCGCGCTATTAATTTTTGGCGGAGTTAGTATTCTGGACGCATTGTGTCGGAATTTATCCACGAGTTCCTGGCGGGTCATGGCGAACTCGGTACCGGGAGTGCCCCGGACTTTGGTTCTTTCTTCGGTGAATGTCTTTCCCCTGGCGACAACCTCAACCTTATGGAGAGAGATGGTCGGGTCTTTGAGAAATTGCTTCCCGTGTTCGGGATGAGCCACGCAGGTGACTTTCTTCATGAATTCGAGTATCTTCGGATTTTTCATCGTCTCTGTGTCCTGCCACTCCACGCCTGCCTTTACCCTGTGAGCGACGACAGATAGAACATATTTGGCATTAAACTGGGCGTCAACGATGTTCTCTATGGCCGGGTTGGTAAAGCAGGGCTGCTCAACAGTGGGGTGACAGTAAGCCCTGATGCTTTCTATCTCCCCGGGCATAAGATTGTTGCCGTCAATAATGCTGTAGAGGCAGTCTATAGCGCCGTGGAGCATCCGGCAGCAGGGGTACGGTTTATACACGACACCGGTAAAAATCCATTTCTTACCGATATCGGTCAGTATGTTTTCGGGATTCCAGTAGTCGTAGCCGCAGAACTTCCAGAACCCGTTTTCTGAATCAAGTACGGTAGTATCTCCCGCATATCCCATGCCGGCAAGCAGCACCGCATTGACGGCTCCCGTGTTCTGCCATCCCGGTACGCCGTATTTGGTCATAGGCCGCTGGTCGCCGAATGTATATCTCACATGAGTCAGTACCTGAGTCAGGTGACCGGCTATGCCCAGGGCGTGCATTATTTTATCACGGTCAAGCTTGAGGAGCCGGCCGGCTCCGGCAGCGGAACCAAAATTGGTATAAGCATGTCCCTCGCGGTCTCCCCAGTCAAACTTTTCGCCGTCAGGTCCGGAAAAGCCGCCACCCGGTTTTCTCAGGGCACCATCGAACCTGGCCGCAATTTCGAAGCCGAGTGCCATGGCCAGAATCAGGTCCTTACCTGAGGCACCGATGCTCTCGGCAATGGCCAGCGGCGGCGGGATGATATATGGCGGCGAGTGCCGGCCCGGCGGCAGAGCATCGTAATCCGTAGTGTTGATTAACTCGCCGTTGACGTAGGCAGCCGTAGAACAGGAGACCTTGTCACCGGTGCCTATTATTGATGACTCCGGCGTCCCGCCCAGTCTTCTGGCGAGCGCTATGGACATCTTGCCTCTGTCCGTTGTGATTGAGGCAAGGGCGCATCCCAGCGAGTCCAGAAGAAGATACCTGGTCTCGTCCACTACGGCTGCCGGTAAGTACTCGTATCTGGTGTCAACCGCAAAATCAGCTAACTCCTGAGAAATGTTGCTCATTATCTACCACTTCTCACGGATTACTCAATGTAAAGCTCCTCCACCTTTTCTGGCAGCGGTACTCCTTTTTCGTCCCATCCCATCAACCTGTAGTAGTAGCTCTTAGCCTTCTCCATATCCGCCCGGTCAAACGGTGGCTTTGCGGCCAGAACGCCATCGGTCTTGGGCTGGAAAAAGCGCTCCGGGAGCACATCATCAGCCGCGGAAAACCCTTCCTTGATATTGAATAATCTGGCTACAGTCAGGACCCTCTCGGCTACCCTTATCAGCTCAACGGCGCCCGTTTCCCACCCGGTAACCGCTTTTATCAGCTCAGCCTGCCTGTCCAGACTGTATTCTAGGAACAGACATACCGCCGAGCAGTCATCAAAAATCTTCTTGAGCTGTGCCAGCCTGAGGATGGCTACCTTACGCGGGCTAATTTCATTAGAAGGCAAAGTCTCGGTAATTCCCAGGTGGTGCAGCTCTTTAATCAGTGGCCAGGCCATGAACCTCAGGTCAAACAGGTTGGGGCAGTGGTCGGCGCCATTGGGATTGACCATGTAACCGAGACCCAGGCCGGCAGACACCCTCGGGTCGTGCATGCCGTTTTCCAGACCTTTGACGTGCATGGCAAAGTCCGCTGAGCCCCTGCCTATTTTCTCGGCCATGCGGGCGGTTCCCTCCGCCAGCAGGTCGCCGATACCCTCACGTCTGGCAATCAAATCAATAACTTTAAGCAGGGCTTCGTCATTGCCGAATCTGAGGTCGATGCCGCCGGTGTCTCCGGTGGTCAGAAGCCCTTTCTCAAAGCACTCCATAGCGAAAGCAACGGTACTGCCGGCTGAGATGGTATCCAGTGAATAGGCACCGCACCGCTCGTTGGCCTTAACGACGGCTTTAACGTTACCCACCCCGCAATCGGACCCCAGTGCCGCGATGGATTCGTATTCCGGGCCACCATAAACGGCATCCACTCGGTAGGGTTCCTCAAATTGAACCATTTTCTTGCAGCGCACCGGGCAGGCATAGCAGCCCTCCATGCCGACCGTGATAGTGTCTTTCATCACTCCGCTGTGTATCTGCTCCACTTCCGGGAACAGGCCGTCGCGGAAGTTGCGTACCGGCAGGTTCCCTTCAGTTACCAGGTCTATCATATCGGGGCCGCCCGTGCCCAGTTCCGAAAGCCAGTGCCCCTTTGTTTCGCCCAGTACCTGCTGCCTTATTGCCTTCACACGCTCGCTATCAATAACTCTGGGCAGATTGTGCCCTCTGACGGCGATGGCCTTGAGGTTTTTCGAACCCATTACCGCCCCAACCCCCCCACGGGCGGCGGCGTCATGGAGGCCGTGCATAATGCAGGCATAACGTACCTTATTCTCTCCCCCGGGTCCGATTAGGGCTGTTTGTACACGGTCGTCGCTTAGCTCGGTTCTAATGGCTTCCTGTGTTTCCTTGGTCTCCTTCCCCCAGAGGTGGGCAGCATCCCTGATACTCGCTTCCCCGTCCTGAATCCACAGGTAGACCGGTTTCTCAGCCCTGCCCTCGACGATAATGGCGTCATAACCGGCACGTTTGAGCTCGGCTGACCAGAAACCGCCGGACTCGGCTTTAGCGATAGTACCGGTCAGGGGAGACTTGGCGCCCACGCAGTGACGGGCGGCCCCCGGCAGCTGCAGCCCTGATAACGGTCCCAGAGCGAAGACGAGCTTATTATCGGGTGATAAAGCATCAATCCCCGGCTTCAGCTCCTTCCACAGGTAATAGGTAATGAATCCGGCTCCGCCGATATAGCGCCGGCAGACAATTTCATCAATGGTCTCTGCCTTGGCAGTTTTGCCGGAGAGGTTGACTCTCAGGATTTTACCGTTATAACCACCGGGTAACTCTCTGGACATGGCTCTACCTTACCTCCCTTATAGTGTTCGGGTAGTTCAATAATATAGCACCTTCATACCTCTTCTGTTGCCGCCCCTGTTTATTAAGGCTATTTGTATATGTGCGCTTTTTCGTATTTGGACGCAAGGGTAGCGTGAATCAGCAGCATGGGTTTATCAACTCTCTTAAATTCCAGGGGACAGTGAATCATCCCTTTCGGCATGTAGACGCTCGTGGGCTTGGTGATAACGTATTTTTCCTTTTCTTCTCCCAGGTACAGCTCGACTTCACCTCCCAGGTCCTCAAGACCATTAGGGTTTAGTCCCATCAGGGTGATATACATGTCGAATTCATGTGAATGCGGGTATTCCTCCATAAGCACGGGTTTGGTAACGGGCAGGCAGATGAGCGAAAAATTAGAGTCAAAGACTTTTTCACCGGCGTAATCTATACTTGGGCCAAAGGCTCCATGGTTGATGGGATGTTCGTACACATATTTCCCGTATTTTTTCTCAGCCATTTTTCTATCCTCCTTCTTACCAGACAGCATTTAGATATACAATAGGCTAATTCCTCTCGTAAGTCAATTTAAAGTGATTGTTTTGTTTGCATTTGGTTGTTAGCTTTGCCTCACCTCCAGCCCCTCACATTGATATCTTTTCCCACCCACCGCCCTCGCAGCATCTAAGACTTATCCCGTAAGTATATACCCCCCACCCCCCAGTGGGGAGCAACCAGCGGAGAGGGGCACATGCCCCTCTCACAAAATTTCCCCCTCTCCAAACATAATTATTTGCGGGGCTTGTGCCATCTTGCTGTTTGGAGAGGGGGATTAAGGGGGAGAGGTTAGATAGTGTGAAGCCAAAGATAATACAGAAACACCCAAAACCGAACAGAACCAAAATGAGGTTGTCCTTTACTTTGTAAGCTCACCTTTATCAGAAACTGGCCAGCTTGCCCTGACACTTTTTTATTGGTTAGATGCTCGGTTATACAGGCTTCTGATGACCTGCTCGGCTTCGGCGACAGTCCGCTCTATAAGTTCGCGGCAGGTAGGAATATCCTCAATTAAACCGACTACCTGTCCGGCCGGAGCGAAGGCTTTGGTAATATCGCCAGTTTCGAGCGCCTTGCGGAACATTGCCTGTCCAATGGCAAATTGAGGGAGTGAACCACGCATTTGCCTGACGTATTTGGCATTCTCCATTATCTCTTTCCAGCTGGCATTAAACTCCCTTTTGGTGGCTAGTATGCTGGGTATAACGTCCCAGGGGTGTGTCCACCAGCCACGGTAGCGCCGCATCTTGCTGATAGCTCTCATGGGCATGCCGTCCCAGACAGCACTGAGGAGAGCGTCGGTATCTCTGGCTTCAATATATTTTGATTTCAGGTCTTCAGGCATCGGGCTTTCCTGTGTAATAGCGAACCTTGTGCCCATGGCAATGCCCTCGGCACCCAGGGCTAAAGCGGCCGCCAGACCTTTGCCGTCACAGAAGCCGCCAGCCACGACTACAGGAATCCTGACAGCCCTGGCTACTTCGGGAATCAAAACTGAAGACGCTATCAGGCTGGAATGCCCCCCGGATTCCCAGCTCTGTACTATTACGGCATCGGCACCATGCCTCTCGACACTCAATGCCTGCCTGACGCTGCCCACCGCCGGTATGAAAAGTACATTATCAGGTTTCTTGATATTGAAAAAAGTGAGGGGATTCCTGAAGCCAGAAGTCCACACCGGCACCTCTTCCTCAATCAGCACCTGGATAAGTTCCCTGACTTTGGGCATAATAGGCATGATATTAACGCCAAAGGGCTTACCATTGGTACGCTCTTTTATCTCGCGGATTTGCTGCCGTACCTGCTCCGGGGTTAATCCCGGGGGGGCGAAAAGTCCCAGTCCTCCGGCGTTACCGGTGGCTATAACCAGAGGCGCACGAGCCACCGATGCCATCGGCGACAGGATGATAGGGTGTTGAATTTTAAACAATTCGGTTATTCTTGTTTTCATAAAGACCCTTTTTAAAGCAATTATACTTCTTATTTTTTGCCGGCTGAGGCATATCTGGCGGCATTTTCGCCGGCAATGCGCCCCGAGTTGATGGCAAAGCCGAACGTACTTCCCGAAAGATTGATATTATAGGTATCCGGTACCCAGCCCCCGGTATCATTGCCGCCGGAAAAAAGCCCGGGGATAGGGTTATCTTCTTTATCAATTACCTCCATGCGCTCGTTTATCTTGAGGCCGCCCACCGTGGTCAGCATACCGGGGGTGCTTCTCAGGGCATAATAGGGTGGAGTAAGCAGGGGCTTGAGGTATACGCGGTCTTTGCCGAAGATGGGGTCATAACCATGCTCACAAATTTCATTGTACTCTTCCACGGTAGCCTTTAACACCCTGGGGTCAGCTCCCATCCATCGGGCAATCTCATCCCAGGAATCGGCTATCTTTACCGTTCCTAACCCGGCTTCCATTTCCAGTTCTTTCAGCCATTGGCTCGATTTGACCTTGCGTGCCCGGTATAGTGAGCCCATACCACGGGTAAATCCGTGGTCGACCAGAAACTGCTTTATTCCAGAGTCCAGAAGAACAAAGGCCAGCAGCTCCGGCTGCCGCATCTGGGCGTTTACGGCCTCGAAGGATTTTATGCCGGTGCCTTCGTCCGTGAACCGCTGCCCCTTCTTGTTTACCCAGACCGTGAGAGGCTCCATGGCCATGCCGGATAAGACGCGGGAGCTGGGAAAGCCCGGCCCGGTCAGGTGTAGTATCCCCAGTCCATCGGTATCAGCGCCTATTTCCGTGGCCATTACTATGCCGTCTCCCGTATGAGGTAACCCAATGAGGTATATATTATCTCCGTATAATTGGCCGTATTTCTTTAATAATTCCTTGTTTCCGGCAAAGCCGCCGGTGGCGATAATAACACTTTTCGCCGTAACTCCAAGCTGTTTCCTTTTATATTCAGCCAGGACTCCGCTTGTATTTCCCTTCTCATCGAGCCGGATTTTCATGGCTCGGGCCGGAGAGACTAGCTGGACGCCGAGCGCTTTACAGCGCCTGACCAGCACGTTGATAATTGCCCGGCCCCCTGCCTTGGGGCAGTGCCAGGTAATCATGGTCTGCCCGGGATAGTAGGGGGGCAGGTCATAGATTATCAGACCCATGTCCTCCAGCCATTTCACGGTATCCCCCGATTTGTTTAAAAAGGCGCGAATGATTCTGGGATTAATCTTGTTATGGGAGTAGCTCATGGCCTCTTTGAAACATATGTCCGTACTTACCTGTATTCTCCTCTGCCTCTGGAGGTGACTGCCCGCCGCAAAAATACCTCCGGCCAGCGCCGAGTTGCCACCAAAAGAACGGCGCTTTTCCAGTACGGTAACCTTGGCTCCCATTTCGGCGGCGGCCGCGGCCGCCGCCAGACCCGCCCCGCCTCCACCAACGATGGCAACTTCGGTTTCCAGGTTTTCCGTATTCAAATTATTGCTGGGACTCATGATATCTAACCTCCCTCAGTTCACCTTCAGGGGAACCAACAGCTCGACTATTTTGTGTACGCTATCGAGTTCCTCCAGATTTTCCAGTAAATCCAGCGCTTTTTGGGCATTACCTCTGGTCACCGTCCGGGAAAACTCTACATTGGCTCTGAATTTATCTGCTATCTCGTCTCGGGACATCGGATTTCTGACCGGGTCTCCCTTGGGGGCATCGTTGAATTCGGAGAACTCCCGTCCGTCTTTCATTCTTACCTTCAGTTTTGCGCTTTGTGCTGGCGCTCCAGGCAGTTCAACTGACTTTATTTTTTGAATAAGGGCGTTAATTTGAGGGTCACGAATAGACTCCTCAGAGAAGTGCCCAGGCTTAACACTCCCTCTAAGCAGGGCGCAGGCGGCGGCATACTGGTAGCTGAAAATGGCACAGGTATGGGGGAAGTCCCCGATTTTGAAGGGTTGTTCCAGAAAACCGCCTACACCACCCGGGGGTATGTAAATGGTTACTTCGGCTATGTCCTCAGCCTTAATATCATGTTTTTGCAAAAGCGACAGGGCGCTATCAATAACCACATGAGTGCCGCGGCAACAGGGATATGGCTTGAAGACAGCATCGGCGTAATACTTCTTACCCAGGTCCCTGGTTAAAATCTCGGGTTTAATACAACCCTCGGTATAAAGATGATAGTAGCCGAAGTCACTGAGCAGGGCATCATCCGGTCCTGTCCATCCCGCTTTGGCAAGTTGGGCGGAAAAGATACCATTCCGGGCTGATGTGCCCTGAGCCAGCTTGAATGAAGTAGTTCCATCCCAGATGCTCTGGGAAGTACCGGCGAGCTGATTGAGAACGATGCCAAAGGCGTTTCTCATTTGCCGTTGGTTTAGGGCTAATAATCGGCCAGCGATAGCGGTTGCGCCGAGCATATTTGTCGTACCGATGCAGTCCCAACCCAGGGCAGGTGCGAAGCCAGAAGCGGCCAGCACCCGTGAGGCGACATCATCCCCCACCAATAAAGCCGTGATTAGTTCTTTGCCATTTACGCCTTTCATTTCCCCCATTGATATCGCTGTCGGTACTGTTGTCCCGCTGGTGTGGGCCGGGATAATCTCATCTTCAACCAGGGGACATAGTGCTTCGAAGTCGTAAGACCGTGCTATGATACTGTTTACCATGGCAGCGTTGTGAACTGGCACCTCACCGCCATGAACCAGGATGGTGGCTTCTTCCCTGCCTCCCCACTCTCTGACCAGGTTTATTAATGCCGGATTGCCGCCGGCGTTGGCACCGCCTATCAAACACCCCACCACATCGATGATTCGGCTCTTGGCGTTGTCTATTGTCGCCTGGTCGAAGTTTTCAAAGCGCGTCTCCCGCACATTTGCCGAAAGTGCTTCGATTGGTGAGTTTTTAGCTGTGCTGCTCACCGCCGGATGCCTCCTCTTTTTGTCATTGTAGATTGAGCAGGAATCAGATAATCACTTCGGCATTTACCAGCTCGACAAATTCTTCATCACTCATACCCAGGATTTCAGTGCATACGTAGTGATTATGCGCGCCAATGAGGGGGCCGGTCCTTATCCAGGGTGGTGTCTTTGACAGGACAAAAGGCCATCGCGTATGCAGGTAATCACCAATGACGGGGTGATGCATTTGGAGCAGTAGCTCTCTGGCTTTTACATGAGGGTCGGAGTCGACGACATCTTGAGCATTTTGCACAATCCCGGCCGGGACTCCGGCTGCCTGCATCATCTTCATCACTTCCCGGGGTATATGCTGCGCCGTCCATTGGTTTATCTGCACTTCTAACTCGTCCTCATTTGCCTTCCGAGCCGACAGAGTGGCGAATTTGGGGGACTTTGTCCATTCAGGATTACCCAGTACCCCGCAGAAACTTACCCATTCCTCATCGGTAAATACGGCAATAACGCACCACCGGTCATCCCCCTTACAGCGAAAGGCATTATGCGGCGCAGCGTGATTATCCCGGCTGCCCACCGGGGTTTGTATTTTGCCATTTATGGTAAAATCTAAAATGGCCGGACCCAGAAAATGCACCAGGGGCTCCAGCTGGCTGACATCGAGGTGTTGTCCCTTCCCTGTCCGGCGCTTATAGTCCAGAGCGGCAATACCGGCCATAGCGGCAAACATGGGCCCGATAACATCGGGGACGGCGGTAAAGCCGGGTGATGATGGACCGCTATCGGGAAATCGATAGTAGTAAAACTGGCCGCTCTGCGCCATGGAGTTGCTACCCCAGCCGCCCACCCCCACCATCGGGCCTTCCTGCCCCATAATACTGACTTCTATGAGAATGATATCTTCTTTTACCTTTTTTAGCTCCTCGTAGCCAAATGACATGGCTTTCATCAGGCCTGGCCTCTGGTTCTGGAGTACTATGTCCGCCCAGCCGACCAGCTTCATAAATATCTCCCGGCCACGGGGCTCTCTCAGATTCAGCGTGAAGCTCTTTTTACTGCTGTTAAAGGTATTAAACGTAATGGAACGGTCATAACCGGGGATGTCGTCCTTATACGGCGAGCTGGTCCTGGCCATCTCGGGATACCTGGTGGACTCAATCTTGATTACCTCAGCGCCGAAGTCGGCAAAATAGGCTCCGGTCCAGGGGCCGTTAATAGCCTGTGTCCACTCCACGACCTTCACTCCTTGAAACGGCAGTCTTCTGTCCATATAGACTAGATAACCCCCTTTTTTTTCAAGTCAGCCAGGGTGCTTTGACTCAGACCCAGTTCACCTATATATATTTCCCGGTTGTGCTCGCCGATAAGCGGGGCTCTGTGCCGGGGCTCTGTTTTCGTTTCGTTAGATAGAAACAGGTGCCCGGCATAAGGTATAACATCCGATAGCTCGGGGTGTTCGATTGCTTTCCAGTATTTTCTGAACTCAAGCTGCTTATTTTCGTACAGGTCTCTCACGTCGTTCACCGCACTGATGCGCAGTCCCCTCTTTAAAGACTCGTCTTCTATCTCTTTTTTAGTATGCCGTTGCAGGAGCTTAAAAACCGGCCCCTCTATCCGGTCAATTTTTTCCTGAGTTATGCCATCGAAACCGAACTCATCCCAGTCGATGTCTTTCAGGTCTCCAAGCAGGCCTTCTTCCTCCAACCATTTAGCTAACTGCTTATTTTCGCTGGCACCGATGGTCCCGCCGAAAAGAGTCCAGGTCACGTGCCCGTCTTTGCAGGGCCATATCGTTCTGGTATTCACATTATAACGAAACATGATGTCGCCGTGCCGGCCCGCGTTGTAGTGCCTGAATTCCCAGGATGTTGGCACTTCACTGTAATTTTCCCGGATGGCACACTCGGATAGTGAAACGTCAATATGCTGTCCCTCTCCCGACCGGGTGCGGTAGTAATAGGCAATCATGGTAGCCAGGGCGGCATTGGTGCCCGCCAGGCAATAGGCATGGTTTGGGCTCAGCCGGCAGGGCACGCCACCGGGTTCGCCGGTCAGCGACATGATGCCACCCACAGCCATAGCTATGAGGTCCGTAGCTTTATAATTTTTATAGGGTCCGGTCTGGCCAAAAGGGGTTATTGAGGTCATTATGAGCCCGGGATAAATGGCACTTAGTTCCTGGTAGCCTAAGCCCAGATTGTCCAGATAACCCACCGGAAAAGACTCGAGCAGGAAATCGGCGTTTTTAACCAATTTTTTAAAAATATCCTGGCCTTCCCGGGTCTCTATATTCAGGGTTATGCCCCTTTTACTTTCATTGAAAGCGAACCAGTAGAGGCTTTTCTCCGGGTCGGGCACATCATGATAGAATGGCCCGAAATTTCTGGCCGGGTCTCCCCCGGGCCTTTCGATTTTGATTACGTCAACGCCGAACTGAGCCAGGAGTTTGCCACAGAAGAAACCAAGCTCATTGGTCACATCCAGAGCACGAAGACCACTCAGCATACCGATTCCGTACCTTGGTTATTTATTATCGCCTTACGACTTCTTTCTGTCACTACCCTGCCTTATTGATGAAGCTGGTAAGTTCCAGTTCCGTAAGTGTCCTTTTCGTAGGGATGCCGTTTTTATCCCACCCTCTCTCCTTGTAGTAATCATCGAGTAGCATCTCAATATCTTCTTTAGCCAATCTCCTGGTATTATAGTAGTCTTTCAGCCAGGTCTCCTCGCCCAAGAGGGAAAATGGCTCGGTGTAGTATCGTTCCGGTAAGTAATCATCCTGCCTGGTGGCACCCTGCCTGATGTTGAATAGCTTGAGCAGGTTGACACATCGTTCGGAGGCTGATAGCAATTCGGCTGGTTGAATATGAACGCCGGTGACCAGGTGATAGAGCTCCGTAATCGTGGCCAGGCTGTATAACCGGGCCAGAGGTGGTCGGCTGCAAATACCCATAACATCAAGCAGGACGTTCCAGCGTTCCACATACCGTGTCAGCCGGGCGATATTAAACCCCAGCGGGTCGCTGAAAACCCGGTCAAGCTCGTCTTCTGACATACCTATCCTGGTGCAGTATCTTCGCAGCTGCTCCGGTGTACGCCCCGCAATCACCGTGGGACCGAGGGCCAGGGTGGCGTGCGGTCCCGTGAGCCCAACTACAGTGCCAAAACCTTCCGTCCCGAAAAGGCCACGGGGGTCGAAATCCAGTGAGCCGCCTCGCCTCTGCACAGCATACTTCGTCAGTTCTTCGCCGAGGGCGGCAAACACGCCGGGGTAACCGTCGGCTACAGCGTTGCCAAAGCCTTCCCGGTTAGCTACCTTGTGCATCCAGGTTAGTACCGTGTCCAGGTTCCGCTCCAGTTTCATGCCGTCGGTTACCTTTTCATCAATTATCCCTTGTTCTTGCAGGTCCATAAGGAAATCTAACACACAGGTAATCTCATTGGAATCTATGCCGAGCCTGTTGGCGGTGTCGTGACACTTGACAATTTGATTGTAACTTAAGAGGTCAAACTTGGAACCATAGGAGAGAATAGCGCCCATATTACATGCCTGCGGGGTTTCCAGGCCGGCGAACTCACCGTCCTTCAGCTTGTACACGACCTTGCAGCTCAGCGGGCAGAGTGTACAGGGAAGAGCGATATCTCTTACTTTCATGAACGCTTCCACGCCGAACCGATTGACCCATCTATCGGCGGGGTAGGATTCGCGCCAGTTTTTCCAGGCGGCTTTGCCTTCCTGACCGTACTGCTCTACGGCTATCGTGGTGCCCAGGTTCATCCATTGTTTGAGGTTCGGGTCATGCAGGAACCTGTCATATAGTTCATCAGTTTTGGCCAGGAGTTCTCTGGTATGGGCTACGCGCAACCCTTTGGTGCCCCTGACTACAATAGCTTTAATATTCTTGGAACCGGGGACCGCCCCGGAGCCTTTTCTACCCGCGGATGCCTGCTTATTGGTATAAGCCATGGATATCTTGGCTAATTTTTCACCAGCCGGGCCAATGCCGAATATAGTGCAGTTGTCGCCATATCGGTCCCAGAGTTCGTCAGCAGCCTCATAGGTGTCCTTGCCCCAGAGGTCGCCGGCGTCGTTAATCTGTACCTCATCATCGAAAATAGTGATATATACCGGCTTGGCGGCTTTTCCGGTTATGACCATAGAATCATAGCCCGCCCATTTCAGATGCGTCCCGAAATCACCGGATGTCGCTGTCTGGGCCAGTCCGTTGAGTGGTGACTTTGATGTCCAGTCGGTCTTGTTGGTCCCGATGAGACCTGTCCCGGAGAGAGGGGTCGAGCTGGCTATCAGGGCATTTCCCGGTGACAGCGCATCCGTATCCGGCTTTACGGCGTCATAGAGTAACTTGGCGCTCATGCTTATGCCGCCAATAAACTTCCTGGCCATTCCAAGGTCAAAATTCTCCTTGACAATGCTTCCTTGAGTTAAATCGATTTTCAGAATCTGACCGGCGTATCCCAGCATTTCCATTTCAGGTACCCCCTCGACGTTCTGATAAGCCACATGAATATCTTATCGTTACTATAGCTCCTTATCTGCCCGGGTTAAGGCACCGTAGTTGCATACGGCTATACAGAGACCGCAATTCTTGCATTCATCGCTGAACTGTAAATCGGTCGTTCTTATAGCGTGGTCTCTGGTCAGTGTAATACACGACTTAAAGGGGTTGAACTCCCCCAGATTTATGGCAGAACAGCGTACCTGACATGTCCGGCACCCGGAACATTTATCAACCTCAATCCTGATGGGCAGGTCACACCGCAGGCACCGCCTGGCTTCTTCAACGGCACTCGGCTCATCAAGGTTAAGTTCTACCTCGCTGAAGTCACGGAGTCGCTCGCTGACAGGTCGTGCGGGTATGTTAACCCGGTTGACGATGGGAAGCCCCAGCCTGTATGAGGCCACTTTCTGGGGCGTCGCCAGTACCTCTTCAATCGACCCCTGGCCACCAAGGTAGCGGTCTATTGAGGCGGCGGCCTGTCTCCCGGCAGCGATAGCCTCGATAATTGAAGCCGGGCCGCTGACGACATCGCCGCCGGCAAAAACCCCGTCTCTGCCGGTCGCCAGGGTGCCCGCGGTGACCTGAACCGTACCACCGTCACCGGTCGTCAGCCCGAGCTGGTCAGGGATATCAGGCGTTTGACCGGTAGCCGAAATGACACTGTCAACCTCAACAGTGAACTCGCTGCCGGGGACCGGTTCCGGGCGTCTCCGCCCGCTGGCATCCACTGCCCCCAGTCTGGACCGGATAAATTCTACCTTCAACTTGCCGTTGGCTCTGGCTATCCTGGTGGGCGCCGTCAGGAACTGAATATTCACTCCCTCGGCCATAGCCTCGGCCACCTCGGACAGGTTGGCCGGCATCTCGTCCCAGGAGCGGCGGTAATAAATCGTCACATTCCTGCCACCGAGCCGAAGGGCGGTCCGGGCGGTATCGATGGCGGCATTGCCCCCACCGACAACCGCCACCTTGTCCCCCGGACTGACCTGCCGGCCCATGTTAACATCTTTAAGGAAGGATACGCAGTCCACTACCGCCGGGTCATCTTCTCCCTCGATACCCATCTTCTGCCCCCTGTGGGCACCAATAGCTATGAAAACAGCGTCGTAGCCCTGCTCAAAGAGCCAGTCCGGTGATTCAACCCTGGTGTTCGTTTTAATGTTCACCCCTGCCTTTCTGACAATATCTATCTCCGAATCGAGCACGTTCCTGGGCAGCCGGTACCTGGGAATACAGGTCAGCATCATGCCACCCGGCTCCGGGAGCGCCTCGAAGACGGTGACAGCGTGCCCAAGCCTGGCCAGGTAATAGGCTGCGGTTAGTCCGGCCGGCCCGGAACCGACGACAGCCACCGACTTGCCCGTTGCTCGGGCAGCTGCCGGCTCTCTGGTGCTGATTGACCTCCCTTCAGCCACAAAGCGTTTGAGAGCTTTTATGGCCAGCGGCCCGCCCATCTCGCTTCGCTGGCAGCTGGCCTCGCAGGGGTGGAAGCAGACATAGCCACAGATTAAGGCAAAGGGAATCCTCTCCCTGATTACTGCCAGAGCTTCGTCGAACTTGCCTTCAGCAATCAGACGAATGTAGCGGGGTACATCCACGCCCGCGGGACAAGCACGCTGACACGGTGCTTCTTCTAGCGGCTCTTTGTAGGTAATCACAGTAAAACCCCCTTCTGGTTTCATAGCACATTGACCATCTGGCGCTCAGGCGGAGAGAAACGACAAGGGCAGTATTTCTTGCTACGTAAAAGAAAGGCTTTTATGTAGTTTGACTTCAGCTACCCAACAATACACTTTCTACAGGTATCTTCCTTCAATCTTGCCTACAGCTCAAAAACATACTCGCAATAAGGTTGACCCGCGCTCCTTAGACTGGGTACCGAGAATTTTAGTTCAGGGTTAATTATCTCACAAGCCTTGTGCTCGTGCCCCATAGAACCCAGGCAGATTTCGGCCGTTAGTTCCTCCTGAGGACTGGCCGATAGCGGGCAAAATCCACTATTTCTCATGACCACCCGGTTAGGGGTATCCTCAATTATTTCGAGGTCATTCTCGAAAACTATTTGGTGGAAAATTTTATAGTAGCCGCCGGCTGTCCGGGCATCGTTACCCGGGATGTTGTAGTTCTGCAATGACATGATTACATAGTTATCGGCGGCTTCGCTGGTTACCTTGTAGACCGCCTCCATGCCCTCCTTGCCGTACCTTCGGTAAAGGGCCTTTGACATTGAACCATAATTTTCCCAGCCCCTTCGCTGACGGGCTTTTTCCCGTCTCTCTTTTGGCCACACTTCCTCATCCAGTTTGTATAGAGATACCGGTACGGATACCTCAGAAAGAGGCGCTGTCTCGGGTAGCTCAAACATCATGGTGCAAGATTCGTCTCCAGCACTCATCAGTGATATATTGGTAAATTGTATATTAGGGTTAATTATTTCGCAGGCTACGAGCTCGTGTCCCTGACCACCTTCGCACATCTCCGCGCAGAGTTCCACCTGAGGGAAGCGCGCCAGAGGACAACCACTGGAACCTCTCAGTATCACTCTCCTCGGCGTGTCCTCAACAATCTCAAAATCAGTGTCAAAAACTATCTTGTCAACGAGCTTGAAATAGGCGGCCACCGTTCTACAGTCATTGCCCACGATATGGAAGTTTTTCAATGCCCGGGGTACGTATTTTCTGGCCATCTCCATCATCTGGTCGTTATTGCACTGCGTACCTTCAAAGCCGTACTTTTTGTATATCTCCTTGGCTAGTTTTGCGTAGTATTCTTCCGCCATGTGTGTTGAAGCATCCCGACGGCGCTTTTCCGTCCACTTCTTTTCGTCATAGCTGACCTCTGATACTGGTATTGAATCCGCCATCTTTACCTCCGTAATGTTTACAATTTTAAAAAATAGTTATCCTCACCTTATCGTCATTTATAGGGGAGAGCCTCTTTCCCCAAAATTTCCCTGACAATGTTCAGCTTGTTTATTTCAGCGGTGCCATCAGTAAACTCATAGCCGATGACATCTCGCAGCCGCTGCTCTAAAGGTAAGTCCTCGGTGTAGCCAACGTGCCCGTACAGGAGTATGCAATCATGAATTATTCGTGCGGCTAGCTGCGGACACCACCATTTGCACATAGCCCCTTCTTTGAAAGTTGACATATCCTGGTCTCCACGCCACAGAGTATAGTAGCAGAGCCATCTGGCGGCCTCGAGATACGTGGCGGCCTCGGCAATCTTGAAGGATACGCCCTCATATTTGGCAATCGGCTTGCCAAAAACTACCCTCTCCTTTGAGTAAGTGATAATTTCATCCAGAGAGGCCTGGGCCGATGCCAGCACCGCCAGTCCGGTCAGGGCGCGGCCTTTGTCAACGCCGGCTATAAAGGCTCTGGCAAATGCCTGCCCTTCTTCCCCGATACGATTCTTGGCGGGAACCATGACGCCATCGAAGTTAATAAGGGCTCTACCCACGGGTTTGCAGCCCATGTCAATAATCGGCGACATTTCAATACCCGGAAGGTCCATGGGGATAAGGAACTGGGTCAGGCCTCTGATTCCGGCGTCGGGGTCAGTTTTGGCCAGCAGAAGGCAGGCATCACCGTAGGCGCCCCGGCTGACCGAGGTCTTTTCCCCATTAATCCTGTAATAATCTCCCTCCCTGATGGCCCTTGTTTTCGTAGCTGCGACATCGGAGCCGCAATCCGGCTCACTTATGGCGGCGCTGCAAATTTTTTCGGTGCTGACAAAGCCGGGAACCCACTCAGCCGCCACCTCTTCTTCTCCCTGCGCCGCCATCCAGGCCATGTTCTGGACATGATGTGTCAGTCCTCCCAGATTGACATCTGCATAGCTCATCTCCTCAATAACAACGCCGCGGCTTATCCAGGTTGCCTCCTGTCCGCCATACTTTTCCGGTACTCCCATTCCCGTATAACCCATATCGGCTATCTTCTTCCAGATTTCGCGGGGTACCGTGGTCTCCTTGGCCCGTTTCATCGCTCCTGGCGCTAGCTCTTTTCTGGCAAAGGATCGCACCTGATTCCGTAACATCTTGTCGGCTTCACTGAAATCAAACATACTGACTCGCTTCCCTCTCCTTTCTCTTCACTTATCCAATAGGATATTATCAGCGCATATTCCGCCCCCCTTTTTAAATTTATAACTGCTGGCTCTTTATCTATTATCCCGTATTATGTTTGGTATTACCAATACAATATAAATATATTTCCATGGCATTTGTCAATTTTGGCCTATCTACAAGCCGTACGCTGACAGCTTACGACTTTCGCCTTATTGGTAACCTTTAAATGCGAATTCCGGTAACTGCCTCAGTCCGTTAAGCAGTGTCCGTGCCGGCCAGCCAGGATGGTGTCCTCTTTTCCAGGAATGCTCTTATGGCCTCCTGTCCCGCCTCGCTGGCAGCATGGCGGGCGAAAAGCTCCTCAATATGTGGCAGTGCCTCCCCCGGGGTCATGTCCCGTGTCTGCCAGAAAGCCATCTTCGTGAGCTTGAGAGCCACCGGGCTCTTGCCTGCCAGCTTCTTGGCCCACTCTATAGCCGTCTCTTCCAGCTTTTCGGCTGGAACCACCTCGTCAACATAGCCCCAGTCAAGTGCCTGCTGGGCACTGATATAATCACCCGTTAATACCATCCTCTTGTTTCTTTTAAAGCCAGCGCAGACCGCGCCGGAGCGGATGCTGCCTCATATCAGCCCGATGTTTATCGCCGGCAGCGCAAACTTGGTACGGTCACTGATTATAATGATGTCAGCCGATTCATGCGCCCCGGGGCCGTCGGCCACCGCGATTACCGGCTTGGTGATGTCTCGCTGCATGAATGCCTGGTACCCCATAAACTTGTGGCTCACCTCCAGAATTTCCTCGAAAGTTTTTCCTGCTATATCCGCCTGGGGCATCCCGGAGCTAAAAACGGGACCCCTATGGGTTAGAATGATGACCCGTACTTCATCGTCTTTCTCAAATTCGAGAAAAGCGTCGGTGGCTTCATCTATCATCTCCATGGTCATCGGGTTCCTCTTCTCAGGTCTATTGTAGATAATCCTGCCTATGGGACGCTTCTTCTCAACCAGTATTGTCCTGTACTCCTTCATATCCACCTCCTTTCAAACCGGCATCTATTGTGAGACCTGTGTAATCCAGAAAGCTGGAAGGAATCTGAGCCAGCAATATCGGACTAAGAGGCAAACCTTATTTAGTCCGCAGCTCGCGCCTTAGTTTGCTGGTGGCTTCAATGTCAATATCAAACGTGCTTGGATTAATGACCACGCCGTAGTCCTGTCTGGCACGCTCAACGGAAACATACCCGCTGGTCACATCCTCACGGACGGCTTCAGGCGCTCTGTCCAGCGGGTCGCCATATCCGCCCCCGCCCCCGGCGATGGTGATAACGCTATCGCCTTCACCCAGCTCTATGCCCGTAGTCTTTAATACCTCGAATTCCCCCTTCTCTTTCGAGCGAACCAGAGCGTAATTTCTGAGGCCTTCTTTCCCCCCGTTAATACCCCAGTGCGGGGTCTTACCCTTTTCTATAAAACTGAAAAAGGTTGCCGGCACGGGAAGCCTGACATGAAGCAGAGAGCCCAGGCCACCCCGGTGCTTCCCGGCGCCACCGCTATCCGGTATCAGTTCGACCCTTTCTATAAATACAGGGAATGTTGATTCTAAGACCTCAGTAGGAGCATTCTTGGCAGACGATATATCGTGGGGGTGAATGTAGTTCTCGCCGTCCGAAAGAAGGCTGGCGCCTTGACCAATGACACACGGTGTCAGGGCCATCCAGTAGTTCCCGGTCTCAGGGTATATTCCGAAGTATCCCACCCCGCATACATCCCCTCCGGAACAGGCCGGGATTTTTTCGGGGAGGACCTGATATAGCGCTTTGTTTATCAGTTCTATGATATTGATGTTTATCTGGAAATACAGGAAGGACGGGGCTGTGGGGCTGGGATTGAATACGCTCCCTTCGGGAGCTATTACTTTAACAGGTCGGAAGCAGCCTTCGTTTGCCGGCAGGTCCGGGGTAGTTAACGCCTTGACCACTCCTCTGGCGCTGGATATCGT
The DNA here is from genome assembly GCA_964460815.1 of uncultured Dehalococcoidaceae bacterium. GTDB lineage: Bacteria > Chloroflexota > Dehalococcoidia > Dehalococcoidales > RBG-16-60-22 > CAYWRT01. The sequence continues at coordinate 27,938 of CAYWRT010000002.1, forward strand.
GCTGATTAATGACCCGTTCACCGGCCCGCTTTGTTCCGGGGCGGAACCAGAGAAGTCTATAGTAATATCACTGCCCTGAATCGTTATGGTTACTCTGGTCAGAATGGGTTTATCGAGGTCGATGCCGTTGCTATCCAGGTAGTCTTCGGCAGTCCAGGTACCGTCCGGCATTTCCTGGATGGCATTCCTGGTCATGCGCTCACCGTAGTTGTACATCTCTTCAATGCATTCATTTGCCGTCTCCAGTCCGTATTTTTCCAGCAGTTCCGTGACCCGTCTTTCGGCGAAGTGACAGCCAGAAATCAGAGCCTGCATATCCCCCCATACCAGATGAGGGGCTCGTGAGTTCCATTTGATTATTTCCCAGATTTCCGGCCGCAGATTTCCTGCCCGGTAAATCCTGAGCGGGGGTATGTGCAGTCCTTCTTCATAGACGCTCCTGGTGTCGGTAGGGAAGAAGCTTTTGGCACCCAGGTCATTTAAATGCGATTTGGTAGACGCATAACCGAATAGTGCCTCCCTGTAGAAGATGGGGGTAAACAGCAGCACATCTGCCGAATGGGAACCGGTGATGTGCGGCACGGTGGATATAACCACGTCTCCTGGCTCGAGATTTTTCCTGCCAACTATATCTACGCAATTTCTGGTGGCCGGCCCCAGGCTGCCCAGGAAGCCGATAAGGCCCTGTGATTGCGCAATAACGCCCATGTCGGCATCGAGGATACAAAAAGCGCAATCCCTTATCTCGTACATGAGGGTGGTAACCGAACACCTGAAGGCTGTTTCCTGCATCCCATTGGCTACTGAAATCAGGTTGTTGCGGACGACAGCCAGTGTTATCGGGTCTATCATTGTTTCTTATTTACCTCCCGCATTGATAATCAGGCTGCCGAAGTTATCTACATTTAGAGTTTGTTCCGGCATAACCACCGTGGTATGAAGGGGCTCCTCTATGATGGCGGGGCCATCGATGACATTGCCGCCAAGCAGCCGGTATCGGTCATAAATCCGACATTCAACAAGCTCCCCGCCCAGGTAGACTTTTCTTTTTGGCCTGAAGGCACCGTGTGGGATTTCCTTGCCCTGCTTGAGCTCCCTGATTTGTATTTCCCTAATCTTGCCTATTGCCTTCAATCTAATATTGATGACTCTCGGAGGGGCATCAATTTGATGACCATACTTGATTTCATGTAAGCGGTGAAAAGCGTTAACGATTTCCGCCTTGGCATCCTCTCCGAGTTTCCTGTCGGGCAAAGGTACTTCGACGTAGTGACCCTGGCCATCGTAGCACATATCAAGAGACCTGATGAATTCGCTGGCGCTTCTGGATATATTCTCTCCCCTGAGCATTTCCAGGCCACGATTCTGCATGTCCTGGTATATGCTGTCCAACTCGCCAAGGTCAAGCGCGTCCATTGATTTAAAATATGTCTGTGCATAGCTATGGACAAGATTCATGGTCAACATTCCCCAGGCGGAAAATGCTCCAGGATTTGGCGGAATAATTACATTTGAAATGCCTAAATCTCTGGCTATGCCGGTAGCGAAGAGACCGCCAGCGCCGCCATAGGCCATTATCGCGAAATCGCGCGGGTCGTAGCCCTGTCCGATTAATACCTCCGCAGTAGCCGTGGTCATGTTATCCCTGGCTACGGCTAGGATGCCATCGGCAGCCTGGTGCAAGCCCAGTCCCAATTTCCTGCCGACATCGCTAACCCCCTTTTTTGCCAGGTCCGTATCCAGCGGAACTTCGCCGCCAGCGAAGTAATCCGGGTCAATCAAACCATTGACGAGTGCGGCATCAGTAACCGTTGCTTCCCTGCCTCCTAGTCCATAACACATGGGCCCCGGCTCGGCCCCGGCGCTTTCTGGCCCGACAACAAGCATCCCTCCGGCGTCAACCCGGGCGATACTGCCACCACCGGCACCGATGACGCGCATATCCACTCCTGATATAAGCACCGGGTAACCCATCAATTCGGCATCGTATCTTTCTATGTTTATGCCGTCCTTTATCACCGACACATCGAAACTGGTACCGCCGACATCCATGGTTACCAGGTCCTTAACACCCATTAATTTCGCCAGGTAAGCGGCACCGGCGGCCCCTCCTATCGGTCCGGATTTTAGGGCGGCTATCGCCTTTTCTCTGACGGCGCCAATACCCAGAACTCCGGTGGGGCTGGCCACCAGCAGTTGACCGGCGAATTCCATGTCTCTCAGGTTTTGGCTCAGTCGGTCAAGATAGACAACGACGGACTTCTTAATGTAGGCGTCAATAACTGTGGTACTCGTCCGCTCGTACTCCCTGAACTCTCTGGCTACCTGATGGCTGAGTGAAACAGCTACTTCGGGCCAGAGCCGGTTGATAATATTACCTATCTTTTGCTCGTTTTCCGGATTGGCATAGGAATGCAGCAAACAAACCGCGATAGCTTCAACCCCATTCTCTCTCAGTTTTTTCACCACTGCCGCTACTTCTTCTTCACCGGGCTCTTTTACTATTTGCCCCAAATAGTTAGTTCGCTCACTTACTCCCAATCGAAGGTCTCTGGGCACCAGCGGTCTCGGTTTTTTCCATAGGTAATTGTATATCTCTTTTCTATCACCCCGCGCCATTTCCAGAACGTCCGTAAAACCCTGGGTAGTTATCAGCCCTACCCTGGCCCCTTTCCTTTGCACCAGAGTATTCACGCCAACCGTGCTTCCATGGGTGAATATGGTGATTTTGGCCATGTCCGCCCCGACCTTTTTTATGGCTTTGAGGACACCATGTCCCGGGTCATCGGGGGTACTTCGCACCTTATCCACAACAATCTGCATCGTGTCCTCATCAACGCAAACGATGTCGGTGAACGTTCCTCCAATGTCAACAGCCAGTCTCATCATCAGTGCACCTTTTGGCCGGCTCAAGGTCCCTTCGGCCTTCTTTTTATCTTTTCGCCCCCTGGCTATATTTACAATCGGGTAGCCAGTTAAAGAGCTGGTATTTATACGGGATTCTTATTCATGGTTACTCGACTCATAATATACCTATTTGTTCAGAGCCTGTCAAAATGTCAGCCCGGTGAATTCACGGTTTCTGCCACTGAATTTTTTTTGTATCTAAAGAGATTGACAACCTTAATAAATAGTTAGATAATTCAACTAAAATACGATAGTATAGGTTAAATAAGATTAAGGATTAAGTTCAGCATGGTTATTATCGGGTGAAAGGAGGTGAACGGACTAAAAAGATTGATAGCCAAGGGCAAAGGGTTCATTACAACGTTATAGAACTGCACAAAGGAGGTAAATGCAATGAAAAGGTTATCTGTAATATTTTCCGTTTCTCTCATTACCTTGTTGCTTCTCAGCTTAATCATCTCCTGTGCTGAGCCAGAACCAACACCCACGCCGACACCGACACCGACACCAACACCGACACCCACACCGGAAAAACCGGCGGAAACGGTGATTCTGAGGATGACATTGGCCCAACCCCCCATGGACATTATACCGATGAAGTGCATGGAAGCGGCGGAGAGGTTCAATGAGCGTGCCGGCGGGGCGTATAAACTGGAGATTTACCCCGGTGAGCAACTGTGCAAGTACGCTGAGAGTATCGATTCCGTGAGGTCAGGGGTAGTCGAGATGGCTAACATGGGATGGGGTGGTTACGCTGGCACCCTACCGGTGTTGGCTGTTGCCGAAATTCCCTTTTTGTATGAGAGCGTCCGGGCAAATGCAGCTTCCCAGGATGGTATACTGGAGATATACGGTGAGGCATTTTTGCAGAACCTAAACCAGAAGGCACTGGGCAATTTCAACGTCACTGCCATGGAGCTTATCTCCACCAAGCCAATTAAGACTATGGACGACTTCAAAGGCATGGTGATTCAGAGCGACACTCCTCAGGGCACGGCCCTGATAACTGCCTTAGGTGCTTCTGGCACAATGATACCCTTCCCCGAGGTATACGCTGCCCTGGAGAAGGGAGTGGTCGATGCTGCCATGCTGGCGGCCCCATTCATCCTGGTAAGTAAACAATATGAGGTTGCTCCCAATTATACGCCCTGCTACGCTCTCGGTACCACCCACGGAGTCACTATCAACCTGGATGTGTGGAATAAGATGCCAAAGAACATCCAGGACATGTTAGCCGAGGAAATGAAACAGGCGTGCCAGACCTTAAATGAGGGTTTTATCCATACCTATGAAGAGGATATGAATACCATGGCTGGTTTGGGGGTAGATGTCTACTACCTGCCCAAGGCGGAGCGTGATAAGTGGAAAGAAGTGATCCGTCCATACTGTGAGCAGAGAATGACGGAACTGGGGGCGGCCGCTCAGAAGATGAAGCAAATTGCTGACGAGATGAACGTCAAATTCCCTTATCCCTATTAGACTCCAGGGACAAAGATATACCTGCGATGCTAGCATTGCTGGACGCTACGCCTGTTCTATATCGGGCGTAGTGTCCAGTGTGGAGCGTTATAATTGGTCAATAAAGTCAAACAGATACTTGAAGAGCTAATTGAACGTGCCAGTCAATTTGCCATGGTGTTGGCTGGAGCCCTGGTAGTGCTGATGGCTTTTCTTACCACCTACGGCGTCGTCAGACGGTATATTTTCAATAGTCCCGAGCCCTATTCATACGAGTTTAGCGTTATATTCTTACTGTTCAGTTTTGTTCTGGCAGTAGCCGCTCTGGAAAGGTTAAACCGGCTTATCAGGGTCGATATTGTGGCTAACCGCTTTTCTAAAGGCACCAACAATGTTGTCTTGAATATCATTGCCCCAATTTTAGGGCTCGCTTTCTGCGCGATACTTACCTGGAAAGGCGGGGCCGATGCCTTGTACGCGTTACAAATGGGCCAGTTAAGTAGGTCAGCGTGGCAGGTGCCCTTGTTCCCGATAAAGATCATAATTCCCATAGGCTACGGGCTGCTTTGCCTCGTTCTTATAGCTCGGCTATGCCGTGGCCTTGTTTCTTTGAAAGCAGCACCAAGAAGATGACAAAGTAACTCAACGTGCCTAGTCCCTAGCTGAATAGATACCTGGATGAAATGAGGTAGCTATGGATTATGCTACAGCGGCATTGCTGTGTGTTTTTAGCATGCTCGTTTTGATGTTGCTGGGCGTGCCCATTGCTTACGCTCTGGGATTCAGCTCGGTTGTCTTTGGGGTGCTGGCTTTTGGTGGGGCAAGTCTCGACAAAGCGGGATGGGCGACATTTCATTTATTGTATAATTTGTCCTGGACCCCGCTGCCACTGTTTGTACTTATGGCCTGTGTCATCGCCGAAACTACAATAGGCGAAGACCTTTACCGGGCTGCCCGGAGATGGTTCTCCCGTGTTCCTGGGGGGCTAATTGTCGCTACCATCATGGGTGAGGCCGCTATGGCGGCCATCGTGGGTGTTAGTGGCGCCTGTATAGTCGCCTTGGGTAAAGTGGCTGAACCTGAGTTTAACAGATACGGCTACAATCGGGCACTCGGTCTAGGTGGTCTGTGTTGTGGGGGTGTCCTTGGACCGTTGATACCACCCAGTGTCCCTATGATTATTTTCGCTGCTTTTGCCGAGGCGTCTTTAGGTCGTCTTTTCATAGCCGGGATAATACCTGGCATCCTCTTAGCCTTTATGCTTTCGGCAGTACCTATAATACTGTGCGCGCGTAATCCGACATTTGGCCCGCCAGCCGGCGCATTTAGCTGGGCAGACAGGCTCGGGTCACTCAAGAGGCTGTGGCCCATAGCTTTGGTGATGTTTTTCATTCTAGGCTCGATTTACTTGGGGATAGCGACACCTACCGAAGCGGGAGGGGTCGGCTGTACCGCCGTAATAATTATTGCGGTAGCGTTTTTCGGTCTCAGGCTTAAGGGTTTATACCGGGCCATGACGGAAGCGGTCTTGATAAATGCTATGATTATGATAATCCTGGTTGGGGCTTCGTTCTTTTCTTATGTGGTGGGAAGTTCCCGCTTGGCAGAAAATTTAGTCAATATCGTTACATCGTCAGCGCTACCTCCATTACTAGTGATTGTCGGCATAAATATTCTTCTTATCATTCTGGGCTGCTTTTTTGAGCCTATCACCATTTTGATGCTGACCCTACCTATCATTCTTCCCGTAATCGTTGGACTGGGTTTTGACCTTATATGGTTTGGGGTATTGTTCGTAGTTAACACGCAGATAGGACTGATTACACCGCCGATGGGAATAGATTTGTTTATAACGAGAAATACCTTTAACATACAAACGGGTGAGCTTCTCCGGGGGGTGCTCCCTTTCCTGATTGTACTCTTTATTTTCCTGTTTATCCTGGTAGCTTTTCCCCAGCTAAGTCTCTGGCTGCCCAATATGATGAAGGGAAGATAAACCATTGCCAGATGTCAGTTAGCTCGCCACATACTGTTAGAAAATGGCAGGATAGATTGAAGGAGGTCAGTTATCGTGAATCACACCAGTAGTTCGAAGAATGAAAATATTGACGCCGATGTTGTCGTCATCGGCGGGGGTGGGGCTGGTCTGGCAGCCGCCGTGGCTGCGGCACAACGAGGGGTAAGCGTCGCATTATTAGAGAGGCGAAGCACCGTGGGTGGGAACTCCGTAAAGGCACTGGGTATTTTTGCCGCCGAAAGTCCGGTTCAGAGGCGAATGCGGATTGATACCCGTAGAGATGTTTGTTATAAGCTGGCCATGGACTACTCGCATAATAAAATAAACCCTAGACTCTTCCGGGCGTTCGTCAACAAATCGGGAGATACCGTTAGATGGCTGGAGGAGCAGGGGTTAAAGTTTTTCGACGTGCCCTTTTTCTTTCCCGGTCAGGTTGTGCGCACCTGGCATTGCCCCAGGGAAGGCGGGCTCGCCTTCATTAAGGTGCTGCTCAAAAGCTGCCAGGCTCTGGGTGTACGGATAGTGACCCAGGCCAGGGCAAACAGGCTTGTGCTCGATGAGAAGGGAAATCTGGCCGGGATTATGGCGACGAGAAAAGGGGAGCCGCTTCGAATTGCGGCCAGGAGCGCCGTTATTGCCACCGGCGGTTATGCCGGTAACAAGAGACTGCTGGATAAATATTACTCTTCCGGTACGGAGAATATATACCGCATCGGGTTGCGCCATATGGGAGACGGCCTGCTTATGGCTACAGAAATGGGGGCCGATACAGAAGGTCTGGGAACGCTTCAATTGACCGGGCCGGGCTTCCCCGGCTCTCTCACCTTATCTTACCTGGCTACCGAGCCGAACACCATCTGGATAAACAAAAAAGGGGAACGGTTCATTGACGAAAGGTCGGGTTTAAAGCTATTCGATAGTGTGAATGCTCTACTCCGGCAGCCGGACAAGCTGTCCTTTACGCTGTTTGATTCTGAAATAAGGCAATTCCTGATTGAAAAGGGACTTACCTCAGGTCACGGCCAGACATATCGCGAGCAGAGAGTCAAGCCGGACGCCTGGGTGAATGATTTGGAGCGAGAGGCCAGGAAGGGGACAGCCAAGATAGCTGATTCCTGGGATGATATGGCTGGCTGGATGAAGGTTGACTCCGGAGTGCTCAAGGCTACTATAGAAGATTACAATAAAGCCTGTGAGCAGGGTTATGACCCGGTTTACGGCAAGGACCGTGTGTATTTGAAGCCTCTGCGCATTCCCCCTTACTATGCCTTGAGATGCTACCCCGGCCTTTTAACAACAATAGGTGGTATTAAGATAAATGAGCGTATGGAGGTCGTTGGAAAACACGATAAGCCTATCCCCGGGCTTTATGCGGCCGGTAATGATACGGGGGGTTGGGTATCGGATACCTATGATATAAATCTGGCTGGGGTTACCTTTGGCTATGCCATTAACTCGGGTCGCATGGCCGGGGAAAGCGCCGCCAGCTTCATTCTGGGAGAGAAACCTTAAGGAGAGGAAGCCTCTACCTAGATGGCATGAGCAATGCGTGAGCCATCGGCGATGGCGTCCAATATCAGTCGCGGCTCCTTGCCGTCGCCAATAGCGTGGATTTCCGGGACTTTTCCTTGCAGTCTTTTGAGCAACTCGTTGTTTGGGACTAAGGGTACACAAGTTACTATGGTATCTGCTTTGATGGTCTGTCTCTCCCCTTCTTTGGTCATGATGGTCAGTCCTTTATCCGTTATCTCCTCATAACTGACCTCCGTCATCATGACCACCCCTTTTTGGGGGAACCACGTGGTGAGGCGTAACCGCTTCTCGGGAGCCAGTCCCTCGCCCAGTTCCTCGGCCGTATCCACGACGGCAACCCTTCTGCCTCGCTTGACCAGAAACTCGGCCAGCACGCAGCCCTGTATGGCACCGCCGATGATAACCACGTTTTTCCCAATCGACTTCCATAACTCCAGCTTCATGATGCCCTCCGGCTCCAGTGGTTCCGGATAATCCTTCAGACTATGATAAAGGTCATAACTGTTGACGACATTATGCCCGTTGATGCCGGGTATATCCGGCAGGGCAGGTAAGCCTCCCGTGGCCAGGATAACTGCGTCCGGTTTAATCTCCTCGACGACGGCGATATTCACCTCTTTTCCCAGCACTGTCTTCACGCCGAGCGTGGTAATCTGGCGTTCCAGATAGCGTACCAGGGCCGGTAAATCCTCAATCTCCGTTCCCTTTATCATGGCCGCCAGGGGCAGCCATCCGCCCAGTTTAGGCTCTCTTTCATAAAGCACAACTTCATGTCCTCTCAAGGCCGCCACTCTGGCTGCCTCCATGCCTGCCGGGCCGCCACCAGCTATCAGTACTCTTTTCTTCTTAGCCGCCTGTTTGACTGTATATTCCCGCTCTCTTCCCAAAGAGGCATTTACCGCACAGGGTACGGGTTCAGGGCGACCGTGCATGCACTGGAGACAGGCCAGGCAGGGCCTGATATCATCTTCTTTACCCGAGGCCAGCTTGTTGGGAAGCTCCGGGTCGGCCATCAGCCGCCGGCAGAGGCCAATGAAATCGGCCTTACCCTGGTGCAGGGCTTTCTCTCCGAGTTCAGGATTAAGCCCGCCCACGGCAATAACCGGTATGGAGACTGCCTTTTTAATGGCGGCGGTTACAGGTAGAATGGCCCCTGGCCCCTTGTGGCTCCAATCAAGCTCTTTGGAGAAGGAGCTTACCGGAATGTGAGGTTCGGGGTAGAAAAGCACCTCGGGTGTGAGCACGCTGATGTCATAACCGAGCCAGAAGAACCTCACATGGAGGACATCAGCGCCGGCTTCTTCCAGCATCCGGGCTATCTCCACGCCCTCCGCACAGGTTCTGTCATCTTCTCCTCCCCCCACCTCGACACCGTTAATGGTGACCATCACCGGATAGTCCGGCCCCACGCGCTTTCTGGTTTCCCGTAGTATGGCTAACAGGAACCGGGAACGACTTGCCAGGCTCTGGCCGCCGTAGGCGTCCTGGCGTTTATTCCACATACGTGATAGGAAGGAGGCCAGCAGGTGATTGGAACTTGAGTTTATCTCGACGCCGTCGAACCCGGCCTTCTGCGCCCGTACCGCGGCGCTGGCGAACTTGTCCACCAGGTCTTCAATCTCAGGGATGGTCAACGACCTGGGCACCTCCATGGGTAAGTGCGAGCCTCCCAGGCTACCTTTGCTGATGGCGGAAGCGGCTACCGGCTGAAGGCCAAATAGCTCTGACTGGTGCCAGGGTCCGCAATGGTACATCTGTAAGAATGTGGGGCAGCCATGTTTGTGGATAACCTGCGTCAATTCGCGGTAGCCTTTGATGTATTTGTCGTCATCAAGGCGAAACTGTACGGGGAACATCAAGCTTAGGGGATAATCAA
>CAYWRT010000002.1:37747-44310 GCA_964460815.1 uncultured Dehalococcoidaceae bacterium
CCGGAGATTCCACCATGAGCAGACCGGCCCCGCCCTTGGCCAGCCCTTCATAGTAAGCCTTGGTTTTCTCGTTCATATAGTCATCTGTCTGATAGGACATCCCCGCCGCCGTCTTTACTATGCGGTTCCTAGTCTTCACCCGCCCTATATGATGGGGTTCAAGTAACTTTTCAAATCTTGTCTTAGTATTCATTTGTGTCCTTCTTTCCCACGTTGCCATTATTTTCGTGAATTAATATAGAGTCCCCGGTTCTCTTGTAAAATTCCTGGCTTCAATACAGATGTTGTTCAGCATTATATATCGCCGCCAGCTCTTTTTCAATTATTTAACTCGAATCATGAAAAGCCTCTCGCATTTATACACCTGTTACAAACCGTATGAAGACTAGGCAGACCAGTATTTGTAGTGGCGTCTCAAATCGGGGTAAGATAGGAGAAATTATCATGGTAATTATGAAGGGTGCAAATGATGAGCAAGGCAAGATTTGAAAAGCTGCTCGAACCTTATTATATAGGGAGTGTACAGACAAGGAACCGGATAGTAAAAACGGCGGCGGGGACACGCTACAACCATATTGAAGACCTTCACTTGAGCGGTACGGCCAGAGCCTTCTATGAAGCGCTGGCCAGGGGTGGGGTGGGTCTGCTCATGGTAGAATCCCCGGCCATTGATTTTCCTTTGGGCTTGACCACGGTACGGCGGTTTCGCCTCGATGACGACAAGTACATACCGCTTTTTAGTGAATTGACCCAGGTTATCCACAAACATGGCTGCCCCGCATTTTTGCAATTGTACCATTCCGGGCCCTGGCATAGGACTCAACTTTTTGGCCTTCAGCCGATAGCCGCCTCCGCCATTGACCTGAGTTCAGAGCTGGACCGTTACAAGGACGTAACCAGAGCGCTGGCCATCCCTGAGATTGAAGAGCTCGTGGATAAGTTCGCCAGTGCCGCTGAGCGGGCCCGGCAGGCCGGATTTGACGGCGTGGAGGTAAACGCAGGTTCCAGTCACCTGATTGCCTCCTTTATATCTCCCTTCCTGAATAAACGCCGGGATGCCTATGGCTGTCAGAGCCTGGAGAGTCGTTCCCGGTTCCTTTTAGAAATCATACGGGAGACCAAAAAACGTGCGGGGCGAGACTTCCCGGTGATGGTCATCATTAACGGCGTCGAGGTTGGAGGAGACGATGACAGAAATTGTGCGGAGGGCGTGGCGCTGGCCCGGATGCTGGAAGAAGCCGGCGCAGACGCCCTTCACGTGAGGTTTTACTGGCGTGGCCTCGACCTTGCCTCAATGCACCCTGAGGTTTTTTTCTACCCTGAACCTCTTATTCCTTTGAAGTCTTTCCCCAGAGAGCTTGATTGGAGCCATAAGGGGGCAGGGGCCTCTGTGCCCGTAGCCGCTGCCATCAAAAAAGCAGTCTCAATACCGGTTATGGCTGTAGGCAGACTTGACCCTGAACTGGGGGAGGAGGCTCTGCGACAGGGTAAGGCCGACTTTATTGGTTTCTGCCGGCGGCTGATGGCCGACCCGGAGCTTCCCAACAAGCTGGCTTCAGGCAGGTTAGATGATATCAGACCCTGCCTGGCCTGCAAGGAATGTATGAGAGCCTACGACCAGGCCGTGCACTGCCGGGTAAACGCGGCTCTGGGAACAGAGCAGGAATACGGTGTCAAGCAGACAGCCAAGAAGAAAAGGGTGCTGGTAGTCGGGGGTGGCCCGGCTGGCATGGAGGCCGCCAGGGTGGCGGCCTTGAGAGGGCATGAAGTAATACTTTATGAAAGAGAGCCTAAACTGGGTGGATTGCTGATTTTGGCCGCCATGATAAAGGGGACAGAGATTGAAGATTTACTAGCCCTGGTACGCTATCTTAAGCGCCAGATTACCACGCTTGGTGTAAAGATAACGCTGGGAAAAGAGGTGAATCTCTCCGTCATCGAGGAGATTAAGCCGGATGCGGTAATTCTGGCCACGGGGGGTATCGCTGTGCTACCGGATATACCTGGCATCAACGGGAAAAATGTCGTTGGCGGTGCCGAACTGCATCATAGTCTGAAGAAATATTTCAGGTTCCTGGGACCGGGGCTCCTCAGGTGGCTGACGAGATTCTGGATGCCCCTCGGGAAAAGCGTGGTTATTATCGGTGGTGCCATACAGGGCTGCGAACTGGCCGAGTTTCTGGTTAAGCGAGGCAGAGGGGTTACCATCGTGGATGCAGCCGGGGAACTGGGTGAGGGGATGGTGGATAATACCAGGAGGCGTCTTCTCTGGTGGCTCTCAAAAAGAGGGGTGAACATGATGACCGGCGTCAGATATGAGGGGATAACGGATAAAGGGCTGACCATCATTACCAGGGAAGGGGAGAGACAGACCATTAAAGCGGATACCGTAGTAACTTGTGCACCCTTAATCCCAAACAACGAGTTGCTCAAAAGCCTGGAAGGAAAAGTCCCGGAACTCTACAGTATCGGCGACGGCAAGGAGCCGCGGCTGATATTGGACGCCATTGCCGATGGCTCACACATTGCTCATGCCATCTAGGCCGGGGTTGCTCTTATTCAAGCGGGTATGTTGACAAAACTATGAGGCGTCAGCGAAAATAATAAGAAGATAGCTGCATAATTAATTATGGAAGACGAGGCAGGTGCGTCATGAATTTAGAGGAGTTGGAGGCAAGAATCACACGCCTTGAGGACATTGAGGAGATAAGCAAGCTGCAAAAAATATACGGTTATTACCTCGATAACGGCATGTATGATAAGGCGGTAGACCTGTTCTCCGATAATACCGAGTCTGTCGAGGTGGGCGACCGTGGCTTATTCCTGGGTAAAGAAGGAGCCAGGAAGTTCCTTGTGGGATACATGGGGAGATATGGTAATACACCTCCCCCCGGGACGATGCTGACCCACATGCAGCTTCAGGGCGTCGTTGACGTGGACCCGGGCGGCAGTACGGCCAAGGGGCGGTGGTATTGCTGGATGATTCAGGCACATCCCAATATCGAGCCGGGGGTGCCCAGGGCTGCCTGGGGGTTCGGGGTATATGAAAACGAGTATGTCAAGGAGGACGGGACCTGGAAGTTCAAGAAGCTGTATTGCAGTATAACTTTTCGGACCCCCTATGAGGACGGCTGGGTAAAGACACCGATAGTGGCCGAGGGGCGTGCCCAGGGAGCCGATGGGCCGCCGACTGCGTACAGTCCGTACCCGAACCAGAAACTCGTTCCCTTTCACTGGAAACATCCGGTCACCGGTGAGTAATTTACCCCCTGTCGGGGCTACGGTGAACGGCTACCGACCATATGACTGGCTGTACTCTTCGGTGGGTGCTCAACCAGCAGATATTTGGTATGCGTGTACAGGCGGCGTTTTCATAAATGATGAAAAATATAATGAAGCGAGGTAGGTTATGAACAGGGAAATCTCCAAAACTCAGGGGACGCAGTCTATTAAGGGTTATAGAAGCAGTCTCTTAAGAGTCGACTTGACTAAAGGGACCACTACCGTTGAGCCACTTGATGAGGCTTTCCTCAGAAAGTATATAGGAGGAGCATCTCTGGGGATAAAGCTGCTTTTCGATGAAGTGCCGCCAGGTGTAGCCTGGAACGACCCTGAGAATCGCCTGTTCTTTGGCTCAGGGCCGTTAGGTGGCACCAGGGTGGGTGGTTCGGGAAGCGTCGCCGTTGTGACCAAAGGGGCTCTGACCAATGGCATGACCAGTTCGCAGGCTAATGGTTTCTTTGGTGCCTTCCTAAAATTTTCCGGTTTTGATGCCATTATCCTGCAGGGGGCGGCACCTGGCTGGGTCTATCTTTATGTACATGATGGTATTGCCGAAATAAAAGATGCTACTCATCTTGTCGGCGAAAACACCTTTGAAGTGGACCGCATCATCAAAGAGGAACTACGTAAGAAAGAGAGAGAAGCGAGCGTTCTCTGTATCGGCCCGGCCGGTGAAAACCTGGTCAGGTTTGCCGGTATCTCTGTTGATAGGGGGCACATGGCTGCCCATAATGGTACCGGTGCGGTTATGGCCTCGAAGAGACTGAAAGCCATTGCTGTGGACCGTGGGAACAGCTCTATCCCCCTTAAAGATAGAGAGGCTTTATCAAAGCTGGCCAGGGAAATACTGGCCAATACTCGCTCCGATAAATTTATTGATATGACACTCAATGAAGGGACTGTAGGCGGGGTTGTTCTGGCTACTGGCGGCGGCTTCATTCCGGTCAAGAATTATACCACCAGTGTCCATGTTATTGACCCCGAAAAACTGGAAACATACTCTTCACAAAATATCAGGGCCAAATTCCACGCCAAGCCGGCTCCATGCTGGGCCTGTACGGCCACCCACTGCCACATGATGGAGATTACCGAAGGCAAATACAAAGGTCGCCAGTTTGAGGAACCGGAATACGAGACCATGGCTGCCTTCAGCTCACTGGTTGGTATCAATGACGTCACCATGACTGTTGTCCTGGCTGGCGAAGTGGACCGCCTGGGCTTTGATTCCAATGAGACTGGTTATCTGATTTCATGGCTTATAGAGTGCTACGAGAAGGGCATCCTGACCAGGGAGGATACCGATGGTCTGGAAATGACCTGGGGCAATGGTGAGGCGATAATGGCCATGCTCAATAGAATCGCCAGGCGGCAGGGTTTTGGGAATGTTCTGGCGGAAGGGGTAATGCGGGCAGCTCAGCATGTCGGCAAGGGTTCGACGGACATGGCTGTGCATACCAGGAAGGGCAACACCCCGAGGGGGCACGACCATCGTGTCATGTGGCTTGAGCTTTTTGACACCTGCGTCTCCAATACCGGCACTCTGGAGACCCATAAGAGCGCCCCGTACAAATCACTTGGCCTGCCTGAGGCTTATGATAACTTCGACCCGGAGGTAATATCAACGGTAGAAGCTAAAATCAAGGGAGCCATGATATTCGAGGACTCTCTGGTGACCTGCCGCCTTCAGACTTCCTGCGCCCTGGACCTCCTGTACCAGGCGGTAAATTCCGCCACCGGCTGGGATATGGATTTTCAGGAAGCCATGATGGTGGGCAGGAGAGCCGTAAACCTGGCGAGGGTGTTCAATTTACGCTGTGGTATTGGCGCCGAACTTGACGCTCCATCGGTGAGATACGGTTCCACACCGTCGGATGGGGTGGGAGAAGGGCGGGGCATTATGCCCCACTGGGATAAAATGCTTCGTAACTACTACCAGCTTATGGGTTGGGATGAAAATGGCCAGCCGCTTCCAGAGACTTTAAGAAGTCTGGGGCTTGAAGATATTATTAAACAGTGACGGGCTTGACCCGGGCGCCAGCTTTTTTGTTCAGAGGTCAGGCGGCTTCTTCGTGCCTAGGGAAGTTTGGCGTAGTGGAATCTGGGTGGCCGGAACATCTGCCATATCTCATCGCAGACCTCGAGCTCTTCCGGTGACAGTTCTATTTCAGTAGCTGCCAGGTTCTCCTCCAGTTGCTCAACTGCCGTGGTGCCACTGAGCACCGATGTAATTGTCTTGTTACTCAATATCCAGGCAATGGCAAACTGGGCCATGGTGCAGCCATGCTCTTGGGCAAGTTGTCTGAGCCTGTCTACCGCCTCCCAGTTCTTATCCGTCCAGTAGCGCTCCAGGTACGCCTTTCCCAGGAGTTCATGAGTAAACCTGCCTTCGGCCGGCGGCTTGCCGTGCTGGTGCTTGCCGGTGAGCATCTCGCCAGCCAGGGGATTATAGACACATACTCCCATTTCCTCGTTGGCACAGAGGGGCAGCAGTTCCATATCAATATCCCGCGTGAGCAGGTTGTACACCGGCTCCACACACTCGAATCGTGCCAGATTGTTTATTTCGCTCACCCGCAGCGCCTGGCAGATGTGCCAGACGGTGAAGTTGGAGCAGCCTATGTAGCGTACCTTCCCCTGATGTACCAGGTCATCCATGGCGCGTAGCGTCTCCTCTAAAGGAGTCTCGTAATCCGGGAAGTGAGCATAATAAAGGTCAATATAGTCGGTTTGCAGCCGCCTCAGGCTTTCTTCTACGGCCTGCATAATGTGCTTGCGTGTTAGCCCGCCATCACTGGGGCTCGGTCCGGTCGGGAGTCCCACCTTCGTGGCTACCACGGCGGAGTGGCGTACCCCTTTTAGCGTCTTGCCAATGATTTCCTCGGCCTTTTTCCCGGCATAAACATCGGCGGTATCCAGGAAATTAACGCCAGCGGCCAGGGCACTCTTCACTATGTTTATAGCCTCTGTCTCACTGACCGGGTCACCATAGTTCATCGTGCCGAGGCATATGGTAGAAACCTTAAGCCCTGTCTTCCCCAGCTTTCTGTATTTCATAACGCTCTCCTTCCGCTATTCATCGCAGTGATTATACATTTGCCGGGTAAGACTGTCAAGGAACGTCATCCCTCAGATTTTAGCTAGCTGGAAGAGGGTGTCGAAGCCTATTTTATCTGTTCCCACCCGCCGCCCTTGCAGCATCAGGCGCTTATCTCGTTAGTGTATGCCCCACTCCACCCCGCGTGGTATTCACTTTTCCTTTCATATCTTTTCCCACCTTGCCG
>CAYWRT010000003.1:0-22315 GCA_964460815.1 uncultured Dehalococcoidaceae bacterium
GAGCCTTTTCTTCAAGGCTCGTCAAAGCTAAAAGGGGAGTAGCCAGCGAAGAGGGGCGCCAGCCCCTCTAACAAATATTCCCCCTCTCCTTGATAGGAGAGGGGGACAAAGGGGGTGAGGTAGAAAAGAAAGAGATTGCTTCGCTTCGCTCGCAATGACACAAATAGTGGGGATAAGGAGGGGGTATTTACGGGCTAAGCCATGGGTGATACGAGGGCGGTGGGGTGGGATAATATATAAAACGAGGGGGATTCAGGGGGAGAGGTTTAAATGAGGAGAGGTTTACATAAAGTAAGACCAGATAGAATAAAGTCAAGCTGATATTGAATCAACCAAAAACGTACAGGATCAGGTGAATTACTCGTATTCTTCTTCCTCTTCGTCGGGGGTTAATGTCCCCCTCTCTCCACCGATGCGGGGCAGCAGAGCCTCGGCTTTGCCCCGCTTTCGTGAGGCGGGGAATTTAAGCTTACCGATTGACAGGCGCAGTTCTTTCAATCTTTTCGGGTGCCTGGTGTCGGCTTCCACGACCACGCCATCCGCCCCGGCTTCCCACAGAGCCTTAAGTTCGCCAGCAGTTATCTCCGGTGGTGCCGTAACCAGTAAAGGCTTGGACAGCAGATTGTCCAGACGCTGGAGTATCATGAGGTGATGCCATAATATAGGTTCGCCGGCTTCACACACATGGGCAGCCAGCACCGCGTCCACCGGCATATCATTAACCGCTCTCAATAAGCCTTCGCCCAGCGACGGCTCTACCTGCAGAATCTTACCGACTTTCTCATCCTGAGGTGTGGCTAAAACTCGACTGGCCACCGGGAACACCACAAAATCGCAACCAGCCTCGACCAGCGCCGCCATTTTTTTGTTACCAATATCGTCCAGACAGCCGCCCCAGGGTATATTCGGCAGAGACGCGGCTATTTTTTTTAGAGTACTGGCAGTCAGACCTGATTTATCCAACCGAAGCAAAACCGCATCGGCACCATCAGTGCTATCAGCCAGATGGTCGGTATTTTCAATTTTGGCCAGACTGGCAATGAGCAGTATTCGTGGCCCTGACGAGTCCGCGCGGGCTGCCCGGAAACCCATGGGCTGTGGCACGGCCCTGACCACCCTGTTCAATTCTTCAATAAGTCGGCTCATAGTCCTCCTTGATGTCAACGAGAACATTATAGGGGAAAACCGCGGCAACTTCAATGTACCATGGACCAGGCTGATGAATAACCTCGGTTCTCACCCTCGAATTCCTTGGTGCCGAATTTTTTAACAGAATTTTTATGAATCTTTTATGAGTAATTAATGTCAGTGGCTTACGATGAAAGTAAGGAAATGAATCGTGGAAAGGGAGTGCAGCGATGATAAAAACCGTTATCAAGCTCAGAAACAACATGGTAGTGGTGTTCGATGTCAAGGGTGAGCAAATCCCTGAATATCAGGGATGTTATGACGACGTGAAGGGAAAAATCATGAGAGACGCCCCAGCAGGGACGGTATTCCATCACTGGTTCGGTCACTCCCTTTTGCCCAAGAAGGTATCGGGGGAAAACTGGTAGGAGCCGACAAATGACAGACCGCGAACAAAACAACCAACCAGACAGACCTCTAAGCACGATGCTGACTACAGGCGACGTCGCCCGTATTTTCAATGTGCATACCAGCACGATAAGGCGATGGAGTGAGCGGGGTATAATAAAGTCCTACCGTATTGGTCCAAGGGGTGAGCGGAGATTCCGGCGGGAGGATGTAGCTGTTCTCTACCTGGATATGGCCATCCAGAAACTTCTAAAGGGCAAACCAGCCTAGCCGTAAGCCGGAACTTCAATCATTAACACCTCCTTACCCCTGCCTTCATCCTAACGCATATTTGCCCCCAATTTTATCCCCTGTTTATCTGGCCAAAAGGACAGAAATAGTCCCCCCCCCAATACAGTGGCCCCGGCACTGAACCTGACATCACATCTATTTTATCTATGCTTTATAATTGCCTGATAGCCATAATTATGCTATAATAATACTTATGGCACGTAAAGACTACGGCGATGTGGAGGCTGTGCAGGAGGAGAAGAGGCTTATAGAGGGTTTGCGGTACTCCAATAAGCAGTTACTTGACGCTAATGAGGAATTGAGGAGGGCAATCCAGGCAAAATCAGAATTCGTGGCCAGTATGTCCCATGAATTGCGGACACCGCTCAATGTTATTATTGGCTTCGCCCAGTTGTTACTGGATGAGGTGCTGGGGAAAATCAATGAAGAACAGAGACAGGGCTTGAATGATATTCTGAACGGTGGTAAGCGCCTGCTTGAATTGATTAATAATATTCCTGAATGGTCTGAAATAGAGCCGGGTAAAGCCGGGTGTGACGCCTGTCTATCAGAGCCTATTGACACTCGCTAATTAGCGGAAATAATCTCCATTTCTCCCAGTAATGTGAAGCTGCGGCACGATTGTGATTTTCTTGTTACTTTTTAGTTATCTTTGTGATGTGAATGTTAGGTGGCTTTCGTAAACTAAAGAAAATGACAGCCAGTATTAGTGAAGATAACTATGGCCAAGAAAATACTCATCGTTGATGATGAGCCTGCCCAGCTCAGACTAATTGAACAGGTCCTGACCAATAAGGGGTACGAGGTGTATAAGGCAGGCAGCGGACCGGATGCCCTCCGTATGATATTTGAGCGAAAGCCTGACCTCGTTCTCCTTGATGTGGTGATGCCTGGTGTAGACGGCTGGCAGACCTGCACCCGTATCCGTGAGGTCTCTGATATACCCATTATTATGCTCACCGGTAAGCGGAATACCGAGGAGGACATCGTGCGCGGTCTTGAGTACGGTGCTGATGAGTACCTGACTAAGCCTCTGGGGAACAAGGAACTGGTGGCGAGGGTGCGGGCAGCCCTGCGGCGTGCCGAACGGCCATCTTACCCGGTTGAAAAGAAGAAAGCTCTCTTCAGCAACAATTACCTCACGGTGGATGTGGCGGAGCGAAAGGTCATGGTAAACGGGGTGCGGTTGAAGCTAACCCCGAGGGAATTCCGCCTTCTGGCATTACTTGTCGAGAACGCCGACCGTATCCTTTCCCACCAGCAGGTCCTTGAGAGTGTATGGGGCTGGGAGTATATTGACGATGTAGATTATGTGCGCATTTACATTTCGCATTTACGCCAGAAGATAGAACCGAATCCCTCCCAGCCCAAATATATTCTGACCGAACCCGGAGTCGGCTACTACTTCCAAAAAGTCAATTAGCGGCCCCGTCCGTCCCCAAAGTTGCCTGCCTGCTATTCCCTTTTTACGCCTACCTGAGAGTAAATTACTCTCAAGTAGGCGTCTCATACTCAAGCCCAAATCTCCCCAAGCCCATTTTACGGCAGCTATTTATATGACAGAATTGTGCCATCCGACCACCTGCTCAGAAAAATCAACCAGGTGGTCTGTTCTCACATGTTATTGACATCGGTCGGAGCCGGGACGTAGAATCAGTACCAGAATTGAACAAAAGCCGCCGAAAGGGAGGAAAGGTATGGCTAATAAACAGGATTTGATAAAAATCGTCGGCAGTAAAAATGTGCTTGATAATGAGGAAACCCTGGGAGAATACTCGAGCGACGTGAGCTTCGTCCGTGCGGTAAGGCCGGCGTATGTCGTCAGGCCAAAGACAGCTGGCGACGTGGAGAAGATAGTAAAACTCGCCAACAAGACTAAAACGCCGCTGGTGCCCGTAAGCTCGGGCCCTCCCCACTTTCGGGGTGATAGCGTTCCCGGCACGGGAGGCGCCGTTATTGTGGATTTGAGCGGCCTGAAAAAGATTATCAGGGTTGACCGCAAGAACCGGGTGGCCATGTGTGAGCCGGGTGTCACCTTCGCGGAACTGATACCGGCCGTAGCCAGAGAGGGACTCAGGCTCAATTTACCGTTACGGCCGCGCCGGTCGAAGTCTGTTGTCGGCAGTATGCTGGAGAGGGAGCCGGTAATCATGCCCAAGTATCACTGGGATATCGCCGACCCGCTGGCTTGCGTTGAGGTAATATTCGGCACCGGCGACCTGTTCCGCACCGGAGCCGCCGCCGGGCCGGGCACCATCGAGGAGCAATGGGCCGCGGGTGGGTCGCAAAAAGAGGCGGCCGGGCCGGCTCAGGTTTCCTGGCACCGGGTTATTCAGGGAGCCCAGGGGACGATGGGTATCGTCACCTGGGCATCACTGAGATGCGAACTGCTCCCCAGCGTTGAAGAGCCTTTCCTGGTCGGCTCCTCGCGGCTTGATAAATTGTTCGAGTTGGTTCACTGGCTGGTAAGGCTGAGGCTGGTTAACGAGTGCTTTGTGCTCAATAACTCCAGTCTGGCGGCTATTACGGCCAGGAAATGGCCCGATGATTACCGGAATATTAAGGACACCTTGCCCCCCTGGGTGCTTTTTTTCAACATAGCCGGCTATGAATACCTGCCGGAAAAGAGGGTGAATTACCAGATAAAGCATATGATGGAAATAGCCCAGAAGAAGGGAATCGAATCAGCCGGAGCCATCGGCAGGGTCTCGGCGAATGAACTATTAAAAATAGCCAACCAGCCTTCCGGCGAGCCGTACTGGAAGCTCCGCTACAAGGGGGCCTGCCATGACATACTCTTTCTGACCACAAATAATAAGCTCTCCGGGTTGATTGGGGCCATGTATGATATGGCTGATGAAGCTGGCTACCCGGCTTCAGATGTGGGTGTTTACCTCCAGCCGATAGTGCAGGGCACTAACTGCCACGGCGAATTCAACCTGTTTTATGACCCGGAAAACCCCAGGGAGTCAGACCGGGTCAGGGAATTAGCCGCCACCGCCACCAAGAAGCTGATGGCCGGGGGGGCCTTCTTCTCAAGACCTTACGGTGAAAGCGCCGGCGTGATTCTTAACCGGGATGCGGCCACCGTGGCCGCTTTGAAGAAGGTCAAGTCGATATTAGACCCCAACAATGTTATGAACCCCGGGAAATTGTGCTTTTAACACTAATCTGGAGAAGAGATTTCTGTACGGATAAATCTAAGGAGGTAAAGAGATGGCACTGGAAGATTACCGGAGTGATATGGAATTATGCGCCAAGTGCTCGATTTGTAAATTCATACCCCTGGAAAGAGTCAAGGGATTTCAGCCTGTGAATATCTGCCCCAGCATATCCAGGTATAATTTCAATGCGTACTCAGGCGGAGGCAGGGCAAACATTGGAGTGGCGATGCTGGAAAACAGACTTGAATACACCGATAAGCTGCTCCATATCATTTATAACTGCCAGATGTGCGGTGGCTGTGATATCTCGTGCAAGTATGCCATGGACATGGAAGTGCTCGAGCCGATATACGAGTTCAGGATTAAGGCGGTCGAGGATGGCCATACCCATCCAGCCCTTGAGCGCGTGGTCAGCAGTCTGCGTAAGCAGGGCACCTTGGTGCCGGGGGCCAAAGTCAGGCGGGGTGAATGGGCTGAGGGGCTGGACGTAAAAGATTTCACCAGGCAGAAGGTGAAGGTCGTTTACCACGCCGGTTGCCTGACAAGTTACGATAAAGATATGTGGAAGGTGGCCAGGGCCACCGTAACCCTCCTGCAAAAAGCCGGTGTTGATGTCGGCATCGGTGGCGAAAACGAGTCATGCTGTGGCGGTCGGGTTTACCAGATGGGATACCGGGAAGATTTTCTCAGGCAGGCGAAACGCAATATGGAACTGTTCAGGGAGTCAGGGGTGGAAACACTGGTTACCGGCTGTGCTGATGGCTATCATGCCTTCAAGGTGCTCTACGATGAATTCGGCCTGAAGGGTAACCTGGAAGTACTGCACACCACGGAGTACCTTGACCGTCTGATAAAAGAGGGCAGGCTGAAACCGACCAGGAAGGTCAGCATGAAGGTTACCTATCATGACCCCTGCCACCTGGGTCGGCTGGGAGAGCCGTACATACACTGGGAAGGGAAGCCAATCCCCGGTTTCCAGCGCCGGTTTGACCCTCCGAAGGAATTCCGGCGGGGCACGTATGGCGTTTATGAACCGCCGCGGGATGTCCTCAGGAGTATTCCCGGGTTGAAGCTGGCTGAAATGGACAGGATAAAGGAATACGCCTGGTGCTGCGGTGCCGGGGGTGGGGTGAATGAGACGAACCCCGAGTTTGCCAGGTGGACTGCCGGTGAGAGGATTACCGAAGCCGAGTCCACCGGGGCTGAGGCAATAGTCACGGCCTGTCCCTGGTGTGTGCAGAACTTTAAAGATACCATTAAGGAAAACGGGAGCCGTCTCAAGGTATATGATGTCGTTGAGCTACTGGAGAAAGCAGTATAAATCTTTAGCCGCACCATTAAAGAGAATGATTGTCATAGAGCTAATGGAGAAATCAACTTAACGGAGGTGGCGAATTATGGCTTTAAATAATGATATCTACAGAGCGTTCGAGGATGTGGTGGGGCCGGACAATATTTCTGACGACCCGGCCATACTGGACTCGTATGCCTTCCGGTGGGGTCCGGAAGCGGAACCGTTTGCGCAGAGGTTTGAAGCGGTAACTCTTCCCGGCTCCACTGAGGAAGTCCAGGCGATAGTCAGGCTCTGCAACAAATACGGGATACAGTTTAAGGCGTCCAGTACCGGATGGGGAAGCCTGAGCAATCCCGGCAGTCCCAGTGTTATCAAGATGGACCTGAGGAGGATGAACCGCATTATAGAAATCAACGAGGAAAACATGTACGCCGTGGTTGAACCCTATGTCATCAGCGCTCAGTTGCAGGCTGAGTTAATGAAGAGGGGCTTTAACTGCAACGTCATCGGGGCCGGGTCTAACTGTTCGGCGCACCCCTATGCGGCCCATGCGGGTATCGGTCATATGGGGGAAACGGCGAGTTACCGTGAGCGGAATATCCTCGGGGTGGAATGGGTAACACCCGATGGCGAGATAGTCAGGCTGGGTTCGTTAGGGTCTTTAGATGAGTGGTTCTGCGGGGATGGGCCGGGTCCGTCTTTAAGGGGTATAACGGTGGGTACGGTCGCACCCCTGGGGGGGCTGGGGGTATTTACCAGAGCGGCCACCAAGATTTACCACTGGCCAGGACCCCCAGCATTCCCTCTCGAAGGCGTATCACCCAATTATTCTCCGACTGAGATACCGGAAAACTTCTTCTACCGGTACTACTCGTTTAGGACGCCGGCAGACATGTGTGAGGCACAGCGCAAGATTGGTGAAAGTGAAATAGCCTTCGAGGTAATGGGGTTCAATCCGGCAATGCTGGCTTCAAACATGGCGACGAGTAATGATGAGGATTTTGCCTACTTCGAGCAGTTCCGTAAAGAGGTACAGGGGCCATGCTTTCAGGTGATACTGGCCGGCAACTCTCCGGAGGACTTCGAATATAAAAAGCAGGTATTACAGCAAATCATGGATGAAACAGGCGGGAAGCCTCTGGAGGAGGTTGAGGACCCCGGAATCGCCGGGGCTATAATGTGGCGGAGCATAAGGATTACGGCTTCCATAAGAGAGTGCTTTCGGGCTGGAGGGCCCTTTACGGCGATTCTGGGAGGTACCCACCCCTTTGCCGAAGAGGTTCGTTACCTGGAGGCGGCGTCCCAGGTTAAGAAAGGCCTGATTAAGAGAGGACTGCTTCGGGATGACGGCGGGTCCTATCTGACATGGTCGCATGAACATGGGCATCTCGGGCATGCGGAAATGCTCTGTCAGTTTCATCCCACCCCGGAAACAGTGGAAGCCGTGGGAAATTTAATGTCAGAGGCAGTTAAAATCGCTTCGGATATCAAATACGGCGTGCCGCATCATTTAACCAGCCTTGTTCATGAAGCTATCGGGCCGCATGCATCCAATTACCACTTGTGGCAGAGGCGGCTTAAGAAGGTATTTGACCCTAACGGATTGTCCGAACCGTCAGGCTATATATCGTTGGCAGAACAGGTTCCCAGGGAATAACGGGAGCCGGTGTGCCGGTGAGTATCAAACGTTGATGGGTCCGGCGGTGGTTTATGCGCCCTTCATCATACCGGGGAGCCAGAGACTTATCTGGGGAAAAGCTATTAAGATAGCCAGGAAGATAAACAGGACAACCAGGAAAGGCAGCACTCCCCGGAGAAGCTTATCCACCGGGATATCAAAGGCGGTTCTCATTAAAAACAGTTCCAGCCCCATCGGCGGTGTAATCAGTCCAATCTGCATGTTGACCACGTACAAAACGCCAAACCATATCGGGTTAAATCCCAGGGCGACGATTACGGGAACAAAGAGGGGCACCGTCAGCAGCATGATGGTTATGGCGTCAATAAAGCAGCCCAGAATCAGGAGAAGGATGTTTATGCTGATAATCACCAGCCATGGGGACAGACCTCCGGATGTAACGAAACCGGTTATATTCCTGGCAACACCGGAAGTTCCAATCACGTAAGAAAATAGCCAGGCACCGACCATCATAAACAGAATCATGCCATTTATGGTGGCCGTCTCCACCAGGGCCCGACGTAAACCCTGCCACCGGAGACCGAAAACGGCGGCGGCTATAATCAGTACGATGACACAGCCGACGCCGGCGGCTTCGGTAGGAGTGGCGATTCCGAGATAAATCGAGCCGAGTATGGAGACCATCACGACAACAATGGGCCAGACTCTCCTGAGCGACGAGAACCTCTTTCTCCAGGTGACGCCGCCTACGGGGGGACCGAGTGCCGGATTTCGTGTGCAGATTATTATGGCTACCGCCGCCAGCATCAAGGCCAGGAGAACGCCCGGTACCAATCCGGCCATGAAGAGATGGCCTATGGAAGTCTCTGATAGTACGCCATAGATAATCATCCCAGCACTGGGCGGGATTAATGGCCCGAGGACTCCCCCGCAGCACAGCCCGCCCATAGCCAGTCCCTTATCATAGCCGTATCTCTTGAATTCCGGCTCAGCCACTTTGCCCACAGCCAGGATACAGGCGGTGCTGGTACCAATGGCGGCAGCCATGGCCGCCTCGCCCCAGATGCTGGTAACAATGAGACCGCCGGGAACGCGGGAGAGCCAGCTCCTGGCGGCTTCGTAGATGTCTTCACCTATTTTGGTTTCGGCGATGAGGCAGGCTATGAGAACGAACAGGGGCAGCGGGGTCCAGTTCATGTTATAGAGGGTGGTGAACGTGGTCCAGCCAATCTTTTCGAGGCTGGAAGCGCCGTAAGTGAAGAAAGCGACAACTAAGGCGGTAAATCCCAGGGCGTAGATAACAGGCATACCCATCAGCATTAAAAAGAGCATGCCCAGTACACATACCAGTGCCGCCGTAGCAAAATCCATAGCTACCTCATTTTATAAATGGTCAAGCAGCCTCCTGCCTATTGTATCTGGTTCTGGTCTTTACTGCCCTTCAGTAAAGACAGGCCCTGACAAAATTTCCCGATAAGCACGAGGCAAAGCAGGGTGTAACCAAAGGGTATCACGAATTTGATGGGGGCCAGCGGCAGTTTCCACGTCGATTGGCTGACCTTGCCGATTTCCAGTGCGTACATGGCATCGCCCAGGCTCTTCCAGGTGAGTACGGCACAGAAAATAAGCGCCAGGAGCGGGAAAATAACCCTGAGCGCGATAACCTTCATGCCTTGGGGGAAACGGGAGGCAACGAGGTCATTCCTGACATGCCGGTCCAGTTTCTCCACTCCGGCTACGGCTAGAACACCGCAGAAAAGGAGAAACATGGTGCTGAGCTCATAGGCAAAAGGGTCCGGAGCATGGAACAAATATCGCTTGAACACGCCATAGGTTTCGCCCCAGGCCATCAGCAGTATCATAATCCCGCTCACCAGCATGAGGAAAAGGCTGGCACGTCCAATTATGTGATCCAGTTTCTGCATCACTCTATTGAACAATTTCTATCACTCCCCGATGGATTCAGCGCTTTTTATCTGTCAGCTAGACCGCCGGTGACACCACAGCCGCGGGTACGCCGTTGTTGCCCGCGACTTAACGAGGATACTTGGCATTTGCCTCGTCAGCAATGTCCATCACTTTCTTGCCAAAATCACCCAGTGTAACCATTTGTTCGTTGATGTATGGCTGACACGCCGCTTTCCACCTGTCTATCTCCGACTGGGGCACCTTATAAATTTCTACCCCGGCGTCAGATAGCCTGGTAAAGTCAGCATCCCATTCTCCTACCAACCACTGGTCGATTTTATCTGATGTCTTCTTTGCTTCCTCAAGCATTATGTCCTGGATTTTCCCCGGCAGCTTGTTCCAGGCGTCCAGGTTGATGGAAAATCCGTGTAGAGCCGCGACCATATAGGTCGACGACATATAAGAAGCGACATCTGTAAGTTTGAATATATTCATGGCAGCCGGTGCCGTTATCACCGCTTCCACCGTTCCCTTCTCCAGCAAGGAGTAGGACTCGGTAAACGGCACCCCGGTCACGGCGGCACCGCCTAATGCCTCTATCACCGCCGCAGTCGTGGGCGAGATAGCCTGGACCAACAGTCCGTCCCAGTCCTCCAGGGTCTTCACCGGCTTGGTGGAGATGAGTTCTACCGCGGTATAGTTATGCATGCATAGCAGCTTCTGGTTGAATTTCTCTTCCAATATCTCATTTAATAGCGGCTCTATCTTCGGCACGGCATAGATTTCTGCCTGAATATTGTTAAACAAAAAGGGTATTTCATTGGCGCCCAACTTCGGTTCATCAGCGGAGTTGGCACTGGGGGTGATAGCGCCCATTTCAGCGGCTCCGGTCCTTACCCCGTCAAGAATCTCGGGAAATGAGAGCATTTCCTGGTTTGGGTAATACTCGATGGTGTAATCGGGACCGCAACGCGCGTTAAAGGCGTCGGCAAAGGCCTGCTCATCTGCAATATATGGGCCCATGGCGGAGCTGGCCATCTTCAAGACCACCGGTTCTTCCGGTTTTGCTTCGCCGCAGGAGGCGACCAAACCGCCGAACAGGGAAGCAACAAGCACGACACAAAGCAAAATAGACAATCTTCTCATCGTTAATGTGTACCTCCTTTTTTATCCCTTATCACGGCTTCTGATATAGCCGTACCTATTCACTCATAGAACCACCTCCCTTCTCATGGCAAATCTGGCCATAACGGCCATACGTTTAAATATACACGATACCCATGTAGGGTTTCCAGCAATCACACGTTGAGCCTTCCCTTATGACTTGAATTTGTCAGCGTGTCTTCTGCCTGAAAGAATCCCGCTATATTGGCCGCCCCCCCGTGATTGGTTTAACTATTTATTTAAGGCTTTTGCCGTTTGTATTTCTTTTACCAGGTCCTCTACAGTGATAGCCGACATCGTCAAGGGCTGAAGCGTACCCCTGGAGCCTAACTGGGCCGCAACTCTGGCTATCACGGTATCATTGGGGGCTTCGAGGATATTAATGAAATCATATGGGCCCAAAAGCGAATACTGGACCAGTATTTTGGCTCCCATCTCCTCCACTTCCCGGTTTACTTCCCATATCCTCCCAGGATTCGTCATCAGGGTCTTTCTGCCATGGCCTGTTAGCGTGGTCAGCATAACATAATAAGGCATATCAGTCACCTCTTTCAAGATTTAACCGGTGCTTTTCATAATCTCACCAATTAGTAAGCATTATTCTACACCGCAGCTTATAAGCTGTCAATATGCATAGTTCTGGGTTCTTCCAGCAGGATAGGCAATCCGTCGTAGCTGTGCGGGTAAAATATAATCAAGCCGGTTTTATCTTTACCGGTACGCCGGCCACCATCAGGAGAACGTTATCAGCATGTTGTGCCAGCATCTGGTTAGCCTTACCCAGCAGGTCGCGGTATAGCCGGCTCAACTTATTTGGCGGCACCAGGCCAAGGCCGACCTCGTTGGTAACAATAATGAATCTGGCATCAGATTGGTCAATACAATTAATTAGTTCACCAATCTCGGCCATAACCTCTTTTTCTATAAGGGCCTCATCAATTTCTGCCTCATGGTGCTGGCTGTGTTGCTGGAAAATGTTGTTAATCAGCAGGGTAATGCAGTCTATAATCACCGTCTGTGCTTGGCCGATATGCCCGGAAATTTGCCTGCCGACATGGATGGTGGTCTCCAGGGTTTCCCAGGTGGAGGGTCTGGCTCTGCGGTGCGCTTCAATGCGCCGCTTCATTTCATCGTCGCCCGCCTCAGCCGTGGCCACGAAAAGCACCGCCCCGCCGGCTTTCAAGGCCAGTTCCTGGGCGAAATGGCTCTTACCGCTGCGGGCTCCGCCGGTAATGAGAGTGCTTTTCAAACTCCCTCAACTATTTTATAGATTTCAGCCATATTGAGGCTGCGGCGTACCGTTTCTGCCAGTCTGTCATACTGCGGCTCTTTTCCCGCCGCAGAGTCCCCCCGGATTTCGGGCAGCCCCCACCTCTGCCGCAGGGCATTGAGAAAGGCGCGTCGAAAGCTGGTATTATGGAACAGGCCGTGCATGTAGGTTCCCAGCGTGGTGCCCCGGGCATCAAGCGTGCCGTCGCTATAATCAGCGGCTCCCTGCGGCGTTTCATAGACTTGAAAGGCGTTGAAGCGCTCCTCACATTGAGTCTGTCCCATGTGTATCTCATAGCCCACAAGTTCCTGCCCTTTTGTCTCCGCCAGCAGCCCTTGGTCGGATACCACCCGTGCCCTGACCTGCCGTGTGGACTTCTCCGGGGCAAATTTAGTTACGATGTCAAGCAGCCCCAGTCCGCTTACCTCGGACTCGGCTGATTCCACACCCTGCGGGTCGAGGATTCTGTGCCCCAGCATCTGATAGCCGCCGCATATTCCCACCACAGGTGTACCGGCTCCGGCCTGCCGGAGTACCTCATCGGCCAGTCCTGACTGCCAGAGATACTGAAGGTCGTTGACTGTGCTTTTGGTGCCGGGCAGGATGATGAGGTGTGGTTTACCAAACTCATCCCGGTGGGCTACATAGCGTACCCGGCAGCCCGCCTCTTCCAGCGGGTCAAAGTCATCGTAGTTGGAGATGTGGGGCAGGCGAATAACCGCGATATCCAGGTCGTCTGTGGCCGGGCTCTCTACTCTATCATCGAGATAGACCGAGTCCTCCTGGGCGATACGGATGTCTCGGAGGTAGGGCACCACACCCAGCACCGGCTTGCCGGTGCGCTTCTCCAGAAACTCAAGCCCCGGTTTGAGGAGCTCCAGGTCGCCGCGGAACTTGTTGATGATTAAGCCTTTGATATGCTCCCGTTCTTCTTCGTCCAGAAGCTCCAGGGTGCCGACGAGAGAGGCAAAGACACCTCCCCGGTCAATGTCGCCTACCAGCAGGACGGGAGCGCCGGACATTCTGGCTATCCGCATGTTGACAATCTCCCTGTCTTTGAGGTTTATCTCTGCCGGGCTGCCCGCCCCCTCGATGACCACAATATCGTAATCGGCGCGGAGGCGACGCAATGAACCGGCTATTGTTGCCAGCAGTGATGGTGTGTATTGATAATAGTCGCTGGCGGATATCGTCCTGGCTACCTTTCCCAGGACGATGACCTGAGAGCCGGTATCCGCCGTTGGCTTAAGAAGCACCGGGTTCATGTCCACCGTAGGCTCAATACCGGCTGCCTCCGCCTGTACCGCCTGCGCCCGCCCGATTTCGCCGCCCTCGGCGGTAACAAAGGAGTTGAGCGCCA
This sequence comes from uncultured Dehalococcoidaceae bacterium, assembly GCA_964460815.1. Classification (GTDB taxonomy): domain Bacteria; phylum Chloroflexota; class Dehalococcoidia; order Dehalococcoidales; family RBG-16-60-22; genus CAYWRT01. The sequence goes on from CAYWRT010000003.1 coordinate 13,627, forward strand.
TGTTCTGTGCCTTAAAGGGTGCCACCCGGTAGCCATCCTGTTTAAAGATGCGGCAGAGGGCAGCCACAAGTACGCTCTTCCCGGCTGAGGAGGCCGTTCCCTGTATCATTAATGTTCTGGCGTTTTTCATAGTTGCATTTTTACCTTAGATTGACAGCCACAGTATAGGCCAGGCTGGTAAATACGAGCGCCATTACTTCAGCTACTTCGTTGATGGCACCGTAGGTGTCGCCGGTTAGACCTGAGAACTTGCGCTTGAGATAGGCTGAGAATATTGCCGTTATTATCCAGATGCCGAAAATGAGCCACAAGCCGATTACTGAGAAAAAAGGAAACAGGGCTACCGCCACCACGGCGGTAATAACGGTGGCGGCGGTAAACTGGGGCCACCGGGTTGCCTGCTTGAAGGCGGTTCCCAGGCCTGAGGGGCGGGCATAAGGGTAGACGAAAATGGCGTAGACCATGGCCCAGCGGCTCACCACCGGCATAAATATCAGCAGGAAGGTGAGAAAGGCTGGTGGCAGGCTGTTCAGGGCGACATACTTGACCAGTAGCAGCAGAGCAATGCCGACAATGCCGAAGGCACCGGCCCGGCTGTCACGCATGACACGCCACCTGTCTTCGACTGATTTGTGGCCGGCGATGCCGTCGCAGGTATCAGCAAAGCCGTCAAGGTGTAAAGCCCCGGTAATTACCACCAGAGCCACGAGCAGCAGGGCGTTGACCACAGCCGGAGGCAAAATATAATTCAAAAGCCAGTTCAGGACGGCCAGAATAAGCCCGATGATAAGGCCGACCGCCGGAAAGTAGGTCGTGGCGCGCCCCAGTTGCTCCGGGCTGGCCTCGCGCCGTCCGGGAAGGGGTAGGCTGGTCAAAAATTTTAGAGCGGCTAGAAAACTCAATTGCCTGATTCGTCTCCTTCCGATTCCGAGACACCGGCCTCGGCAAAGGTCGCCATCTCGTTCAGGGTTCTGGCGGCGGCCTCGGCCAGGAATATGCCCAGTGCTGCCCCGGTGCCTTCACCCAGGCGCATGCCCAGTTCCAGCAGCGGTTTCAGTCCCAGGTGCCGGAGCAGTGCCGGATGACCAGCCTCCGCCGAAACATGAGCGGGGATAATAAAGTCCTTCAGTGTCGGTGCCAGCGCCATGCCGATGAGCGCCGCCGCCCCGGAGATAAAGCCGTCAATGACCACCGGGATGCGTTTGGCGGCGGCTCCCAGCATGACACCCGCCAGCCCCCCGATTTCGAAGCCCCCCACCCTGGCCAGCACGTCCAGGGGCTGAGACGGGTCGGGGTGATTGACATCCAGTGCCCGCTGGATTACGTCTACCTTGTGGGCGAGTTGCTCATCGGTCAGGCCGGTACCCCGCCCCGTAACCTCGCTGACCGGCTTCCCGGTCATGACGGCACAGATGGCACTGCTGGCGGTGGTATTGCCGATGCCCATATCGCCGGTGCCCACTATATCCAGACCCAGGCCTGCCTCGGCATTCACTATCTCGATACCAGCCTCTATTGACTTTACGGCCTGCTCTGTGGTCATGGCTGGACCCAGGCACATATTCCGGGTGCCGTGGCCGATTTTCCGGGACAAAAGCCGGGGGTTCGGTTTCAGTTCGGTGGCTACCCCCATGTCCACAATCTTAATTCTGGCTCCTGCCTGGCGGGCAAGCACATTGATGCCAGCCCCACCGCGGAGAAAATTTTCCACCATCTGGGCGGTAACCGCCTGGGGCCAGTTGCCTGTTTTTTCGGCGACTACCCCGTGGTCGCCGGCCATAACAATCATGGCTTTGTCCTCTATGCCGGGGCGGGCCTTACCCTGGATACCGGCCAGTTGAATTGACAGTTCTTCCAGCCTGCCCAGGCTTCCCGGCGGCTTGGTCAGTGTCTCCTGCTGTGACCGGGCTGCCGCCATCGCCGTCTTGTCCAGAGGTTTTATCATCTCAATAGTACGGGCAATATTATCCATAGAATCCCCTTATCGTGTTCGTTACTTATAGTATCCATATGTTCAGGGATAGTCGTCAATCAAAGTAGCTCCGATATCACCAGTAGATTTCTATACTCTTTACTATTATTTTTTCTTGAGTCAGGAACCATCCGTCAGGAAAAAGCAAGGAGCTGCGATATTGCTTATCTTTCTCTAATGTGACCTTCTTGTCGAGATTCGCAAGATACACAGGCTTTGTATAACCAGTTACGTCAATATAGACCAGTCCCTTGTCCAGAGTCTTGAAGGCATTTAAAGCATGAGGGCGTTCGTCAAGGAAATGCACGGTAACGAAGGCGGCTCGTATGCCCTTTGCCTCGGCGTTATCATGGAGTTCTTGGGCATAATTACCGCATTCGTAGATACCGGGTACATAGATGTTTTTATCCGTTTTGTCTTCTTTTAAAAATGCTTGGAGATTTCCCCAGGTGGGGTTTTCAGCTGTACTCTGGTTGGTCAATATTATTGAGGACACATTACCGGAACCATAAGGGGGCATTACACCTGAAAAGACCTTCACTCCCAGAGTATCCTCGTAGAGCTCAATCTTGCTTCTTATCTCGTCAATTGTTTTTTGAAGGTCCTGATTTGCCTGCTGAGACGAAGTATATTTCTCCGTCAGTGTATCAATTTCATCTTCCCTGTTTTGTAATTCTTTTAAACCGCTTTCATAGAGTTGTACGTACGTTTCTGTCTGGCTCTTTTGTTCTTCGAGTCCCTGTTGGGTTTCTTCCAGACTCTGTTGGGTATCTTCCAGGCTTTTCGCGGTATCCAGTAATTCATGTTGGGTCTCTTCCAAGCTTTTCGCGGTATCCTGTAGTTTTACCTGTGTTTCATTCAGGGAGGTCTTTGTTTCCTGCAACTCTCCTTTTGCGGTGTCAAGAGATTGGTAGGTAAAAACCAGGGCTGCGGCACACCCGACCAGCACGAGCAATACCACTGCTATCAGGACTTTTTTCATCGGCTTCCTCCTTCTACCCCGTAATGCTATCTACTAAGACGGAATCCTACTAGCATAACCTGAAAAGCCGTAACTATCAAAGTATTTGGTCTATCTGTTGTTATTCTATTATCAAGTTGGCTCTATTTTCCATTGCCGGTGCAATACTGGTAATAGCAGCTATAAGCTTTTCGCACTCGGGCATGGTGCGGGGAGCGATGCGGACATATTCCGGCAGGCCGAAAGACGAGCAATCCCTCACCAGCATACCCTGTTTCAGCAGGGAATCGCGGAACTTCCGGGCGCTGCCTACCTTCACCAGGAAATAGTTGGCATCCGACGGCAGCACGTGAAAACCCAGTTGAGAAAGCTCGGAAATTAGGAATTGTTTTGCCTCTATAATTTTCAGCTGGCTCTGCTCCAGATACTCCTCATTTTGCAGAACTGCCTTTCCCACCTCTTGGGCGACAGTGTTGACATTCCAGGGCGGGCAGACCTGGCGCAGGCTATCAATAATCTCCCGGCAGGCGACAGCATAGCCGAGGCGGAGTCCGGGCAGCCCGTAGTCCTTGGTCATGGAGCGCAGAATAATGACATTGCCCCGTGTCATCAAGTCAACCGAGTGCCAGCTTTCGGCGACAAAGGCAACGTAGGCTTCATCCAGGATAAGCAGGCTGTCGTTAATAGCATCAATCACGGTCTCAATCCAATGACGGGAAAGGTATTTGCCCGTGGGATTATTGGGATTGCAGATAAAAATTCCTCCGGGGCGGTGCTTCTGGATGAGGTCGGTAATATCGGCTATCTTCGGCGTAAAGCTGTCTGCCTCTTGTGCCCGGTGCCTGATTATTCTGGCGCCGGCAATCCGGCAGGTAATTTCATATTCGCCGTAGGTCGGTTCAAGTATCAGGACCCGGTCTCCCTTCCTGAAGTAGGTCAGGGCGATGAGCCTTATCAACTCCGTGGTGCCGCTTCCGGCCAGGATGTTCTCCGGGGGCACTCCCAGCCTCTCCGAGAGGCGCTGTCTCAGCTCGGTGGCTTCGGAGTCCGGGTATTGCTCAATGGCAATGGTTCCGATGGTTTCCTTTATGCCGGGAGGCAGCGGAAACGGATTGGTGCAGACACTGAAGTCCAGAATGTCGTTCGGGTCTATCCCCAGGGCCTCTATCTCGGCGTAGTCTATACCGCCGTGCTGGCCTTTTTTCAGGTTGACCATCCCTCTTTTAGGTCGTAATAACAAGGTGAACCACCCCCACTATGAAACATATCAGAATCCAGATAGACGCTGCCATTGACAGGAGTTTTATCGAAGAATCAATCGTCTCCGGAACCAGGGCTGTATTTCCCTGTCCGATTTGGTAGTGCCCCACCTTCTCCAGCCGGGCATTGAGGGCGCCAGCCATGGCCGCCATCGGCCAGCCGGCATTGGGGCTCTCGGTCCTGGCGTGCTCCCCAAAAGCAGTCTGCCATGAGTTATGACCATTTCTTTTCATCACCAGGGCAGCCAGAACCAGCAGTAAGGCTGTCAGCCTCGCCGGTATGAAGTTGAGGACATCGTCCAGCCGGCTGGCAAACTTGCCCAGGTACTCGTACTTCCCGTGGTAGCCTATCATAGAGTCCATGGTGTTGACCACGCGGTAGCCGACGGCTCCAGGGACGCCGAGAAGCAGGAAATAAAAAAGGGGGGCCACCAGGCTATCGCAAATACCCTCCGCCACCGATTCCACGGTGGCCGACACCAGCAGCGGCCGGGGCAGGTCCCTAGTATTACGGCTGACCAGCGAGCGCAGTTCAAAACGCGCTTCTTCCAGCTTGTTCTCCTGTAAGAGTTCCCTGACCCTCAGCGCGGCGCGCTGCAATCCCTTTAAGGAGAAGGTGCATTTAAGAAGTACCGCCGCCACAATGATATAGGCTACCAGACTCAGGCCCTTCAAATAGAAAAGTATAAAATAAGCTGGAGTGGCAAAGAGTGCTGTGGTGAGTAAGGTCATCAACATACCATAGATGAATTGAGCCGAAGGACTGTGTCCCTTGCTAAATTTTTCTAAAAAGGCGACCACCCTCCCCATCCAGGCGACCGGGTGCAGGGCATTGGGCGGTTCACCCAGAGCCAGGTCGAGGGCGATGGCCAGAGCCAGTACCAGTATTATTTCCATGTTAATAAAAACCCCTCGCCTCCGGCCGAGGGGTAATCAAGACTTAACAAAAAGTCCTACCACTCCCCGCGGAGTGCTGTAGGTATCTCAGGGGCTGGCGTTCTGGCTTATGATGGTAAGCCCATCAATCACAGTGGCGCGGCCGCGCCGGAATGGCACCGGCTTGCTCTCCATTTAGGCCCTCGCTTGCGCTCGGGCACCCCCGGTTACTTATTCTATTTTAGACCACTATACAGTATTCGGGATAAAGATTCAAGTGTGAAACGTAGTAGCTGTTTACCTCCATTCTGGATTTTATTTTGTATAATTTCTCTCGGCTTTAACCGGTTATTGATAAAGATTTCTTGTCGTAAATTGTAAGGTAAAACCAGAAACCCCCAGGAGCGTAAATACCGAACGGGCCGCGGCAACACTGATGAAAGAAACGCCAATCATCAGCATAAAGATAAGCAATAACCCGATTGAAATCAGCTTGTCCCACTTTACCAGGCGAGGACTGATGTCCTTATCCACCAGGCGGTGCTTTCCAGTAGCGTATATCCAGATTATTAGTCTCATAACACTAACGAGTATTATATTGACTGCGTAGATAACAAGCGGAAGCTGTTCCTTTGTGTAGTCCCCGAAAAGGGACGTGGAGAAGGGTATCAGGGCGATGAACATCAGGAAAAATATATTTAACCATATCAGTCCATTATCGGACCGCTTGATATGATGAAAAGAAATGTGATGGAGATACCAGAACATGCCCAGGATGATAAAGCTGATTGCGTAGCTTAAGAACTTGGGCCACAGTTCCAGTAGCCTCCGGGGCAGCTCTGCGTGCAGCGATGACGGCGCTATCTCCGGGATACCAATCTCCAGCACCAGCAGGGTCATCACGATAGCGAAGACGCCATCAGTCAGGGCGGCCAGGCGATGTACGGCGAGATAAGCGACAACTCCCTTTTGCATGGATACACTCATATTGCTATCTCCTTTCGAAATCATAAACTGCTTCTCAGTGTTACCCAAGTTGCCACATTATACTATTAATAAATAAGGGGGAGCTAGTATCAGCTCCCCTTTCTATTATTTTTCTATTCTTTTATCAATGGTGGGCGGTTGGAGATTTCGGCCTCTATCCGGTGCTTGTCAGGCATCAGGTAGGGCTTGTTGCTTTCACAGGCAAACGGTCACTTTGTGAATCTGACGTAATGTGGTAGCCGACGCCGGGAATGGTCTGGATATATTTGGGGTTTTTCAGGTCTCGCTCCAGTTTCCGGCGTAGCCGTCCGATGAAGACGCGCAGGTATTCCTTTTCCGAACAATACTCGCTTCCCCATACGCTTTGCAGTATCATGCTGTGGGTGAGGACTTTATCCGAGTTGACGGCCAGGTGTTGCAGTAGTGAATATTCAGTTGGGGTGAGTGTTATCTCTTTGCCATTCACGGTGACGCGTCTTTTGGCAAAGTTAATCTCCAGTTCTCCGCAGGCGAAGATGGGCTGGGCGGGCGCCACTGAGGGGTCACCCCGGTGGCGGAAAGCCGTTTTGACTCGTGCTATCAATTCGGCGATGCCAAAGGGCTTGGTCAGGTAGTCATCAGCTCCCAGCTCCAGGCACTTGACCTTGTCCTTTTCGTCACCTCTGGCGCTGAGTATTATAATGGGTATGTTAGACCATTCCCGGATGCGGCGGCACACCTCCACCCCATCCACCTTGGGCATCATGATATCCAGGATTATCAGGTCGATGAAATTCCTCTGTACTGCTTCCAGGGATTCTTCTCCATTGATGGCCGTGGTCACTCTATAACCCCTGGCTTTAAGATTAGTTCCTATCAGTCTCAATATGGCCGGGTCGTCATCAACAACCAGGATGTGCTTTTTATCCATATCCGTATTACCCCCTCATTCAACCGGTAAACTGAAGCTGAATTTAGCACCTTTAGCCGGTTCGCTTTCCACCCAGATTCTGCCGCCATGGGCCTCGACAATACCGCGGCAGATGGCGAGTCCCAGCCCGGTTCCTCTTCTGTGTCCGGTCTTACGACCATCTCCCTGAAAGAAACGGTCAAATATCTTCTGGTGCAATTCCTGAGGAATACCAATACCTTCATCAGCCACGCTAACGATGACTTCCTGACCATTGGGACTGGCCTCAATGATAATATTAGTATTTTCCTCGGAGTACTTCACCGAGTTCTCAACCAGATTGGTAATTACTTCCCCGATACGGCTATCATCAACGGCCACCGGTAATAGTCCATCGGGAAGGTTAATGCGGAGTTGATGTTTTACGGTCAGGTTATCCAGCCTGTCCCTTACCAGAGCCACTACTTCGGCGAGTTTGTGTGGTTGCTTCCTGACCTCCAGGGCGTCGGCTTCAAGGCGGGACATCATGAGCAGGTCATCTACCAGGCGGGCAAGCGTATCAGCATCCCTGTCTATGGATTGCAGGAATTCCCGTCTTGTCGGCTCATCAAAAATGACGTCTGGCTGCAGGAGGCTGTTGGCTGAGCCCTTGATTACCGCCAGGGGAGTGCGCAGCTCGTGGGATACATTGGCCAGGAACTCGGTGCGCATGGTGTCCAGCTCCCGGAGAACCTTGGCACTTGAGGCTTCTTCATAGAGCTGGGCGTTGCGCACCGCAATGGCTATCTCCCGGCCGATGCCGGTGAGCAGCTCGATGTTCTTGGGTGTGAAGCGGTGGGCGAAGCCGGTGGTAGCTCCCATAACACCGATGCTCTCCCCCAGAATGGTTAATGGGACACCGGCAAATGACCGATAGCCGCCGTTGTCCAGGAAGGCCAGGCCGGGTTCAGTAGGCTCTGTTATCTTTTCAATGGTGACAGGTCTGGCTTGCTCAAAAATCCGGCCAATAATACCATTACCGGCAGCAACCTCTTTTTCTATTTCTTTGGCTATTCTTGGGGAGAACCCGTGATGTCCCATCAGCACCAACCGGTCGTTTTTGTAGAGATAGACAAACCCAGCCTCTATGCCGGTAGCCTGGGCCACTCTCTCCAGTGCGGCATCTATAATCTGTTGCAGGTCGAGGGACTGTGATACTGCCTGAGACACACTGAGAAGGGTGTTGGTGATGTGATTGCGCTGCTCCAGTTCTTCCATTAGCTGCCGGTTTTCCAGAATCAGGCGCTGTTTCTCCAGGCCGCGGCTGATAACTGATAAAAGGTTCTCCGGGTCTAATGGTTTTTCCAGATAGGCAAAGGCACCGCGGTTCAGTGATTTTATGGCATTCTGCACCGAGGAGTGGCCGGTCAGCATTATGGCTATTATATCCGGATGCATTTCCAGGAACCTGGAGAGCAGCTCGGTACCATCCACATCAGGCAGGCTGATATCAAGAATGGCAACATTGTAGGAGCGCTCTTCGAGCTGTGTTATCGCCTCGCCGGCTGATGGCGCGGTTCCCACCTCGTAGCCCTTATTTCCCAGGATACGCTTGATGATTTCCAGGAAATCAAGGTCATCGTCAACTACCAGTATGCTCTTGTCAGCCTTCATCTTGGCTCCACGAATTGCGTGTTTTTTTTACCGATTTGTTTGACCAGAGCGGTGACTTCCGAAGGGTCAAACGGTGTGTAGAGGCAGGCGAT
>CAYWRT010000003.1:22325-40233 GCA_964460815.1 uncultured Dehalococcoidaceae bacterium
CTGGGCCTTGTCCAGGGCGCCCTTAACTTCGTTGCGAAATCCGGTCATCATAACAGTGAAAATGTCGGGATTGATTTCCTTTAGCCTGAGGAAGGTCTCCAGTCCGTCTATGTTAGGCAGTTTAATGTCAATAAAGGCAATCTGACAGGCTTTTTCCTGGGCTATGAGGATGGCCTCTTCGCCGCTGCCCGCCGCCAGTGCCTGGTATCCCTGCAATTCAAGCGCCTTTGTCAGAGTCTGGCAGGTATCGGCGTCATCATCCACGATGAGAATCGGCTGGCTGGCCGCCGCCTCTTTAATCAGCTCAATCAACTGGTTAATTTTAATCGGCTTGCGGATGACCCGGTGGGCACCCTCATCTCTGGCTATCTGAATCAGCTCTTCCTCGGAGTAGGCTGTCATCAGGATTACTATAGCTCCGGGGTGCATTTTTCTGATTTTTCGAAACGTTTCCACCCCGTTCATTTTGGGCATAACAATATCCATGAGCGTAACGTCAAAATTATGTTCTTTGAACTTATCTATAGCGGTAGCCCCGTTCTTGGCTGTTTCAACGTAAAAGCCGCAACGCTTTAAAATCATGGAGAAGGTATCGAGCAGGTCCTCATTGTCGTCAACTATAAGAACGCTTGGTACGTCGGTCATGTGAGGTTTACCTCCTTTTCTCAAGGGGCAGCCTGACTGTGAAGGTTGTCCCTTTATCGGACTGGCTGGCAACTTCAATTTTGCCCCCGTTCTGCTCTACGAGTCTTTTAGTAATGGCTAGGCCAAGACCAATCCCCTTTGGTTTGGTGGTAAAGAGCGGCTCGAATATCTTTTCCAGGTTTTCTTCTGGTATACCGCAGCCGGTATCCGTAAATTTAGTCAGGGCATGTCCGTGCTCTATGCCGGTTTCTATCTTCAGTTCTCCTTTTCCATTCATGGCCTGTATCGCGTTAGAGATGATATTGGCGAAGGCACGGCTTATCTGCTCGGCGTCAGTTATAACTTGCAGGGCATGACCGTTTAAATGGGTGGTGATAGCTATATTTTCCGGCACTTTCACCCATGACAGGCTTTCCTTGATTAGATAGTTCAGCTCAGCTTTAATCAGTGAGGGGGGCCTGATGCGTGTGAAGTCCAGCAGGTCAGTAACAATTTTATTGGCAATGTCAACCTGTTTATCCAGAACCTTCAGGGTATTTAGGGCTTCTTCATCCCCTTTGTTGGTTAGAGACATATTGAGCAGGTAGGCGCAGTTCCTTATCACGTTTAGAGGATTACGTAGCTCGTGCCCTACGCCTGAGGCCAGTTCCCCAACGGCAGCCAGCCTCTCGGCACGGATGAGCTTTTCCTGAACCTGCTCCAGGTCTTCTGTCCTGTTCTCGACTTTGTCTTCCATTGGCTCATGGCAGCCCGGGAGCGGCTTATCCGGTTGTTTATTTGCCGGCGGACTTGTTTCACTACGTTTATTCCTCATCTTCCATCTTCCTTAATTCACAGGATGTGGCTACCTCTCCGGCTCTGCTATGTTGATGGCTGACATTATCGGCATTTGTATCAAGCCATGTTATATTTTCAGGCTACTACTGTTTGACTCTAAGAGGCAACCATGATAACCCCCATTTTCGGGGGGTATCCCCCCAGTACTACGGGCAGGAACCGGCGGCAATACACTGTAAATCTCGCCTGGTTCTGCTGCCATAACGCCTCACCGCCTGGAAACACCGGTTTGAGTATTAACGGGTGTATCTTTCGGCTTCTCAACCTCAGTTACCTCATCTTCATTTAGCTGTGGCTTACCATCACAAGGAACTGGCCGGGCAGTCGTGATTTCGGAAGGTGGCAGTTCCATATTTAGCAGGTAATCACGAGCGCTGGCAAGTAGCTGCTTAACTTCGCCCTTTATTAGCTTGCGCTCTTCTTCCCGAGTTTCCCGTTTCTTGTCAGTTTCCATATGGCTTAACGCTCTAGCGCAGGTTCATTTCGGTGTCAATATAAGCCGGCGTGGTGCGCTCAATGACCAGTAAGGTACCGGCGGGTGTCAATACCTCCAGGGTGAAGGTCTTGTCGGCGGTCAGGTCGTTAGCGAGGGCGTTGATAAGGTTGCCGCCGTCGGAGCCGGCTGTGTCACTACCGACGCTTATCTTGAATCTCTCATCGGTCTCCAGCAGGTCGTCATCATCAGCGTTCCCCAGCTTCTCAACGGTCCAGTAGAGGTCATATACCGTCTGGTCCTCGTCATGATAGTTGATTATTACTAAATTGGTGCTGTTTCCAGCAGCCAGCCCATTATTGGTTGCGTTCCCCGCAGGCGCAGTGAAGTCGATTGGTTCGCCACCAGGCACAGTGGCTACGACGAAACTTATCTGCTGGATGGTGCCGTCGTTGGCGGTGGCGATAACCCCTCCACTGAGTTCCAGGGATATCAGGGTTTCCCCGGGGCTGGAATAGAGAGCCGCTTGGCTCTTCTGTGTGGAGAATAAACCGGCGGAGAGCGCCGAGTAGGTAAAAATCCCGGTAATAACGACAAAGGCAATCAGGACGATGGCTGTTTCCAGTCCGGTAATGCCCCACTGCTTATTTACTGACCATCTGGCCAATCTGCGCATCACGGCTCCCGCTCTTAGATATGGAATGGACTTCTATAATCTACCTCTAACGGCCTCCAGTTACTACCAGCCCATCACCAATCTTGGCAAGTTCTTTTTCTAATAATTCTCTGGGGACTACCCCAGCACTAAAGTAAGGTAGTCCCTAGGACAAATTGGGGGTCAGCATGTATTGCAATCTAGGGGTTAAAGTGTCAGAATCAAAAGCGGGAATTCGCCAGGTGGCAAAAAAATAATAGAATATTAATGATTTTTTTACGGAATGTTTATAAATCTTTATTAATCTCTTTATAGAAGTAGTTTAAAATCATCAATAGTGGTTGATTGAAGAGCATCAGGGTTGGTGGGGAGTAGGGGGCAGTAAAACTACTGAATTCTGGAATCCTGAGCCCGTTTACTTCCGGCGGTTTCTTGAGGGGGCTCTGGAAGATACTGGGAGAGAGGCTAGAGTATGGTTCAGACAAAATCAGAGACAGCCAGTCTTTATGTGGTCGAGGAGCAGGAGATCTACCGGGAGGTATATAAGTATATCCTGTCGACACGAGCTGATATTGAACTGCTACAGGTTTCAGCCAGTGGGGATATAGGAAACCTGCCGCGAGCCGTGTCCGAACTTTGTCCCGACGTTTTGTTGCTGAGCGTCAAGAAGCTTGACATAAATACAATTGAAGAATTGGAGAAAATTCGGAATGACAATCCCGGAATGGGGATAGTCATTTTATTAGTGTATTATAGTTCTCAGGACATTGATTTGCTGCGCCGGCTGGCACTCAGCGGTGAGGGTGGCATGGCGCTCTTCTTAAAGCAATCGCTGGATAAAATCGACCAGTTGTGCCAGACGGTTCTGGCGGTTAGCCGGGGACAGGTTATTCTTGACCCGCCGCTGGCTACCTTTATGTTCGCCGGCAAACCTGAGTGCCCGTTCCTGAAACAACTCACCACCAGAGAGCTGGAGATTCTCGGCTTGCTTTCACAGGGATACACCAACTCGGCCATAGCCGGAACCCTTTTTATCGACATTAAGACGGTTGAGCACCACTTAAACAGTATGTACAGCAAGCTTAAGTCAGACCCTGGTTATAATGATAAGCACCTGAGAGTGAGCGCCGCCAGGCTTTACCTGGAAACGATAGGTGACTTCTATCAGAGGGAAGACCCGCTCCTGCGCACTGCGGCGGGGCGGTGAGAATTCTGACATTGACCGTTAGCGGGCGGACGAGTGCCCGGCCATAAAATTGAGTATAGCGCTATAGTTTTACGTCTTCCTCAAGCAGCCCTTCCAGCTCCAGGTAAATGCTCCTCAATTGCTCGATTCTCTCATCACTGGCCTGCCAGTACCCGCGTCTGTTGGCTTCGAGCAGTCTCTCCATCATGTTTCTTAGCGCCCAGGGATTGTCTTTCTCAAGCTGCTTTCTGACATGCTCATCCAGTACATAGCGGTCCTCTATCTCATCCCAGACCCAGCTGGCCACTTCGTTCGTAGTAGCCGAAAGGCCCATGACGTTTTCTACCCTCTCCTGGATATGCTGGGCACCATTATATCCCTCCTCGAGCATTCCCTCAATCCACTTGGGGTTAAGCAGTCTGGCTCTGGCTCCCCGGTGAATTGCCTTACCCATCTCTTCTGTCCTGATTACTTCTTTAGTTGTGTCGGCTATCAGTATAGCCGGCTTCTGGCCACTGGAGACCTCAACAGCTTTGGCGAGACCCCCGGAGAACTCGAAGTAGTGGTCAAGGTCGATTATCTCGTGGTTATGGTTGTCCCTTATCTGGGAGGTAAGCTCTACCTGAGATAGCCTTGCCTGGAAAAGGTCGCCCGCTCTATGGCCGTGGAGATTCGTGGTGTAGGCATACTGCATATCGGAGAGATAGGCATTCCCCAGTTCCTCTTCCGAACTCCACAGGCGGGACCTGATAATGTCGCGAAGGGAAGTGGCGTACTCGCTGGGAGAAGGACCAAAAATTCGGGCCCGGGCCAGTTCCTGGGCAAGCATCTTATCGCCGGTTGCCTCGTTCATCACTTCAACCGTCTCTTGATAGTGCTTGCGAACCAGGTTGTCCTGATAACTCTCATCCTGTGAGGAGACAAGTTTAAACGCCTCATCCAGTGTTTTCACGAGGTTGGGAAAGGTATCCCTGAAGATGCCGCCGATATTAACCACCACGTCTATCCTCGGTCTGCCCAGTTCTGCCACGGGTATCAGCCTCAGGCGTAAGTCCCACGGGCCTCCCCTGACTGGCTCGATGCCGATGTATCTCAGTATCTGACCCACCGTTTCACCCCTGGTGTTCATGGTCTCAAAAGCCCAGAGAATAACACCGACGCTTTCGGGGTAGCTGCCGTGGAGCTTATAGTAATACTCCAGCGTAGCCTCGGCAATCCTGGCTCCGCGAGAGTAAGCCGCCTGGCTTGGCACCAGTCTCGGGTCAAATTGATAGGTGTTTGACCCTGTGGGGAGAACGTCGGGAGACCTCAGGGGGTCACCGCCGATATTCGGTGAAATATACTTCCCGCAAAGGCCACGCAACAGGCTGCCTGCCTCATCGCTTTCGTTGAGGCTTCGCGCCACGGAGATACCGAACTCCAGGGAGGTCTTCAACCGGGTCTGTAGCTCCTTGGGATAGTTCTGGCTATCTGGCACAATCAGGTCGCCGTTACTGAGAGCCGCCGCGACCACGCCTTTCGCCTGCTTTTCAATATCCTGGGATAGCTGCGCACAGGACTTGCCATCTACGATTCTGGCCGGATGGCGCATCATCTCATCATAGTCAATTCCCCGGCACTCAGCCAGCAACCGGTGCAGTGATTTCACTTCGCCACGGTCGTAGCGAAGGACGAAGGTGATGAAATCAATGATTGATTCCTGGTCATAATTTTGTCCGAAGGTATGGAGTCCTTTGGGGATAATGGACCTCCTGATGGTAAAGAGTTCGTCGTAAATTTCATCGACATTACTGCCTTCGAAATGAGCCTCTTCAGCCATTTCCTGAATCTGCTCATGAAGCACCCGGGCCCGGCTCGGGTCGGTGGACTTGGCCTCGTTGTACTCGTGGATAAGGTCCTCCAGGTCAGCCAGCCTGTCATAGAGACCTGAGTCCGTAAAAGCGGGCGACATGTGATTAACAATCGTGGCATAGCTTCTTCTCTTGGCTATGATTGCCTCGGAGGGATTTGACACCATGTACACATATAGGTGGGGCAGGTTGCCTATCAGAATATCGGGGAAGCACTCCGCGGACATGCCGACCTCTTTGCCCTCGGTAAATTCCAGTGTGCCGTGAGTGCCAAAGTGGATTATGGCATCCGCCCCGAAGTCGTTCTCAAGCCAGCGGTAGAAGGCAAGATACTGGTGGTGCGGAGGCAGGGTCTTGTCATGGTAGGCTTCGAGGGACTTTTCCATGTCATTGTGGCTGCCTCCTCGCGGGGGCTGTAGTCCGATAAATATATTACCCAGGCGAATACCCGGGATGATAAAGTCCGACCCCGCCGTCAGCACATCGCCTGGCGGCTCGCCCCAGCGCTCGATAATCTTCTCTCTCGTCGGCCGGGGCAGCCGGTTAAACCATTCAACATAGGGCTTGCTGCCTGCCGTCGGGGAGTTCCCGGCGGTCATGCTGGTCGGCAGCCAGGCGCTGGAGTTGACGATACCCTGACTGGTAAATAACTCGTCAAGTTTCATGTCCCCGGGCAGCTCGCCTACGTTGTACCCCTCCTGCCGCAGTCTTTTAAGCAGACTATCAAGGCTCTCGATAGTGTTGAGATAGCCGGCCGACCCGATGCCGCTTTCATCCGGCGGGTAATTGTACAGGATTATGGCCAGGCGCTTCTCGGAGTTATCCTGCCTTCTTAGTCGGAGCCATTTCTCGACCCGGGCGGCTATCCTGTCCAGCCTGTCCGGTATGGGTGCCATGGCCCTCACCGGAGCGGCGATGCCCCGGTCAAAACCGCTTTCCCGATACCCGCAGGGAAGAATCGGCTCTATGCAGCCATCGAGTTCAGGAAGGGTGACATGCGTGACAATTTCAATCGGGGAAAGGCCCTCGGTGGATTCCTGCCAGCTTTTTATCTGCCTCAGGGTCATTGGTGGTGCGTTTAGAACGGGGCAGTCAAGCTCTCGCAGGGTTTTTATAGTCAGTGTTGGGTCTCCGCCCATAGGCCCCCCGTTCATGCGAAATAGCAGGAAGCTGACCACGATATCCACGATGGGCTGGCCGTCCTTGAAGAAAAATTCCCTCATCGCCTTCCAGAACCTGAATTCCCGCGAGTAGACCGCTATGAAGTTCGTCCGGTCGGCCAGCCGCTTCATAATCTCACCGGCTCCCGTTACCGAGTCCTCCAGATTGGAACCGGACAGAAGAAGCATGCCGACTGTTTGTTTCTTTATCAGGGGATATTTTTTTAGGTAGTCATCCAGGGTAGTGAAGATTTCCCCGGTGAGAGGATGGTAGATGCCATGTTCGGGAGACTCCCGTGGTGGCCGGGGCTTTACCTTTTGCCCGCCGTATACCCTGGCCAGGTAGAGGAGCATGTTCTTGATATTGTCGCTGCCTCCGCCATACCAGTATTCCAGGATGGTTGACCGGGCCATCATATCCCGCGTGAACTTCAGGGGTAGCTTCCCCATTAATCTCATCAGCTTCATCATGGAGCGCATCCGGCTCATGATAGGACTGGCGGCTCTTCTCTGCCCTTCTCGCTGTGCCATCCTTTTTGTCATCCAGGCAGCTATCCTGCGGATAAGCCGCGGCCGGTCCCGCTCGAGCCAGACCATCCCGCTGCCCAGGCAGGTTACCATGCTGTGACCAAGCACCACATTGTCCGACTTTATGAGAATGTCTTTTATGAGTTTAAGGGCCGGGACATCACCTCTGACGTCAAACCAGACAATATCAGCCGTAGTTAGATTATCAGCAACATCCTCGGGCAGGGTATCTTCGTCGATAAGCCTCTTCTGAATTTCATCCAGGTAGTACAGTTTCAGGTCAATCACATTACCATATTCCCGGGTAATTTCACCCATGGCTTCGGCCATGAGCCTGGCCCCGTTCATGGAGACTATTATCACGATTCTGGTCTGCCCGGAGGCTTTCATTTCACTCCTTTCTCCATCGTAGCCGGAAGGCAGGCTGGCTGTTTACTTTCTTATGGAGAGAGGTACAATATGCGGTCTATCGAATTCGTCATATATCACAGCCTCAACTCCGTAGACTTCTCTGATATTTTGTGAGGTAAGAATGTCCCGGCCCTGGCCGGCGGCATATACCCTTCCGTTCTTGAGTATTGCGAGCTTGTCTGAGAACCTTGATGCCAGATTAAGGTCGTGCATGGCCATAACCGCCGATAGTCCTCTGGCCGCTACCATGTCTATGACGAGTTCCAGCACCTCAAACTGGTGCCGCAGGTCGAGGTTGCTCGTCGGCTCATCGAGTAGCAGTACCTGGGGCTCCTGAGCAAAAGCTCTGGCCACCAGGACCTTTTGTTTTTCGCCTCCGCTCAGTTCGTTGAACATCCTGAAGGCTATTTCCTCAAGTTTCATCAGTCTTAATATCTCGAAGACAACATGCTTGTCTCTTTCTCCGGTCTTCCAGTCCACGTATGGCTTTCTCCCCAGGAGTACCGTATCGAAAACCGTCAGCGCCAGGGATGCCGGGGAGCTCTGGGGAACATAACCAATACTTTGAGCAAGCTCTCTCAGGTGCAGCCCCTGGACGTTTTCGCCCTCAAGCAGGACAGTGCCCCGTTTCGGTTTCAGGATTCTGTTGATACACTTCAGGAGCGTGGTCTTTCCAGAACCATTTGGCCCCACCAGGCTCAATACCTCTCCTTTTTGCACACTTAAACAGACGTCTTCAAGAATGGCAACACTATTATACTGGAAATGGACGCCACTTATCTCAAGCTTCATTAGAAATACTCCCTCCTTCTGGTTACCAGTAAATAAACGAAGAAAGGCACCCCGATGAAAGCCGTCAGTATGCCTATGGGGAGCTCTGACGGCTGAAAAATAGTCCTGGCCAATGTGTCCGCCAGCAGCAGAAGAATGGCTCCAACCAGGCAGGAGGCCGGGAGAAGATACCTGTAGTCACCGCCGATTATCATCCTGGTTATGTGCGGAGAGACCAGGCAGACAAAGCCAATAATGCCATTAAAGCACACGATGCTGGCCGTGACCAGACTGGCGAGTGTCATACAGACTGCCCTTACTTTTTTGGTATTGGTGCCGAGGGCTAATGCCGTTTCGTCCCCGGCGGCCATGGCGTTTATGTCCCACGAGTAGCGAAGAAGAAAAGGAAAAGACAGCACGAAAATAGCCGCTACTATGAGGACCTTCATCCAGGTTACCCCGGTAAGGCTCCCCAGGAGCCAGAAGACGACGGCATGTACTTCCTCTGACGTGCCGGCGTACTGGAGTGCGGATATCAGGGCGGAGAAAAGATACATTATGGCGATACCTGCCAGAATCAGTGTCTCCGGTGTGATGCCTCTCAGCCTGGCCAGGAAGAAAACCAGGGAAGCGGCGATTAGAGCGAAAACGAAGGAATTAATTATCAGCAGTGTTTCCCCACCACCCGCGAAGCCGGCCCCGAGGATAATAGCCAGGGCCGCTCCGAATCCTGCCGCCGCTGATATGCCCAGCGTATAGGGACTCACCAGGGGATTGCGCATTATCCCCTGCATGGTCGTCCCGGCCAGGGCGAACCCGGCGCCTCCAACCACAGCCATAGCCACTCGGGGAAGCCTCAGGTCCCAGACGATGGTATCGGCAAATTGACTGCTTCCCAGCCCCAGGAAAGGGAGAATCCTGGCGGTTATGGCACGAACCACCTCGCCGATTGGTAAGGCAGCGGCACCCCAGGAGGTCGTGGCTGGGATAAGGAGCACCAGCGCCACCAGTGAGCCGGCGATGAATATCGTCTTCCTTGCCGAGAACCTGGCGTAATGTTCTTCTAGCTGTTCGCCCTGCATTTACGTGGCCATATCTTGTTTTACTCTATTTCATACCGCCCGGCATACCGCCCGGCATTCCGCCCGGTTTTTCGCCAGGTGGCTCTGGCAATTCACGTGTTGGCCCGAACTCCGGATAGTAGACCGCAGTATTTATTCTGGTCCATTCCTCCTTGCCGAAGAACTTCTCAACGGTCTCCTGGTGAATGGCGGCCACGTCTATATCACAGAACAGGTCGGGATGGCACCACCGGGCAAAAGCGAGGAGTCCAACGTGGTAGCGTGTGCCCGCCATAATGGCATAATTGATGACATAAACCCTGTCGTCCTGAACTGCTTTTACCTGGCTCAACCCCGGGCGTGCCTTAACTTCTTCCCGGTTACTGGCCATCTCCTCCAGGGTCATATCAGCCGTGGTATATTGGCTGATGATAACATCGGGGTTCCTCATCAAGACCCATTCTGCATTCACCTTGGGGTAGTCTATCGGTTCACCGGCAGCGATGTTCACGGCTCCGGCTTCGACCAGGGTCTTGTGAAACAATCCCTCGGCGGAGCAGCTGTTATAGGGGATTCCCCGCCACTCGAAGAACACAGACGGCTTATTATCAGCCTCAACGCCCATAATTCGCTTTTGAACTAATTGGCGATACTGGTCAATATAGTCTATGATTTCCTCAGCCTTATCCTTTTTATCCAGTATGATGCCCAGGTTACTTATAAAGGGTATTAATCTGTCCGGGTTGCCGGGTGAGTCGACAATAACCGGAACGCCGGCGGCTTCTATCTTATCCCTGACGCCGGGGACGAGGTTCAGCATGACGCCGGCGATGACCACGTCTGGCTTTTTCTCTAAGATGAGTTCGACGTTGGGATTATAGGAGCTTGAAGCTACCTCTTCAATCTCGCTCAGGTAAGAGGGGAATGTAGACAGTCCATCACGCCCGACGATTTTGTCGACATCGCCAAAGGCACAGATTAGCTCGGATGACCTGCCTTCAGCGATAGAGATAATACGCTCTACGGGGAGGGTTATCTCGACATATTTCCCGGTTCCGTCGACAATGGTCACCGTTTCCGGTTCCGCTGATGGTACCGGTGCCGATGGCTCCGATGGTGTCGTTGCCGGGGTTTCTTCTCCGGCACACCCTGCCGCTATGGCCAAAGCCAGGCACAGAACCAGCACGAAGATAAATTTTTTCATTCTATAGCTCCTTTCGTCCCGCTGTAGCCCAGGCGGTCCTTCACCGCCCAGGTTATGGAGTCAGCCTTGAGTCCTTCCGGTCTCAGGTAGGTCCCCCCCATCTCGTCACACAATCGTCTCATCAGGCCAAGAGGAACGGCGCTGTGTTCAGTGTCAATTACGATTGACTTGATATTGGCGGCTTTTATCTGTTGAGCCACGCGCCATGCCTCTTCAACAGGGTCGCCTCCGTTAAGGCTCACGTTCGCTTTCCCATCAGAGACCAGTACCAGCAGAGGCAGCCCCTTTTTATGCTTGAAGAGATATTCCTGGATAGCTTCGAGCCCGCACTGCAGGCCGTGAGGCAGCGGGGTACGTCCTCCGGTGGGAAGCTGGACAAGGTATTTCCGGGCCAGCTCTATACTGTTGGTAGGGGGCAACACCAGTTCGGCACCATCTCTGCGGAAAACAACCATGCCCACGTGGTCACGCCGCTGGTAAGCATCCAGCAGTAAGGAAAGAATAGCTCCCTTGGTGGCGGCCATCCGCTCCTCGGCAGCCATGGAACCGCTGGCGTCAAGGACGAACATGATAAGATTGCCCACCTTTTTCTCCCTGACTTTCTCGCGAATGTCGTGGCTCTCGATGAGCACGGTGCCGTGAGCTGTCGTTTCTCCTCTCCTTCGGGCTTGAAATGGGGCGGCGGCCCGAAGGGTGGCATCAAATGCCAGGTCGGTCACTTCCCCCTGAGGAATGGTACTGCCAGCATAGCGGCCATTTTTAGAACTGGTTACACTCTTGGAGTGCCGTCCGGCGCCGCTGCGGGAGACCTTGTCTGTCATGGGGGCAGGTAACGGCTTCACCTGGTGCGGTGAGTCCGGTTCGAAGATTTTCTCCTTCCGGGGGTCCTGGGCAATATCAGGTCGGTTCTGGCTCTCCAGGTCATCGCGCCATTTTTGAATGCTTTGCTCAAGCTGTTGCTGGTCCAGCCCCGTTTCTCCAAAGGGCTGGCGGCGCCGGCGGTGGAGAAGGGAAAGCTCAGCCGCTTCTCTCACGTCCTCCTCATTGACCTCCAGCCTTTCCTGATAAGCGGCCAGTGTGGTGGCCGTCTTGCAGATAACGATGTCAGCCCGGTGACCGTCAACGCCGAAGTCCAGACAAATCTGCACGATGAGTTTCAGCATGTCCTGGCTGAGTTGTACCTGTGGCAGTAGTTGCTTGGCCTGTGCAATCTGCTCTCGTATTCTCTTCTGCTCCTTCTCCCAGGCCGCGGCAAATGCTGCCGGATTCTCTTCAAAGGCCATGCGTCTCAGCACTATTTCAGCCCTGGCTTCGGCATCAAGAATCCCCTTAACCTCAACCGCCAGTCCGAATCTATCCAGCAACTGCGGGCGAAGCTCGCCCTCTTCAGGGTTCATGGTGCCTACCAGGATGAATTGCGCCGGGTGGCTGAAGGAGACGCCTTCTCGCTCCACGTAGTTCCGGCCCATAGCGGCCGCATCGAGCAAAACATCTACCAGGTGGTCGTCCAGCAGGTTTACTTCATCAATATAGAGGATGCCCCGGTTGGCGGCGGCCAGGAGTCCGGGCTCGAAGTGCTTCTCTCCCGACTTTATGGCTCTCTCGATGTCGAGTGTGCCGACAAGTCGGTCTTCGGTAGCCCCGATGGGCAGGTCAATGACGGATACCTGCCGGCTGGCGAACCCGAGTTCCTCTCCGGCAGCCAACCGGGAGGCGCAATTGTCGCACAGCTCACCCGGTTCACGGGGATTGCAGAAAAAGGGACAACCCGGCACTATGCTTATTTCAGGGAGGAGCTGGGCCAGAGCCCGTACCGCTAGGGACTTGGCTGTTCCCTTCTCGCCGCGGATAAGAACGCCGCCAATCTTGGGGTTAATGGCATTGAGGAGCAGCGCTTTTTTCATATTCTCCTGGGCAAGTATGGCGCTGAACGGATAGCCTAAGCCTGTCTGTGACATGGTTCACCCAACCTCTCTTA
Source organism: uncultured Dehalococcoidaceae bacterium (assembly GCA_964460815.1). Lineage (GTDB taxonomy): Bacteria > Chloroflexota > Dehalococcoidia > Dehalococcoidales > RBG-16-60-22 > CAYWRT01. Next base: position 35,045 of record CAYWRT010000003.1, read on the forward strand.
GTAATTATGGGACAAGCCAGCTTGATTAAAATCAAACCTTCTTGTTATTATAGTTGGGCAGGTCTCTGGTGTCAATAGAGAGACAGCACGATTTTGCATGAGTTATGCGTCTGGTTGCCTTTGGTTTATGGCTTGATTAACCAATAACCCCTCCGTGATATATCTTTTCCCACTCTAGCCGCCCTCGCAGCATCTAAGGCTTATCCCGCAGGACATACCCACCACCCCACGTGGGATTAACTTTTTTCTTTCTTATCTTTTCCCACCCTAGCCGCCCTCGCAGCATCTAAGGCTTATCCCGCAGTTTTATGACCCCACCCCCGAAGAATTGGGGAGCAGTATAGCCCCTTCTTTCAAAGACTTCCTGTGGGTGAGTGTACCTTCGACCCTTTTTAGTGGGGTGGTGTGGCGTAAACCCACGGGCTAAGCTGTGGGTGAGACGAGGGTGGCCGGGTGGGATTAGATTAGAAACGAAGGGATGTCATTTGAATCGGGTATTAGGTTAATATCAGGAGAGGTTCTTGTATTTTGCTTTCCCCTCCTCGTAAAGGTCGCCGCCGTGGATATCATTGATGACGGTAGCCGGAAAGCTGGTAACTTCCAGACGAAGAATCGCCTCAGGACCAAGCTCCTCGTAGGCTATTACCTCTGACCTGGTAATGCTTTTTGAAATAAGAGCGCCGGTCCCGCCAATAGCCGCCATATATACTGCCCCGTGTTCTATCATGGCATCCCTTACGGCTGGTGACCGTGACCCTTTGCCAATCATACCCTTGAGTCCCTCAGCTATCAGGCGAGGTGAGTAGCTGTCCAGGCGTCGGCTGGTAGTGGGTCCAGCCGACCCGATTATCTGGCCTGGCCTGGCCGGTGAGGGTCCCATGTAGTATATTGTCTGCCCCCTGATATCGAAGGGAAGATTCTTTCCCTGGTCCAGAGCCTCAACCATTCTTTTATGGGCAGCGTCACGAGCCACATAGAGGACACCGGAAAGCAGGACGTTATCCCCCGCCCGCAATTCTCTTACCGTTTCTTCAGTTAATGGAAGACTGACCTTTTTTGACATAGTGTTTATTAACCTAAGCCCCTTTGATATTTAATAACCCACCATTGGTAAGGGAAGATTTTTTTGTCTACCTCACCCCCTGTGTCCCCCTCTCCTTACGAGGGGTCAAAGGAGAGGGGGAGGGTCATGTAAGAGAGGCTTCGTCCCTCTGAAACTCCCTGTAATGTCTGGAGCTTAAATTTATTAGTCACGAGCCTGTACCTGACTTTCTATAATATTGCCTCCCCGTGCCGGGCACTATGGCATTGCAGGTTGACGGCCACGGGCAGGCTGGCGATGTGGGCAGGAAAGCACTCCACATGAACGGCCAGGGCGGTGATTCTGCCCCCGTAGCCCATCGGTCCGATGCCCAGTCGGTTGACTTCCCGTAAAATTTCTCTCTCCAGGTCGGCGGTTTCAGCATCCGGACTGGGTTCACCCATCTTCCGCAACAGGGCTCGCTTGGCCATTATCAGTGCCTTTTCCGAAGTACCACCTATACCCACGCCGATAATAATCGGCGGGCAGGGATTACTCCCCGCCTCGTCAACGGTACTGACCACGAATTCTGTTATCCCCTGCCGTCCGCTGGCCGGCAGCAGCATGGCCAGGCGGGTCATATTCTCAGCGCCGGCCCCCTTGGGCATTACCATGATTTTGAGCCTGTCGCCGGGCACCACGTCGGTATAAATAATTGCCGGGGTGTTGTCGCCGGTATTTATTCGGGCAGAGAAGGGCTGAGATACGACAGACTTGCGTAGATAGCCTTCACCGTAGGCTCGACGCACCCCTTCATTGACGGCGGCATAGAGGTCACCGCCGACGATGTGAACCTTCTGTCCCAGCTCCAGAAAGACCACGGCTATCCCGCAGTCCTGACACAGCGGGATTCTCTCGCTGGCAGCAATAGCGGCGTTCTCCAGTATTTTGTCTATTACTTCACGACCACGCGGCGACTCTTCATCCGGCTGCGCCTGCTTGAGGGCGGCTGATACATCCTCACCCAGCTCAAAATTTACCTGCTGAAAAAGACGGGATACCGCTTCGGTAACAGCACCGGCTTCAATATCTCGCATTACGTTCCATCGCTTTCTGCAATCAACCTTCTCAGTTCAAATATCATTTCAGGGACATCAATCTTCACGGGGCATCTTTGTTGGCACCGGCCGCAGGTTAAACAGGTATAAGCGATTGAAGCCGCCTTCTCAATATCCTTGCTTATCATGGCCGCCCAGACGGCGCCAATGCCGGCAAAGTACTTGTCTCCAAAATGACCGGCGGTGACGGCAAAGACAGGGCACTCGTAGAGGCAGCCGCCGCATCGCAGGCAGTAGAGTGCCTGCCGCATTATCGGGTGCCTGGCTAATTCGGTCCTGCCGCCGTCCAGAAAGACGACGTGGAACTCCTTGGGCCCGTGGGCACCATAGGTAGTTACCTTCTCGATATCGCCGGTCTTGCTCGGACCGGACACCAGGCTGACATAGGCCGGGACCGTGTAGTTGGCGTATCTCCAGGTTACCTCGGATACCTTATAGGCGTCACCAATGGTGGGCACCAGTTTCTCCATGCCCACGAGCGCAATATGAACCGGGGGAGCCCCGGTTGCCAGGCGGATATTGCCTTCATTCTCAATCAGGAAAAGGGTGCCCGTTTCGGCCGCCACCACGTTGGCTCCGCTTATCCCGATGTCGGCCCGGAAGAATTTATCCCGCAGGAATTCCCTGGCGGCGGCTACCAGTTCCCCTATTCCCGAGTCTGGCGGTATTTCCCGTCCCATGACCCTGGAGAAAAGACGGGCAACATCCTCATGGGGCACGTGGATGGACGGTGACAGGATATGCATCGGCCTGGAGCCCATCTTCTGCATGATAAACTCTCCCAGGTCGGTCTCGTAGACCTCGTTGCCGCGTTCTTCCAGGTGCTCACGCAGGCCGATTTCCTCACTGGTCATGCTTTTACCTTTAACGATAAGCTTGCCCTCTCCCACCAGATTCGCTATAATTGTCAGCGCCTCGTCAACAGTCCTGGCGATATAGGCTTTCCCTTTGTTGGCCTCTATGGCTTCGCTTGCCTGCCGGGCAAGCTTCTCCATCTCGCCGATGGCCTTCTCCTTTATCGCCAGGACCTCTTCCGCCATCTCGATGGTATGAGGGAATTTCTCCAGAGCATCATTAATGTTGTTGCGGAAGCTCTTGATTGCCCGTGATAAAGCGAGTCGCAAACGGTCATCGTGAGCCGCTCCCATTATTTCTTTCCTGTAATCTTTGGAAACGGACAACTTCTCTATGTCTCCATAGCCATGGCGACGATTTCAGCAAGGTCGAGGACCTCGACGCCATCGGCTTTCAGTTCCTTCAGCCCCGCCTTCAGTTGCATGGTACAGCCGGGGCAGTGGGTAGCCATAATCTCAGCTCCGGTATCCAGTAGTTCGCTGACTCTATTCACCGCCAGAATCTGGCTCAGTTCCGGGAAGACCGCTTCAAAGCCTCCCCCCCCGCCGCAGCAGGTTGCCCACTCTCCCTTGGTCCATTCGGGTTCCACCAGCTCGATACCCTGGATTGACCTCAGTATCTGGCGCGGTTCCTCAACCAGTCTCAAATACCGCACCAGCTGACACGGGTCATGATAGGTGACCTTAACCTCTCTGGGGAACCTTAGCTTATGGGATGCCAGATTCTCGCAGACCACCTCCAGGAAATGCTTGACCTCCAGGTCAAAGCTGTCCACATAGAGCGGGAACCGGGCAGTTATAGCGTGGGTACAGTAGGGGACAAGGCTGATGACCCGCCTCACTCCGAAAGACTTCAGCTTCTGATATGCCTGACGGGCATTTCGGGCGAATTCCTGGTGCAGTCCAGCGTTATACAGCGGTGCCCCACAGCAGGGCTCGTCATCCGCCAGGTAGCCGGGATTAATCCCGAAATTTTGTAGAACCTTAACTGCCGCCTTCAGTGGTTGAGCTTCGGTATCATTACCTGTTGCCAGGACTCTGCTATATATCCCGGGGAGGTCGAGCCCCAGCTTCTTCTGGAAGCGGGCAAAACGAATCGGCAGCTCAGCGCCGATGACGCTCTTATCCATCCGCCGTGCCAGAGACATCAGTGTTTCCAGTTGTCGGGAATACTGGTACCCACAGCCGGCGAAAAAAATGGTCTCGGCTCTCTTCGGGAGGTCGAGGTCTTTCGCCCACCGGGCACTTTGCTCCTTGGAGACACCCAGTATATTCTGCTTGGAGGCAATGTTGCCAGCAAGGTAAGTCAGGCCAGCCGGAATTAATTCATTACCCATAAGAATCGCTCATTTACTATTATGAACTACCCGCAGAAATTATACCAGAATTAACCCCGGAGCCGATAATTCAGGTATAGGGGGGCTTTTATTTGCATTTGGATTGCTTAACTCACCCCTGACCCCTCTCCAGCCTGGTTCATAGTGCAAACCGCAGTTCTTTTTGGCTGGAGAGGGGTGTACATAAGAGAGGGAGCATAGTCGCAATAACAGTATTTTCTGTGTCTATAACACCAGTGATATCTACGGTCTGACCATCAAGCCATACCGTGATTCCCAACATATCCATCACCTGGCGCTTACCTTCAAAGTCCAGTGTACCAATCCGAGCTTGCATACGTTCAATAAAGCTCTCCAGCTTAGGTACATTAATAGCAGCGTCTTGACTAGCTTTAATTTGTGATTCCAGTACGGCTTTTTGAGCCTTCAGCGTTTCCATCGCTTTTATCAACCGCTGGTTTTCAGATTCTACCTGGTTCTCAGGAAAGCCCTTCAGCGCCCATTGTAGAAGCTGGTGTTGTTCATGAACGGTAGCCTTGATTCGGCGTTCGACCTGCTGTAATTCAGTCTCAAATACACCAAGCAGGTTTGCTTCCCGGCGCTGCTTTTCGATTTCGTTAATAATCAGGTCACGGTTGCTGAGGTACTTCTGTAATTTCTCCCATACCATAGCCTCGAGTTTATCAGCTCCCCAACTTTTGTTTTTACACGGGTTTACCGGTAAACAATCTCGCTTTTTACCCGTGCAGCGGTAAAGACGCCTGTGGAATATATCCATTTTTTGAGGTCGGATGTCAAAAATAGACACCAAACCTTTCATACCGCCATCTGTCCGGCATAGAATTTCTGGGCATATGCC
>CAYWRT010000004.1:0-25141 GCA_964460815.1 uncultured Dehalococcoidaceae bacterium
AAGCTGATTATATCCTCCGTCATTATCCTCTCCAGTGGCGTTTCTATTAGTCTGCTATCATCCCCTTGCGGTGAGCTCTCAGGTAGCCCCGGCACATAGCATCCTTTCCGGTAAGCAAATCGGCCGCTCTGATAACGCTCATCATCTTGGCATCAAGGGGGTCAAGGATGGCAGCATCAAGGCCGGCATAGGCTGCCATTATCAGGAAGTTGCGGTTGACCAGCTGCCTCTTGGGCAGTCCGTAAGAGATATTACTCAACCCCATCACGGTTTTGGCGGCCGGATAGCGGTCTTTAATCTGCTCCAGGGTTTTAAGCGTGACCATTCCCTGACTGGCATCTACAGAAATAGGAATTACCAGCGGGTCGAAAAATACCTGCTCCGCCGCCATGCCAAGCTGTGTCAGGTACGTCATTATAGTCTCACAGGCGGCCAGCCGTTTTTCGGTCGTATCCGGTATCCCCTCTTCACCCATAGCCAGTGCCACCAGGCTCGCCTGATGCCGGGCTGCCAGGGAGCCAACAGACTCCAGCCTTGATTTTTCGGCGGTGACCGAGTTAATCATCAGCCTGTCGCCGCGGTATTTGCGTAGAGCCGCCCCGATGATATCCGGTGATTCGCTGTCAATAGCGAGAGGCTTGTCCGTGGCCGTTTGCACTACTTCTACCAGCCATTCTATGGTCTCCGTCTCGTTATGGCCGGAGCCTTTCCCGGCACCGGCGTTTAAATCGATAAAATCGGCCCCGGCGGCGGCTTGAGTCCTGGCCAGGTTCGCCACGAATTCACCATCTCGGCTGGCAATAGCCTCGCCCACAGAGCGGTTTGATGCGTTTATTCTTTCCCCGATTACCAGCATAGGTCAGTCCTTGATGCCTTTAATTTCTGATAATATCCGGCGCCTCACCGCATCGGGTAAGCCGCCGGTATGACTATCTATAATCGTGCGCACCTTTTCGGCGGCCCTCTCCCAGGTGGTTTGGCTCCCCTCAGCCTCCCATTCCTCCCGGCTGTCCCGGTCGCTCAGAGACGGCTCGTAGTGCTCTTTACGCATGAAGCGCCGGGTGTGCTTGGCGGTGACGAAGTTGCCGCCCGGCCCTACCTGCTTGATAAGGTCAAAAGCCAGGGTATCATCGTCCACTCTGATACCCTCAACCGCCCTCATCACCATACCCAGTATCTCGTTGTCGATAACGTACTTCTCATAGCAGGCGGTCAGGGCGAATTCCATAAGCCCGGCAGCGTCATGAATGAAATTGGCACCGGCCAGAGCACAGAGCAGGCTGGTGAGAGCCGATTCATAGCCACTCTGGGCATCCAGCACCTTGGAGTCGGTCATACCGCCGGTGGCATAAAATGGCAGCTTGTAAAACTGGGCCATCTGGGCACCGGCAGCGTTAATCAGGCCCATCTCAACCGAACCGGCCAGGTAATTCAGTTTCCTGAGGTCGGTGCTGGTGGCTACCGAGCCGAAAATGACCGGCGTCCCCGGATTAACCGCCTGGGCCAGCATGACTCCCATGAGTGAGTCCACCGTCTGGATAACCAGGTTGCCGGCCAGCGTCACCGGTGAGGTGGCCCCGCACAATGGCTCCGCCGGGCATACCAGGGGGATGCCGCTCCGGGCGATGGCCACCACCATGTCACCGTAGTTGCCGTCAATTATGAAGGGGCTGATGCTGCAGGCTATTATGGAAATGAGAGGGCGCTGCCGGAGAGCCTCCGGTGAGCCAGCCGCCAACTCCGCCATCCGTATTACCTGCTGCATACCATCGTGAGTGTAAACGCCGCCCATTATGTGCTTGGTGGTATTGTCCAGGCCGGCAAAGAAGCGGTTGACATCAACATGCTCCAGCGGCAGCTCATTGGGGTAGGTGGGCAACAGGAAAAGATGGATATTATCCAGATTATCTACCAGCCTGGCGATGCTCTCCAGGTCATTCAGGTTGGCCGGGCGCTTGATTCCGGTACCCGGCTCATAGATATAGAGAGCGGTGCCTCCGGTCCCGGTATACACGCGGTTCCCGCCCAGAAGAATATCATGCTTTTCGTCCCGGCCACAGAGCCTGACCTCGGACGGTGCCTGCCCTATGAGTTTGAGCGTATTTCCCCGGGACAGGCGTACCCGGCGCTGTTCTTTATCTACAATAGCGCCGGCTTTTTCCAGGGATGCCAGCGCTATATCGGAGTTGACCTCGCAGCCTACTTCCTCAATAATGCGTAATACTGTCTCGTTTACTCGGGATATGGATTCCGGAGTAAGAGGTTTAAAACTACCGCCAGCCAGTCCTTTTCGAATCATGTCCTTATATTCTATCTCCTGCCCGGGCAGTCCTTTTCCTTACAGGTCTGGCACGGGTTGTAATTTTCTATATTGCTGTCAGCCGGGCCGATGCCGATGATGCCCGATATTGACTTCTGGGGTAGCATCAGGCAACCTTTAGTTAAGCGAACGCCCGCGGAATTACCATTCAAAGCCCGGAAGACCATTTTCTGCTGGCTTAGTTCCCAATCGCAGTAGCCGGGACTGAAACGCCGACTGGCAACAAGTCCCTCAGTTTCAGCCATCTTTCTGATTCTGTCCTCCACAGAAACGGCTAACTGTTCGGCAGCGCCCGAGCCAATGGCATCGAGCACGGTTGCCTGGAGCACGAGCCCGTTCTCCGCCAGATAGGCGACCATTTCCTCCAGGTGATTACCTATGGTCAGGGCAAATATGGCAGCCTTTTTACACCGTTCCAGCAAACGGGCGATGACCTTGCTTTCCAGGGTAATCGAATCTTCAAGGGAAATCCGGGCTCCTTTAACAGAAACGATGTCTTTGACTACATACGAATATGATGTTGCTAGAAAGTCATGGTAATTCTCTATGTAATCATTCACCAGAGAGTTGATACGAGCCGACGGCTGGTAGTCATCACAATAACCAATATTGCTTAATATCTGTTGTTTATCGATATCGAGTTGGTTATTTATGGCTGGCATATACCTTTACCCTCCTTCCTTTTACTGAAGACAGGCTCCAGGCACAAAGGTTCCCTCAACAGGGCATAAATGCAGGCAAAACAGGCAACAAATCAAGAGGAAACTCAAGGGGCATCGTGCGTTGAACACACAAACTTGGTGCTTTAGAGAAGAATTGCTTGGAGGTGATACTTATAAACCGGTCAAGCTACTGCTGATGGACTGCTTTATCTGTGAATAAACAAGTCTTAACAGGGTGAGGCAAGATTCGTAGATAGACAGACCACTAGCCCCCAGACAATGCGCCAACTTTCCAGCTTCAGATCACTCTCTTATCTCCTTGTAAGATTTCTCGCTCCTTCCCTAGCTGTATAGGTTATCTTAACATATAACCGGCTCCTTGTCCAGTGCCAACCACGACACCTGCTATAAAGGCCAGGCGCATGGTTTTTGGGGCTGAACTTTGCTTAGCAGCCGTAAAGGCTTCTCAGCTAAAGAGAGGGAGGTATATCAATTTCAGGTATGCTGGCCGACCCGTACCAGTATGGAGTATAGTCCTGAAGAAAGCGGTAAGACCTATCGTCGGACATTGATTGATATGGTGTCTGGATGAGCGAATGCAAGAACTGTAGCTGTATATATTAGGTGCGGGAGTTGCCGTTTTTGCCCAGGAACGTCTCGATGTCGGCAAGACTAAACCTGTAGTCACGGCGTTTGCCAATGCGATAGGTTTTGAGCACGCCAATACGACCCCACAGTCTGATGGTATTGGGATGCACATGAAGTAGATGGGCTACCTCGGAAACATTCAGCATCCGGGGCAGCGGTGCCTCGTTTTTGTTATTATTTGTTAACATCTGGCAACTCCACGTTATCAACGATGCATCTTCTTAACAAAGCTTAACTTTTTCTACGTTTCCTCACAATGGAGACAACACCTAAAGGGCATCAGTGATAGCACCCAAAATGCCGATGTATCCGGTACTCTTGAATAGGGCGCAGTGTTTCACGCCACCCTTAGGGCAGCAGTTATCCGCGATTAGCGTCTGTATAGAATCAGGGGGTTGTCTTGATGGGCAATCGTGATAATGTGAGAAATTTTAAGGTCTAATAAGTACGGGTGGTTTTACCGGAAATAGTTGACATAAGGTATAGCCGGTATTCTACCGAACTATATTTTGTTAGAAGGTGGCTCCTGCGAGGGGTTCAAAATACAGTTTACCAATCGGTCTATTTCCGCCGGAATTTTAATTACTGTGGTAGTGCCGTGGGGCGAGCCGCGAACAGTATCTTGCTTTAAATATTCTTTCAGGCTACTTCCACTTGAATATTGGCCGCAACGTCCTTTTCCAGCGAGAGGATGCGTGTTTTTACTCTAACTTCAATAGGGTCTCCCAGTAGAGTCATGCCCGTCTTCTCAACGGAGATAGTGCGACCAACGACCAGTCCCAAATCAAACAGAAGACGATGCATAGCAACTTCGCCGCGAATCTTCACGATTCTGCCCTTTTCGCCGCAACCTAACTTGCTCAACAGTTTCACGTTCATTTACCCGCTCCATTTCTGGGGCAACGCTTCTATATATGATGTCCGGTAGTGTTATTTGGACCTAAATTCCCGTATTGTGATTATTAGCGCTACAATAATCCCGATATTGCCTATTATAACGAGTGTCTCAGCCACTTCAGGCAGTTCTCCCCCCGGGTAGTCACGCCTCATTTAGCCTGTAGTGCCAGGGCCAATTGCAGGTAGTCCCTGAGCAATCTGGGCATCAGGTAACTTCTTCTTACCGATTCTCGGGCTGCGTTACCCATCAAACTTGCCAGTGTCCTATCTTTCAGCAGGGTCACAATCCGGTCGGCACAGGATGAAATATCATCCACCAGAAAGCCAGTTAAGCCGTCACGGATTTGGAGCCTGATTCCTCCGCAGTTGCCGCCGATTACGGGTCTTCCCTTCCACATTGCCTCCGCTACCGTTAAACCGAAACCCTCGCGTGTAGACTTCTGCAGGATGACGTCGGCGCCGGACTGAAAGGCGTTGACTTCCGTATCACCGATTATCTGCGGGTCAGAAAATAGGTAGATATCAGGGTCGCTCCACGTGTATTGCTGAAGACTGGCAAGGATCTCCTGGGCGTCGTAGTCGTCGGTTGCCGTCATGGCGCCAACAAGCGCCAGCTGGAGCCCGGGTATCTCTTTCTTGGCCAGCCGATAGGCATCGACTACCCCCCAGGGGTCTTTCCAGCGGTCAAACCGCGAGACCTGGCTTATGATGGGTCTATTCGGGTCCATACCAAGCCCAGCCAGTATTTTTCGCGCCTGTTGAGTCGATAGCGTTCTGTGTTTGGGCTGTAGAGGGTCAATAGCCGGTGGAAATACAACTACCTCGTTGGGATTATTGCCGTTGGGAAAGTATTCTGGCATGCTGGCTACGATGGTTCGGAACTTGCTCATGTAGGGGAAAAGCATTTGCCTGACCATCTCATTGGGTTTGGTGGTATCAATGTGGCATATCCACACACCAGGACACGAATTCATGTACGACATCATGGGCAGGACCTGAACGTCGTGGAAAAACCAGAGGTCGGCGGTGGCCCCCATCGACGCCATAGTACGCACCGCCTTCTCATTATAAGCTAGGTAGGTGTTAATATCGTCGGTACTCGGGGATTGTGTGTAACCCTGGAGACAGTGATGCAGCGTCTTGCTGACGCGAAAGAACGATTCGTCAGGTGACAAAGCGTACCATTCGGCGTCGATTCCGACATCACGCATAAGAGGCACCAGTGATTTCAGAATTTCAGCCACGCCCCCACCCTGGGGTGTAGCATTGATATGCATGATACGCAGACCTCGTAGCTTCTCAGCAACCTGAACTATCTCTGACAGGAGGTGTTCGGAAACGATGCCGTTATAGCCGTCCAGTTTCGTTTCTCTCGTAGGGACTCTTTGCATATATTTTCCTTTCTCAGGATGCATTCCCCAGGGCTGTTCCTGGCGACGGCCATCTACTTGTATCTATCATCCTGTTTTTAAAAATAAATAAATTACCCTTAGAAACATATAAAATTTTTCTTTTATATATGTATCTCTAAGAGTTGACTATAGCTTAGGTGAGTTAGAATGAGGTTATAGGAAAGTCAGAATTCGATTAGAGTTCATAACTACTCTGTGATAATTGCCGGTTACTGTCGGCGACCTGGTTCCGCACTGTGCAATTTATATTCTAACCATAAGGAAACATGATTCTTACCTCATTCCAACCTTATGAAGTTATCATTTAGCCATGAGCCTGATAAACCTCTTATCAAAATCAAGAGGAACTGGGAATTTGGTCTCAAGGGTCAGAACTATACTGAGACGTTTCGGTGTCTCTTCAAAGAGATTTGAACACCTGCTGAACCGATATAGTGCTGTTACCCGCAACCTGGGCTGTGTACCTACCTTTCCCATTACGGCGGTAACTATGAAAAGACATCCCGAGCTGGCTAGAAATTTATACCAGCAGGGCGTTGAGCTGGCTGTTCACGGTTATATTCATACGGACTACGGCGTATTACCATTAGAAGAACAGGCCAAGCATTTTCAGAAGGCAATTGACACTTTCAAAAGGTGCCGGATTCCCTTCGTCGGATTTCGGGCTCCTTTCCTGAGAGTTAATGACCAGACACCCCAGGCGCTCAGCCAATGTGGGTTCCCTTATGACAGTAGCTATGCTGTACACTGGGACATCTTTGACAGGACCAAATATACAGAAGGTGCCTGGAGTGAATACGAAAGGCTTTTAGAGTTCTATCAATCTCGACAAGCTCAGGATTGCCTTGTCCTGCCCAGGTCAATTGATGGTTTCGTCGAAATTCCGGTTTCAATGCCGGATGACGAGGCCATGGTGGAAAGGCTGGACATCACCGCCGAAAATAAAATCAGCGAACTCTGGCGGGATATCCTGCAGAGAACATATAACAGTGGTGAGCTATTTACCGTCCAGCTTCACCCCGAACGAATTCCGGTGTGCCAGAGCGCCCTGATAGAACTCTTGCAGCAGGCAAAGGGACTCAACCCTCCGGTATGGGTCGCTACTTTGGGGGAAATTGCCGAGTGGTGGCAAGAGAGAAGCAATTTCAAACTTGAGATTAGTTCTGATAGTAATGGCAGATATAGAGTGAGGGCAGACTGTTCTAACCGGGCCACCTTATTATTGAAAAACGGTAAGGCGAACGTACCAGTCGATGAATGGTTCGATGGCTATCAAATCGTCACTGCCAGAGATTTCATTCTGGAAAGTCCGGCACACCCGGTTGTTGGTGTGGGACGGGATTCTTCTCAGGCTGCGGTCAATTTTTTGCAGAGCGAGGGTTATCTTGTCGAGAAGAGTGAGCAACCTGGAAATTACGGGATATACCTTAGCAACCTGGCGCAGTTTGATGAAGCTGACGAGAAGCCGCTTTCCTGTAGAATTGAACAATCAGATGCTCCGTTGCTCAGGTACTGGAGGTGGCCCAACCAGGCCAGGAGTGCTTTGTCGGTAACCGGAGATATTGATTCAATAACACTGATTGATTTTGCGTTAAGGATTTTTGAAAACTGGCGTCAGCGATTGAGGTGAAATCTGTGGATGTAAAGTCTGTAAAATCTTTATTGAGGGTAGTTCGGACAGAAATATACTATACAGCCGTGCTATTTAAAATCGGGGGTCTAAAGGTTTTTTGGAAGCAATTGAAGCGCCAAATCTACAGCCGGTCATCCCAGATTGGTCTCGAGCTGGATTTACAAAAAACCAATATCCCTCACGTTGAAGCCAAGGTAAAATACACACTGCAACTGGCTTCCGAAGAAGATATGAACGAGGTGTTGAGGAAGGCAAAAGCAGAAAATAAAGGGTCGGTTCATAGCCTGGTGTACCGAAGGTGGTTATATCAAGACGGTTATCATAACTTTTATATCGCCAGGACCACCGATACCAATGACCTGTGTTTTATGCAATCTGTAATTTATCAGAGAGATAATACAGTGGTGGATGGCAGATTCAAGGGCTGGTTCCCCAAGCCGGAAAAAGGTGAAGCAATACTGGAGGGTGCCTATACCTATGAAAGATACCGGGGTCAAGGGCTGGGCTCTGCCGTCCCGACTGACATTATGAGAATCTGCAAAAATAACGGCATCAAACGGGTGATAACCTATATCGAGAAAAGTAACGCAGCTTCTTTGAGGGCGGCTGAGAAAGATGGATTTGTCCGATTTGAAGAAGTACCCGAGCTCAGAATCTTATTCTCGACCAGAAGGAAGTATCACGCGTTGGAGGATTCTTCAACAACCGAGGGTAGAGCGGAAGACAGTGGTCAGACGATAATAAAGAGAGCTTTTAGAATGGTGCGTTACGCAGCCCTGCAACTCAGGCTCGGTGGCTACAAGGCACTTTTCCCCCAATTAAAGCGCCAGGTCTACAGGAGAACCGTCTCAGTTGGATTTAATCTGGATTTACAAGAAAGCGATATCCCGCAGGTTGAAGCCAAGATAAGATACACCCTGCGATTGGCTACTAAAGACGATATGGACGAGGCATTGCAGAAGGCAAGTTCAGGAAATAAGGGCTCGGCGCGAGACTTGGTGTATCGAAGATGGTTATATGAAGATGGTTACCACAACTGCTATATTGCCAGAACTGCTGATACCAATGACCTGTGTTTTATGCAATTCACAATGTATCCAGATGATGACAAAGTAGTGGAGGGAAGATTCAAAGGCTGGTTTCCCAAGCTGAAAGAAGACGAGGTTTTAATTGAGGGTGCCTACACTTTTGAAAAATACCGAGGTCAAGGATTATATCCTTCAGTTACGGCTGAGCAGCTAAGAATTTGCAGAGAGAAAGGCTTCAAACGGGTAGTAGCCCATATCGAAAAAGATAACGTAGCTTCTATTAAGGGAATCGAGAAAGTGGGGTTTACGCCGTTTGAAGAAGTATCCACGCTTAGGGTGTTTTTCTTTACCAGAAGAAAGCACAGAGTGGGCCGGACGAAAGAGGGAACCACTGCCACAGCTTCGGCACAAGAGAGGCAGCCAGCTATCCCTATACATCGGAATGGGAAGATAGGGGCGATTGTTGTTGGCGGTCATTTCCAGGGTCTCGGTCTCCTGAGGAGTCTGGCCAGACAGCATGTGCCCACCTACCTGCTTTATGGGGGAATTTGCATCGCCAGGTTTTCCAAATACGTAAAGAGGTATGCGAAGTACCCCGATTTGAAACGGGAGGACCATTTTTTTGAATTCCTGACGGATTTAGCCAGAAGAGAAAACCTTGAGGGGTGGCTAATATACCCTAACGACGACGAAATGGTTTATTTTCTTGCCAAGTATAGAGAACGACTGGAGCAGTATTACAGGGTGACAACGCCATCATGGGATATAGTCAAGTTTGCCTATGATAAAATGCTGACCTATAAGCTGGCTGAACAGTGCCATATTGATATTCCTAAGACATACTACCCCCGCAATGCCGAAGAATTAGAGCAACTGGACATAGAATTTCCAGTTATTATCAAGCCATCAGTAAAGGAGCCTTTCTTTAGCCGAACCAGAAGGAAGGCAATCCGAGTTGATAATAGAAGAGACCTCGTAGACGAATACACCAAAGCCGCTACGCTGGTAGGCCCGTCGCAGACAGTCATGGTTCAGGAGTTAATCCCTGATGGAGCTCGGAACCTGTTCTCTGTCGGCTCTTTTTTCAAGGATGGTGAGTTATTGGGTAAGGTAGTGGCACGGCGGCTCAGGCAGCATCCAATGGATTTCGGCCATGCCACCACCTATGCTGAAACTGTGGACATCCCCGAACTGGAGGAGATTGCCACGAAGATTCTTAGAGAGATTGGTTACTACGGGTTATCTGAGGTCGAATTCATGCGGGACCAGAGGGATGGAAAATATAAGTTGCTTGAAATAAACGCCAGGCCCTGGGGCTGGCATACCATAGCGATTGGTGCCGGAGTAGACTTACCTTATCTGTCATATCGGGATATGTTAGGGGAGAAGGTGGAACAGAACGGTTTTGTTAAGGGAGTTAAATGGTTTCGCCTGGTAACAGATACTCCCATCGTGGTTATCGAGCTGCTGAAGGGCAGAATGAAGCTTACTGAATATCTGAATTCCTTTAAGGGGCAGAAGGAATTTGCGGTAATGTCACTCAAAGACCCGATGCCTTTTATTGTGGAGCTGGCGATGCTTCCTCAACTTTTCTGGCAGAAGAAAGGGTTCTGGTAATGTTACTGCAGATTTTTGTCCCAAGCCTGCTCCGATGGCAACACAGGTTCAGAATAATAAAGGACGGTATATAAAAGCATGAAGCGACGTAATCTTGATATTCTGTGCTGCCCGAACTGTAAAAACGGTCTATCGCTTGTTGAAAAAGAGGCAACTGATAACGAAGTTATTAGAGGGCTCCTTGAGTGCAAGGACTGCGGGAAGTCCTTTGCCATTGTCAGGGGAGTTCCCAGAATGATTGTTGACTTGGATGGGAGGAAAGAGCTGGCAAAAAGCTGGGGCTATGAATGGGAAAGGGTGGCCGAAGGAAGGCTTGAGACGGATACTTATTACGGACAGACGGAAGAGGAAGAAATCGCAAGTTTTTGCCGCTATCTTGGTATATCTACGGATAGTCTGCAAGGCAAGGTTATACTCGATGCCGGCTGTGGTTACGGGCGGCTGACGAGAGCCCTGAACCGGTTCGGGGCCGAAGTGTATGGCATAGATATAGCTTCCTCAATAGAGCGTACCTATGAGTATTGCAAGTCTGCCAGCAATGTACACATACTTCAGGCAGACATTGTCGATTTGCCTTTCCGGAAGATGACATTCGACTATGTATTCTGCAAATTAACGATATGCTATGTTCATGACCATGAGAAAACATTCAAGGGGCTTTCTGAGCTGGTAAAACCGTCTGGCCGATTATTCATATCTGTGCCTGATAAATCAGACCTGGCTTTCGTGGTGAGACTCAAGGACCTCCTGAGGATAACCCACTGTATCCCCCGAAAGCTATTATTGTACCTGTGCTGGGCATTTGCCCCGGTCCTCTCGCTGGCTAAGAGGGTTGTCAGGAATCCGATGACTTCCCTAAGAACTAATGTTTTCTTCCTGTTTAATGCCCTGCATCCCAGTTTTATGACCCGGCATACCAAGGAAGAGGTTATAGGCTGGTTCGAGAAGGAGGGCTTTGCTGAAGTAACCCTGCTAAAAGGAATGCCTCATCTAATACATGTTAGGGGGACTCGAGGCCTGTTTGCTCCGGGTTCACTGCCAGCGCCTTGCTTCCAGGGGAGTGATGAAGAGAATGAATCACTATCGGATTTGGGTCGGGTACAGGATTCGGTTCAAGCTTGAATATCAGAATCTAGAAATTCCTCGACGACGAAAAAGGGTGGGTTTGTATCATGAGACCAGAAATTTTTATCTCTAGTCTGCTGCTGTCCCTGGTCCTGTTAACTTTAATCGCCTGGAAGTGGCGTATCAAGCTCATGACGGCAATGCTAGGTGCCATTGTTATTGGGGGAATAGTCGGATTTATTGTGAGTTGGATATACTCAGCAACTGCTGGATTAGGTGTGGCTGTGCTGGTTCTCATCGAATTGCCCCTTATCCTGGTAATACCCTTACTTTTCATTATCGCCAGATTCTACAGAGACCCTGAAAGGTCTCCCCAGGAGACTGAAAACGTAATTCTTTCCCCCGCCGATGGAACGGTCGTCTATGTCAATAACGTGGAGAAAGGCTCGTCCCTGGTTTCTACCAAGGGCAAGCGCAAGTTTGAGCTGGACGAGATTACGTCTACCGATTTGCTGACTGATGCGGCTTACCTGATAGGCATTGATATGAATATGCTTAACATCCATGTGAATCGCTCCCCGATTAAGGGAAAGATAATCTTCCGCAAGCGTACTAGGGGTGTATTCATGTCCTTGAGAAGGCCGGAGTCTGAGATAGTTAATGAAAGAGTAACCACCATCATTGGCAACAGGAAGTTCAGGGTTGGTGTCGTTCAGATAGCATCGCGCCTGGTCAGAAGAATACGCTCCTATCTCCAGGAAGGTGATAGTCTTGATATCGGGCAGAGACTCGGGGCCATAGTGTTTGGCTCTCAGGTTGATGTTGTCGTTCCAGAACTGGAGAACCTCAAGATTGAGGTCAAGCCAGGAGAAGAGGTAAAGGCGGGTGTCTCGGTAATAGCGAGGTATGGATAAGGGATAAAATCCTGGAGTTAGAGTATGACGACTGCGGAAGTCCAAATCAAGAATAAAGGCCACGAAACGGGTGAAGAATTGAGACGCTGCACCCGCTGTGTTATGCCGGAGAACTATCCTGGAATCGTTTTTGACGCTGAGGGAGTGTGCAACTTCTGTCGAACTTTCGAGACCAATTGGGGTTCATGGATTGCCAGTGCTGAGGAGCAGACACGGTCCGAGGCTAAGTTGCGAGGCATTTTTGAGGAAGCCAAACGAAAGGGCAGGCGTTATGACGCCGTCCTTGGCATCAGCGGGGGTAAAGACAGCTCCTATTGTCTCTACCTGTGCAAAGAGGTCTACGGACTCAACGTTCTAACCTGTACCCGGGACAATGGCTTCATGTCTGAAGAAGGCAAGGAGCGTATCCAACAGCTTGTAGAAACATTCAATGTGCCTCATCTATATTACCAGGACCCGTTGGCCACAGAACTGGCGGGTATCTTCATGCGCAAGACTGGCAACTTCTGCGCACCGTGCGAACTCTGGTCATTCAATATACACGCTATGCTTGCCCGCGAGTACGATATACCGCTCATCATCCTGGGCAGTTCCAGCCGCACCGACGGTGCTCCTCCAAAATATCTCAACCCCTGGGACCCCTGGTATTTTAAGAATGTTCTAAAAGGGGAAAACTACACTGAGCGGCTACGTTGCTCCGTCTATGCCCGAAACTATGTTGTCAGGGAAGGGCTGTCCCGGGTGCTGGGTCACCGGCGCATTCTGTGTCTACCGGACTACCTTGACTGGAACGAAGAGAAAATTACCCGGCTCTTTCAGGAAAAGTATGGCATTATTTTCGGTGAGGAGCACTCCGATTGCATAGCCGGTGCCGTGAATGATTACCTATGTTCCAGGAAGTGTGGCGGGAGTAGTCCCAAGGTGGTCAAGTATTGTCAGCTCGTTCGTGCGGGAGTGATGACTCGTGAAACAAGTCTGGAGAAGGTAAATAAGCTTTCAGCGAGTGTTCCAGTAGACGTTCTTGAACGTTTTCTGGAAATTACTGGAATGACCCGGCAGGAGTTTGAGGCTGCCAGCGAGAAAAGCCCCGCTCCCTACCTGGGAGGCGTGTCTCGACTATTCAACGCCTTCCGGAAGATGATTCGCCGCCAGGTGGGCTAACCCAAATGGGACATTAAGTTATGAAAGAAACAATATACAGGGAGGCATCATGAGATTTCAGAAGGTGTTGCTGGTTAATCCTTTTCACAATGCCGAATGGCGTGGAGTTACACCGCATATAGGACAGGCATATTTGGCGGAAACGCTGCAGGCTAACGGCATTGAATATGATGTCCTCGATATGAATCTGGGCTATGGCTTAAAACGCCTGCAACAGAAGCTGAGCGACTTTCAGCCAGATTTGGTCGGTATGAGCCTGATTACGATGGATTTTCTCAGACTCTATAACCTCCTTGGAGAAATAAAAAAACACGATAGCAAGATACGAACCGTGGTCGGTGGGCCCCATGTAACAATTTTAAAGGAACAGGTGTTGCAGGAATGTGAATCCATTGATTACGGCGTTACTCATGAAGGCGAGGAAGCCCTCGTGGAATTGTGTCAGGGCGAAATCTCGGAGGAAAGCATAAAAGGGCTACTCTACCGCAGCGACGGCGATATTCTTTATGCCGGAGATAGAGAGTTCATTGCCGATTTGGACCAGCTTCCCTGGCCCCGGTACGAAAAATTTGAGATGAGTAAATACGTTCCTGAAATAACCATATACTCCAGCCGGGGCTGTCCCCATAAATGTATCTTCTGCCCCAACCGTATCCTCTCCCCCAACTTCCGACCCCGAAGTGCGGAAAATGTCGGGGACGAGATTGAATACTGGTACCGGAGGGGCTACCGGCAGTTCAATTTCGATGATGATAACTTCAATATGATTCGGGAGAGGGTCTTCAAGATATGCGATGAGATTGAACAGCGTGGCCTTACGGGACTGTTCCTGCGCTGCTCCAACGGTATCCGTGCGGACAGAGTCGACAGAGACATGCTTGTCAGGATGCGTGAAGTGGGTTTTCACTATATCGCCTTCGGTGCTGATGCCGGAAATAACCGCATGCTGGAAATCGTGAAAAAAGGCGAAACGATTGAAGACATCGAAAATGGAGTCCGCAATGCCTGTGAACTGGGATATGACGTTAAACTGCTATTTGTCGTCGGCACTCCGCAGGAAGCATGGGAGGATGTCGAGGATAAGGTGAGACTCAGCCGCAAATATCCCATCCAGGAGGTACATTTCTATAATATTATTCCTTATCCGGGAACAGAGCTATTCGACTGGATTAAGGAGAACAACTATTTCCTCAAGCCACCATCTTATTATTTAAACTATGTATCCTGCCTGAAAAATGAGCCGGTTTTTGAAACACCGGAATTACCTAAAGCCGAGAGAATCAGACTGTTCAAGTATCTTTCTAAAGTGCGGACAGAAGTGCACCGGGAGGCGGTACGCCGGATACTCCGCAGACATAAGTTGATTGGGAAGCTGGCGAGCCCAATACTGGCGAACAATGTCGTAGAAGGGCTTTTTTACCAGAGCAGGTTCTGGAGAAGAATAATAGAATCTTTCAGATATAAGTTAGCGCAGGGGAATAGTTCCGTCTGATTCGGGGGTCTGTTCAGTGAGCCGCTGCCCAGTTCTTTTTTGAGGTCGTATTGTCCAGCGGCAGGGAGAAGCTGAAGATGCTACCCCCCTGGATTCTGTTCCTAGCCCAGATATGACCACCATGAGCCTCCACGATAATCTTGCAGATGTACAGGCCAAGCCCGGCTCCTGGAATTGAACGCTTTAGTTTATTGTTCACTCGAAAGAACCGCTCGAAAATCTGTTCCAGTTCTGCCTCAGGTATGCCTATTCCATTATCGGAAATACTCATGATTAAGCAGGGGAATCTTACCGGGGGCGCATCTCCGAACATCCTCCTCAGTTCCTGTTCATTCTGGACCATACATATTTCGGCTTCGATGTCGCCACCCTGCGGTGAGTATTTGATAGCATTGACCAGGAGATTGCTTATCACCTGCTCGATTTTCTCAGGGTCAGCCTTAACCAGCGGCAGGCGAGCGGATGGGCGGATTTTGATAATATGCTTGGTGGTTTGAGTATGCATCTCGGATATAATGTGTCGAAGTAGGTCGATTAAGGAAATGGGTTGAGCAGTTATGTTGTCGGTTTCCTCAAGCCGGCTAATATCCCGCAGATTTTCCAGCAGGCGGATTACCCGGTTACTGGCCGATTCAATACCCCGGATATATTGCTCCTTTTGTTCCTCAGTAATAGCGTCACTGAGTTCCAGCAAAGTCGAGGTGTATCCCTTAATTACCGTGAGTGGGGAGAGCAACTCATGCCATAGCACCGAGATTTCGTCTGCCTTGGTCTGCTTCTTCTGCTTGTGCGTGGTGGCATCGTACATAACCGGGAGTCCATCTTTATCCTCGTATACCCGTAGCCCTGTGTTTACCGGTTCGTTGGCGCTCGTGAAAAGCAGTTGAGATATTGTTTGCGTCTCCTCACACTCCGCATTACCTGATAAGGCAATCTCTGACATGTCAACAGCCGTCATTTCTTCCTTCGGTAAGGAGTCTTCTCGCAGGTTCTTATGGTAGAACCTGGCTGGTTGCTCAGATGAGGATTCGCGATTTGCCACTACGCTAGCTCCCTACACTCTCTGGCTCTTCACTATGCATAGCGAAGTAATAGCCTACGCCACGTTCGGTCAGTATTATCTGTGGATTACGCGGGTCCGCTTCGATTTTCTGGCGTAAATACCTGATGTACAGCTTAACAAATGATTTATCGCCGATGTAGTTTGGCCCCCAGGCTTTCTCTAAGAGTTGCTCATGGGTTACTATCCAGCCCCGGTTCTTTATCAAGCAGGCCATAATCTTAAATTCCGTGGGTGAGAGCTTCACTCGCTCTCCTCTGACCCAGACCTGGTGGCTTTTCCATTCTATCTCTATCTCACCATTGTGGAAGGTACTGGGCCCATCATCCGGCATGGATGAACCGGCTCGCCGTAAAACCGCCTGTACCCGAGCTATCAATTCACGAAAGTCAACAGGCTTGGTGATGTAATCGTCAGCACCGAGGACGAATCCCTTCAGGCGGTCAGCTTTCTGACCATTTACTGTTACCATCAGCACGGGAATGTCACTCATATCCCGAATCCGGCGGCATACCTCCCAGCCATCCATCTTCGGTATATTAGCGTCTAACAGCACCAAGCTGGGGCGGCTGCTATATACGCGGCGCATCCCCTCAGCTCCATCTTCAGCAGTAAGCACCTCATATCCAGCGTTTTGTAGCCAGGTCTGGGTCAGGTTTAAAAATTCAATATCATCTTCGATCAACAATATTTTCTCTCTCATGGGTTAACCCTCCTCGCTCACAGGTCGAGCTTTTGACTGGCTCACTAACATTGGATATTTTTGATAAGAATACCACACGAAATCATTTAAAAAGGTAAATATAAACCACTGAGTCTTAGTCTGATTTGCCATATGGCGAATGCCTGATTACTTTTTAGCTCAAAGTAGTCATATTAATGGGAAGAGCTACTTATAGAATAATATGCCATGTGGCAAATGTCAACGTCATTTTTCCTACCTTTTCCCCCCAAATTTAGCCGTTTAGTCTACATGACTTTAGTCGCAGTACTATACTCACAACGCACATTATTCTAGAACAATATATGGTAAATAGTCAATACAAAAAACCTGACTCTAACCGTTTTCTAACGAAGCTCTAACGCGATTCTAACGGGTTTGGCCGGTTGCTGGCACCTCGCCCAGTAACCCCACATTTGGGAGGGCTTATTTAAGAAGAGTACGAGGTTTGTTGTTGATTCTAACCGTTTTCTAACTGGCCTCCGACACTGTTCTAACTGGGTAGTATTATGATGTTCACAGTTCTTGCTAAGTTTGAATAAATCATAGAAGTGAGGGAAGTGACCGGGAGCTTACGTGGGATTACAACCCAGAAGGCAGGCAAGGTCCTGGCAGTTATTGGCGACCCCGAGGTGAACCGCATCTTAGAGGTGAATTTGACACATGCCAATCTGGAGGTCGTCTCTGTACAGAGTGGTGCGGAAGCACTGAGCAAGGTCTATACCGAGAAGCCAGACATAATACTTATTGACGCTGCCCTTCCCGATATAGATGGCACTGAATTCTGCCAGCAGCTAAAAGAATCGCCGCAAACTAGCCACATTCCGCTGATACTTATCGGCGCTAAGAACCATAGAAAGAGCCGAACAATCAAGGCGGTGAATGGTGCTAACCATCAGATTAGCAAGCCTTTTGACCCTAAAGACATCGTGGCTTTGGTCCTGGCCTATTTGAAGCGAATGGAGCGGACGAAAAACATCAATCCGCTAACTGGATTACCGAACCAGGTCCAGGTGAGCAAAGAGCTCACCGGACTGATTGAGCAGAAGAAGACATTCGCGGCCATTTATCTTGCCATGGATGACCTCAGGGCCTTTAACAAGGCATATGGTTTCGCTCAAGGTGACCGTACTATCCAGACACTCGCTGATATTGTGTGTGAAGCGGTTCGTTTATTCGGTAATCCCGACGACCTGGTAGGGCACCTTGGCGGTGATAAATTCGTAGTAATCAGTACGCCCTGGAAAGCAAGGGGCCTTTGCCGGAGGATTATCGCCGATTTTAATAATCGTATAAAAGCCCTGTACACTGATGAACACCTCCAGAGGGGCTATATTGAGTATGAGAGCTCACTGGGTGAGAAGGAACAAAGCCCGATAATGAGCCTTCACATTGCAGTGATTACTAACCAGAGGCGTACCTTTTATCATCACCTCGAGGTCAGTGAAGCGGCGGCTGAACAGATGGATTACCTGAGGCGCTTCCAGGGAAGTAATTGTTATTTTGATCTCCCGGCAAGTGAAATTGAGCCAGCTCTGGCGGCGGCCCGTAGAGGTATATCCTACGCACATCGAGAGGAACTTAAGGCCATGCACGGGGTGTTGGCTTGGTTTACCTTTCTCATCGGGGAGCTTAATATTCCCATCACGGCAATTACGGATTGCCTGGACTCGGTAGAATCCGTAAAAGACGAGAATCTCACCCCCGAGCAGCGGAAAAATATAGAGACAATCAGAGAAAATGTCAATCAGCTGGTTCGAGCCGTAGAAGGACTTGCCCATCTGACCAGTGCTGAGTGGCTCACGGCTAGCTCTGTCTTCGAAGAGGTAGACGTCGGGAAAACCTTTGACTGGATTATGGAGCAGGTACGGGAGCTGGCGGAACAGCGTCAAATTGAGGCTGACATCGAAGGAGTTAAAGATATCGGACGACTCGTAGTGGACAGACGGAACCTCACTCAGTGTTTACTCTACATAGTGAGAAGTGAGGTGCAGTCCAGCCCCCCTGGAAGTCGTCTGCGTATACGTGCCACCGAAGTAAATGACGAGTTTATCAATATACAAATTACCAACCCCAATCACCATATCAACCAGCGGGCGCTGGCCATGCTTCTTCAGGGTCAACCAGAGGGTATGCTACAGGATGCACGTAGGAATGAAATCTACCCGGCCAAGCTGCTGGTGCAGGGTTTGGGCGGGAAGCTGAGTATTGTGAGTGAGAAGGGGAAGGGGATTACTTATACGGTAATTGTCCCTAAAAAGTGGCAGAGCTGGATGCAGGAAATCAATGCCCTGCAGTTAGCCACAGATATAAGCAGAAAGGAAGCACGGGCCGAACTTAAGAATATACAAAATCAGCTATCCTCGCTCGCAGAGCAAGTACCACCAGCCACAAAGGACAGCCTGGAAACACTTCGTGGTAAAGTCCAGGAGTTGGGGGTCCTTTGCAACCGGTCATTGTTCCTGACGGACGACCTGAGCAGCCGGCTGGAAACTCAGGAGGACCGTTTGCTGCAGCAGGAAGTGGAACAGCTGGCCACCTCGGAAGCTATGCTGACCATTGGCCGGGAGATTGCCAGGTTAATGCATGTGGGATATATCTTTGACCTGGATAGTGCCAAACGAGTGACCAGGTATGCTTTAGCCGTTGCTGGCGAATTCAGGCTGTCTGATAGTGACCGCCAGGCACTCCACCATGCTGCCTTGCTCAAAGACCTGGGACTGGCTTTATCTGCCCATGATATGGTAGAGAAAATGGTGGTACCCACGCTTAAAGAAGCGATGTCCGTCAGGGCACGTTTTAATCTGGTCTGGAAAGCGCTGTCGACGCTTCCATTTCTGGCACTTGCCCTGGTTTTCATTTTATACCGGTATGAAAGATATGACGGTATGGGTGGCCCCCTCGGTGTTAAGGGAGACAACATTCCCCTGGGGGCAAGAATCCTGGCCATTGCCGATACCTTTGATGCCATGACCTTAGGGCCATCGCCACAGGGAACATTAGCCCCAAGGCTGGCGGTACAGAAGATTGCTGATGATTCAGGCCAGCGTTTTGACCCGGATGTCGTCAGTGCCTTCCTGCGGGCTTGGAGAATGAAGAAGTTAAATTTAGCCTCAAGCGAGTCTTGACTGGAGGTACCAACTCTTGAGTAGCATCAGTGTAATTGGGGGAGGGTATGTGGCACTGGTCACGGCTGCCGGCTTTGCTGAGCTTGGGCACAGGGTAAGCCTGCTGGAAATTGACCATGCGAAGGCAAGTAATCTGGAGCGCGGTATACTGCCTGTTGGTGAGCCGGGCTTGCCTGAGCTCTGGCAAAACAACCAGGCAGAGGGAAGAATTTGCGTAACTGGCGACTATGTGCAGGGCTTATTGGGTGCTGAATTCATTTTTATTGCTTTGGGAATACCATCAACCGGCACCGGGAAACCTGATTTGAAATGGTTACGGTTAGCCGCTAGGAATATCGCACAGGTCGCCAGTGAACCGCTGGTGGTAGTTATTGAGAGTACGGCGCCGGTGGGCACTGCCGACCTCGTCGCCGGAATACTGACACAACATTGTCAGAACAGATATAGTCTTCCGGTGGTATCTAACCCTGAATTTTTGCGCGAAGGTCTTGCGGTCTTCGATTTTTTCCATCCTATCCGGGTTATCATAGGCTCATCAGATAAGGATGCCGCTGAGGCGGTGGCCAGGCTATACGAGCCCCTGGACGCTCCGGTAATCATGTGTGACAACAGGACAGCCGAAATGTCCAAGTATGCTTCAAATGGCTTCCTCGCCACCAGAATCAGCTTTATGAACGAGATGGCACTGCTTTGCGATGCCTATGGTGTCGACGTTATGCAGGTAGCCGATATCATGGAGATGGACCCCCGTTTCGGTCGCGGTTACCTGAATGCCGGCCTGGGGTGGGGGGGCAGTTGCTTGCCCAAGGATGTCAGGGGACTCATCTATATGGCGAAAAACTGCGGGGTTCCCATACATCTGGTACGCGCCGTACAGCAGATAAACCAGCGTCAACCCCATCTGCTCATCGGAAAACTACGGCGGTTAATTGGTTCCCTGGAGGGCAAAACCATTGGTATTCTCGGGCTATCTTTTAAGCCGGGCTCTGATGATATGAGGGAAGCGCGTTCACTGTCGATTATAGCTCTCCTTGAGGAACAGGGATGCCGCATTAGAGCCTACGACCCACTGGCGATGGAGACGGCAGCCAAACTTATGCACGAGGTGACTTACTGCGCTGATGCCTACGAGGTCGCCAAGGACAGCGACGCCTTAATAATCGTTACCGAGTGGGACGAGTTCAGAGAGCTTGATATGCATATTATATCTTCTCTTATGAATCGCCGTATCATCATTGATGGCCGCAATCTTTATGACCCTGATGCGATGATTCAAGCGGGATTCATTTATGAGGGAATAGGTCGCCGTGGCATTCAGGCACAAGTGGCCAGAAGCAGTGTTATTTAATAATACGGTTAGGAGGGAGGAACCGGTCTCGAGCGGCGGGGTGATTATCTTGTGTGATTTTTCCCAGTTATAGGTGGTTTCTTTAGGTTCTAACCCAATCCTAACCTATATTTTACCCGTTCCTAACTCTCATAAATTATGATTTTATATGTATTGTAGGAAACGAAGTTGATTCAAGCTATGAGTATTACACCCGAGATACAGATGGCAAACACTACAGGTGCTCTCCAAAGCGAGAGAAGTTTCCCACTGGCAACCGGCTTGACGAACAAAACGGGAGCACGCTGCCTGTCTACATACCGATGGTGGAAGGGCATACTTGACCGTGTGTTTGCACTCCTCTTGATAGTGACTTTATCCCCTCTTCTGGCCTTTATTGCCATAGCTATAAGGCTTGATTCACCGGGAGGTGTGATATTCCTTCGGAAGCAGGTGGGGGAAAACGGAAAATTATTTACGGTATACAAGTTCCGAACGATGCATACAGATAATGACGACCAGGAGTATAAGGCATACTTGGTTAAGTATATTATCGAAAATACCCCTTATACGATAGACCAAAAGGGGCAGGCACTGTACAAGGTCGTTGATGACCCGAGGGTCACCAGATTTGGTGCCCTGCTTCGTAAGACGAATTTAGATGAGCTGCCACAGCTTTTTAATGTATTGAAAGGTGAGATGTCCCTAGTTGGTCCAAGACCGGACATCCCCTTTGCTGTAGGGATGTATAAGTACTGGCATCGGAAAAGGCTTGGTGCAAAACCAGGTATTACCGGCTTATGGCAAGTTTGCGGACGAAAATGCCTCCCTTTTGAAGGTATGGTGCGCTTGGATATTAGCTACATAAAGAGACAGTCACTGCTTTTGGATGCCAAGATTCTATTGTTGACTGTAGGCACTGTTCTCAGGAGGGATGGCAGCTGATGCAGGATGAAAAGGAGATGCAAAATGGTTAATATTGGCGTTGTCGGTTGTGGTTACTGGGGCCCCAAGCATATCAGGGTTTGCCACGAGCTGGCGGAAGCAAACCTGACCACCGTTTGTGACCTTGACCAGAGCAGATTCCAGCAGATTCGAATTCAATATCCTTATTTAAAGACTACTTCCAACTTTAAGGAGCTTCTGCAGAACGGTGTGGATGCTGTCGTGATAGCTACACCAGTCAACACACACCATCAACTGGCTAAGGAGGCGCTACTCTACGATAAGCATGTCCTTATAGAAAAGCCGATTACTACGACCAGTAGGGAAGCCGCGGAACTCATTGAACTGGCTGAGAAACGAAACCTGGTACTCATGGTGGGACATACCTACGAGTATCATCCTGCCGTGGATTTCCTGAGAGAACTGGTGAGCAGCGGCGCTCTGGGGGAGATTTATGGCATTGATGCCGACCGCCTCAACCTTGGTCTGTTCCGACCTGATGTTAATGTGCTCTGGGACCTGGCTCCCCACGACATAAGTATCATGCTGGCGCTATTGAATGAGGACCCAATCGCCGTAAGTGCTCGGGGAGCACACCACATAGATGCCAATGTTTATGATGTCGCCTACCTCGAAATCCTGTTCGCTAACGGGACCATGGGTCATGTACATGTGAGCTGGCTTCACCCACGCAAGATCCGGCAGATTACCGTGGTCGGTAGCCAGAAGATGGCCGTCTATGATGATGTCTCAGAAACAGAAAAAATACATATTTATGATAAAGGATTGGCTCTTCCCGGTAATGGTGGCGGTAATGGTGGCGGGAATGGTGGTAGCAATGGTGGTGGGAATGGTGGCGGCAATGGTGATGGGGACAATGGGTTCTCTGCCTGGCCGCCTAATTATCGCCATGGTGATGTCGTTATACCCTTTATTTCTAACGGCGAACCTCTCAAGCTGGAATGCAGCCACTTCGTCAAATGCATAATCGAAGGCAAAAAACCGAGGAGTGACGGCATGTCGGGATTTAAGGTAACCAGTATCCTGGAAGCAGCTGACAGGTCGCTTATGAACGGGGGACAAAGGGAGAAGCTAAGCCTGGCCACCATGGCTATTGCCTAGGTCAGCATGGCAAAAATTCGTTGAAGGATGATTTATGAGAGACGAGATACAATCTGCGGTTGGACTGAAAATCAATGACCAGATGGTGCAGCTGGGGGAAGGGGCCATTATTGAAGATGGGGCAATACTGGGTTACCTGCCCAATCGGGGGGGTAATTACATGTTGACCATTGGTCTTGGGGCTCATGTTCGTGGCGGTACCGTAATCTACGGCGGCAGCCATATTGGTTGCAACCTGGAGACAGGTCATAATGTGGTTATTAGAGAGGAGAATGACATTGGCGATAATTTAAGTATCTGGAACAATTCTACCATCGACTACGGTTGTAGAATAGGACACCGTGTCAAAATTCACAACAAGGTCTATGTCGCTCAGTTCACTCTCATTGAAGATGATGTTTTCCTGGCCCCTGGAGTAACCCTGGCCAATGATATTCATCCCGGTTGCCCTAATTCTCTGGAGTGTATGCGGGGTCCCAGTATTAAAAAGGGAGCTCAGGTAGGCATCAATTGTAGCGTGCTCCCCAGAGTAATTATTGGTGAATATGCTGTAATAGGCTCCGGAAGTGTCGTCACTAAGGACATACCAGCCGGGGTAATCGCCTATGGCAACCCGGCCCAGGTCATATGCGAGATAGAGGATCTCACCTGCACCACCGGTATCAGGGATAAACCATATAGTCATTTTGCGGGAAGGATAAAGGATGCGTATACCATTAGTTGATTTAAAAAGTCAGTATCAAGGAATAAAACAGGAGGTACTGGCCGAGATAGGCCAGGCCCTGGATGGGATGCAGCTATTTCTGGGTAGGAATGTTCAGACCCTTGAGTCAGATTTTGCTGCTTATTGTGGCACCGAGTTCGCCATCGGGGTGGGTTCAGGGACAGATGCCCTGCACCTGGCTATTCGAGCCTATGGGATTGGCCCGGGAGATGAGGTCATCACGGTTTCCCATACTTTCATCGCTACGGTCGAGGCTATAATCATGGCGGGAGCCAAGCCTGTGTTTGTTGATATTGACCCTGAGACATATACCATGGATACTTCCCAATTAGAGAAAATGGTCAATAGCCAGACCAGAGCTATCCTCCCGGTGCACCTCTACGGACACCCGGCTGATATGGACCCAGTTCGGGAGTTAGCACAGACATATAGGCTCAAGGTTGTCGAGGACGCCTGTCAGGCACACGGGGCCGAATACAAAGGGCACCGGACTGGCTCACTGGGTGATGCCGGTTGCTTTAGTTTTTATTTCTCCAAGAACCTGGGGGCCTATGGCGAGGCCGGCATGATTACCACCTCCGACCCCGATGTAGCCAAGCGTTGCCGGATGCTGCGGGACCATGGTCAGAATGCTAAATATTATCACTCCATGTTTGGAGTGAACAGTCGCCTCGACGAAATTCAGGCGGCTGTGTTGAGAATGAAATTCCCGCATCTTGGGGAGTGGACCGAAAGGAGACGCGCCCTTGCCCGAGCCTATGGCGAAAGTCTTCCTTTATCGCTGGTGAGACCGCAGGAAATGCCGTGGGCGAAGCATGTCTACCATCTGTACGTAGTCAGAACGCCGGAACGTGACCAGCTCCGGGACTGGCTGGAAACCAAAGGCATAGGCGCCGGGATGCATTATCCCATTCCCGTACACTTACAGGAAGCCTGGCGTGAATATGGCGGAGGCGATGTCTATTTACCGGTTACCGAGAAGATAACCCGGGAGATAATCTCCCTGCCGATGTACCCGGAGTTGAATAATGAGGAAGTTGATTATATTTGTGCCTGCATTGGGGAATTTAACGAGTCAAAATTATGTTCACAGTCGACCGGCATAGGACTCAGACTGCCGGAGACTGATATCAGCATACAATCCTGAGAAACATGGGAGGAGGTAGCTTCAATGTTTAAAAATGGTGACCATGAAAAGAATTCAAAGGTAGGGAAGAAAGAAGCCGAGAAAGCCGCTAAAGAGAAGGCGAGACAGGAAGCCGAGG
>CAYWRT010000004.1:25241-39175 GCA_964460815.1 uncultured Dehalococcoidaceae bacterium
AGGAAGCTGAGGCTGCCAAGAAGGTCCAATTAGCGGCGGCTACGGCCAAGAAAGAAGCCGAGAAAGCCGCTAATGAGAAGGCGAGACAGGAAGCTGAGGCTGCGAAGAAGGCGCAGATAGCGGCGGCTATGGCCAAGAAAGAAGAAGAGAAAGCCGCCAGAGAGAAGGCGAGACAGGTAGCTGAGGCTACGAAGAAAGCACAGGTGGCGGCTTCCAGGGCGATAAAAGAAGCCGAGAAAGCCGCTAATGAGAGAGCAAGACAGGAAGCCGAGGCAGCGAAGAAAGTGCAGGTAGCGGCGGCTATGGCAAGGAAAGAAGAAGAGAAAGCCGCCAGAGAGAAGATACGACAGGAAGATGAGGCTGCGAAGAAGGCACAGGTAGCCGCTGCCAGGGCGAGAAAAGAAGAAGAGGAAGCCGCTAGAGAGAAGGCAAGACAGGAAGCTGAGGCAGCGAGGAAGGCCCAATTAGCGGCGGCCATGGCGATAAAAGAAAAAGAGGAGGTCATTGTAATGGAAAGGAGAAATAGTTTTCAGGTAAACTCCAGAGTTGAAAGGAAGCCGCGTAAGCCAGTAGCCACCATGACTCCACTTTTCAGTGGGCGGTCTCTTCTAGTACTGGTCATTGGATTAATCGTGGGAATGGCGCTGGCACTGGGTTACTGGGTTGTGAGCCCGTCGTTTAGTTCTACAGACGATACAGCCGGTGGCCCAGCAGGTGGCAGGGAAGCTGTCATAGCGGGTAATTCGGCAAATGGCACAGAAATTGTCGTAGCCGGTGGCATAGTAGATAGCCAGGCAAAAGCGACCGGATTAAAAGGGATAATCGAATCTGTAAAATCCATTCAGGGAACACATAATGGGCCCTGGGAGAGCAATGTCAACATTCAGGTAGTGAGCCCTGGTTCTACCGTTATGAGCCTGGACAAACTAAATGAGATTGGAACATATTACAGCACCAAGGCGAATAATGTGCGTTTCCTCCAGTTTCTCAGTCAGGAACTGGACAGGCAGGTACCTGAATATAGCTACACTCCCGACGAGTTGGGTCAAATGGTACTTATACAATTTGACGCTTATCAGGAAGCTCCAACTGTTAAGGTAAACGTGACCGCCCCTACTTTTGAGGAGACTGCGTTCCTCTGCAGTTACGTCCCGGAGGTCTTTCAGAGATACCTGGTTGTGGAAGAAATTAGTCAGCGGCAACAGGAATACGAAAATACCGTGAAGGAAATAGAGACTGTCAAGCAGGCTATCCTTGAAGCTCAAGAGGAGCTAAGAACACTGCGGTCGCAAGGGACTGATAGTGATAATGCCAGTATTGACCCAACACGTGTGGCTCTTAATGCCAGGATTGTGTCGCTGGAGACTGAACTCAGCTATCAGGCGGGTCAAATTTCGGAAGCTATCGCTGCGGGTACCGTTATTGAAGATAACGATATACGACAGCAGGAGTACCAGAGGACCGTGCAAGAAGCAAGGAACGTTAGAGTCTCCCTCACTGAAGCTGAACAAAAACTGGGGGCTATAGCGGAGCAGATGGCTGATAGTACTCTCAACAATGATGTAACCTATATCACACTCACTGCTAAGGTAAAAGCACTGGAAACCGAACTCGCTGCCCAGATGGAAGAGCTGGCTGGCTATATCGCTACGGCTAATACCGGTAATAGCTACAAGAATACTCTTAAAGCAATCTCCAGAATCAATAGCACGTTGATTTATACCAGGAAGGAACTCGCCACGCTGGAGAATACATCGTCCGACAGTGACTTGGTATTAGACTCAGACTATCTGATTGCCCGAGCTGAGGTTGATAATCTGAATATGGAACTGACTGCCCTGATAGAGAGACTAACCATGTTAGCTCGTGAGAGCGTTGGGGTTGGGGAGGTAATAAGCTCATCAGACCCCCAGGCAGCCTTTGACAGGGTCAGCGTGGCTCTGGCTGAAGCCAGAAAGGAACTCGCCACGCTGGATAATACCTCGGTTACCGACAGTGTGGCGGCAGACCTTGACTATCAGCTTGCCCAGGCCAAGATTCAGAGCCTGAATAAAGAGCTGACAGCCTTGAACACGAAGCTTATCTCTTCACTCGTCAGCAGTAACAGCGGCGTGGAAATAGCTGATTACTTTGCTGTGCAAAAACCGGACGCGCCTACGCCTGTGGTTCCAATGAGGTTTCGAAATGTCATACTCTTGGGTGCCGTAGTTGGTATTGGTGGTGCCTGGGTAGGGCTGAACTTCAAGTGGCTGGCCAAAGGAACTCCAGCAGTCGAGGAAGAGACAGACGAGTCATGATGAAGTAGTTCTGGTTACGGGGGGCAGCCGCTCTTGTCAGGTGTCATCTGGTAGAACGGTTACTTGGTCAGTTCCCAGGCATTCCTGAATGGGCTGCCCCCTTTCTAGTACCAGTCGATTGAATCCTTAACAGCGAGGGGGGAAATGAGGGTACTTGTATTAACCAATATGTACCCAACAGCAGAGGCACCGGCTTCAGGTACTTTTGTACAGGAACAGGTGGAGTCTCTGAGGAAGCAAGGGGTGGATGTTGACGTATTATTCGTTAACGGGTTTAGGAACAAGCTCAACTATCTTCGGGGAATATTAAGTCTCTGGGGGCGAGTCTTGACCAACCGCTATGACCTCATCCATGCTCACTACGTCTTTTGCGGGCTTATGGCTCGTACCCAGTTTCTCTACCCTGTGGTACTCACTCACCATGGTCTTGAGGTGTTTATGAGCTGGCAACGCTTCCCCTCGCGTTTCATCACTCCTCTGGTAGATAAGGTCATCCTGGTATCGCAGGAGCAAAAGGAAAAGCTGGGATGTGAAAAGGCTGAAATCATCCCCTGCGGCACCGACCTTAACCTTTTTTGCCCGATGCCTCGTGAGGAGGCAAGAAGGAGGCTCAATTTTTCTCCCTCCGGTAGTAAACTTGTACTCGCGCTATGGGCCGGGGAACGTCCCAGGCCGGAGAAAAGGTTTGACATCGTCAGGTCTGCGGTAGACTTGGCCCGGGAAAAGGACCCAACGATAGAGTTAGTTCTCGTTACTCGCCAACCCCATAGTATGATACCTCTATACATGAATGCGTGTGACGTATTGATACTCGTCTCGGACGGAGAGGGCTCACCGGTGGTTATCAAGGAGGCCATGGCCTGCAATTTACCCATCGTAGCCGTTCCAGCCGGTGACATTTCCAGTACTATAGGCGATACAGATGGCTGCTTTTTATGTAGTCAGGACCCCTCAGACGTGGCCGAAAAATTGATGCTGGTTCTAAGCCACCCACGGCGTACCAACGGACGTGAGAAGATAAAACATATGGAGCAAAGCAACATAGCTAAGCAAATCATCGCGGTATACCAGGATGTGCTTAGGGGAAAGAACGGCCATTCATAGGGATAGTCAGTGTTTGGACAGGTGAAAATAAGACAATGAAACGAGTGTGCATAATAAGACATAGAGCTTACCCTCATCACCTTCATGTCCGCAGGGATGCCGAGACCCTGGTGGAGCATGGTTATGAGGTAGACGTTATCTGCTGTAGAGATACGGGCCAAAAGAGACGAGAGGTCATGAATGGGGTGACGGTACACAGACTTTCGTTCGACCACCGCCATGGCAGTATATTCAGGTATTTATTTGAATACGCTTCATTCTTTCTGCTTGCTTTTTGGAAACTAACGCGCCTCTCCCTCAAAAAGCGATACGACGTGGTAGAAGTGGATAACCTGCCCGATTTCCTTGTTTTCGTCTCGCTGGTTCCCAAGCTATTAGGTTCGAAGATAGTGCTATATTTCTTCGAACTTATGCCCGAGGTCTTTGCCGACCGTTTCAATGTCGGTCCCAATCACGTGATGATTAAGTTATTACGCTGGTTAGAGAAGGCAAGTGCCAATTGGGCTGACCATATTATTGCCGCCAACGGGATTCGTCAACAGGAAGTCCTGCAAAGTAGAGGCATCAGTGCCTCGAAGATGTCTGTGGTATTGAACGTGGCTCATGGCAATGTTTTTAGCCAGCAAACCTCTCCCAGCAGCAACGGGGGCCAGTTCTGTGTTATCACTCATGGCAGCCTTCTGGAGAGGTACGGCGTACAGACGCTGGTAAGGGCGGTGTCTCTCCTGCGAGGTGAGATTCCCCAGTTAGAGGCAAACGTGTTAGGACAGGGAGAATACCGGGGCCAGTTAGAAGAGCTGTCCCAATCACTGGGGGTTGCCGACCGCGTGCACTTTCGTGGTTGGGTGTCTACCGATGATATGCTTTCTCTCCTCACGCAGGCTCATGTAGGCATCGTTTCACTCCTGCCGCAAAAGCAGCCGCAGATGCCCGTCAAGTTATTCGAGTATCTGGCTCTGGGCAAGCCAACCGTGGTCACCTCCCTTCCGGCCGTGAAGCCCTACTTTAATAACGATTCAGTAATGTATTATGAACCCGATAATGAGCATGACCTGGCTCGCTGCATACTGGAGCTCTACCGGAATCCCGATAAAAGGACGGCGCTGGCTGCGTCCGGCTCAGCCGCTTATCAGCAGTACCATTGGCCCGTGATGAAGTATGAATATTTAAAGGTTTTTGACGAACTATGCTTAAAGCTGAAACCCAAGAAAAACTAAAGAACAAGCTTTATCCGGCAGTAGACCAGATTACCTTTGGTCCGGTGACAAAGGCTTTAGAGCAGCACTTGCAGCCCGGAGTCAGAGTGCTGGACGCGGGATGCGGTAAGGGAAGCTGGGTCCTCCGCAAGTATCGGCCGAGAATAGGCTTTCTCGTAGGTGTCGATATAGAAGCGCCGGAAGACGGACATGGAAGAATGGACGAGTTTGTCCTGTCTGAATTGGATGATATGCCTTTTCCGGATGCAACGTTTGATGTGGTTATCTGCTATGAGGTAATCGAGCATCTCAGGAACCCTCAGAAGGCGTTTGCTGAATTCGGGCGAGTTTTAAATGATGGTGGCGTACTTATATTCAAGACACCGTGTGCTATTTCCCCCCTGTTTTTCCTGTCACGCTGTTCCCCTTTGCTTTGTCACAAGACCATCAAGAAGCTACTGCTGGGAGTTCAGGAATCGCACGTTTTTCCTACATATTATAGGTGCAATACACTGAGAAATCTGGATGACACGTTGAGGGCGAAAGGCTTTCAAAAAGAAATGTTAGTAAGTGTTGAAGAAACACATTGCTATCTAGTATTTAACATGGTTGCCTATTGTATAGGCCTCTTGCTTAGCCGGCTGGTGCAGGTGCTGCATCTGACAAGACCTTTCAGAAGTCAACTCATCGGCGTGTACCGCAAGCTAGGCAATTGTGTCGGGTTGTAAAGGAGGAAGGAAAATGATGAACGCTATTCATTCTGTTCGTTGGTATCAGAACCCTGTCTTATTCCCGGTAGCGGTAGCCCTGGTTGGCCTGTTCTGGCTATTCAATGCCGGATTGGGGATAACGGCACCACTTAGTGTTGTGCTGGTAGCCCAGGTTGTATTTTTCATCCTTCTCATAAATCGGCCGGTTTGGGCTCTGGCGGCTCTGGTAGTAGGGCAGCTTACGGCATGTACTTACATGGTTGGCCTGCCAGGAGGGACATTTATAAGCCTTCGTTTTCTCTGGGCGATACTGGCTCTCCTGCTTCTGGTACCCGTTCTCAGTAGACAGGGAGGGATAGAACTGGGCAACAGGGCACGGCGAATCATCATCCCGGCTGTTATTTTCTTCTGCTGGGTCACCATGACTATGTCTATAAATACTGACCTGGCCTCTACCATGAAACAGTTACGGGAGATTGCTACGGCGCTGATCGTCGTAATTCTTCTGCCGGCGGTTGTTAAGAGTGAGAGGGATCTAAAGATACTTGCTGTGGTAGCTCTGATTACCTGTTCTGCTTCGGCATTATTTGCCCTGCAGCAACATTGGACTTTAGGTTTTCCAAACTACACAGTTTATGGAGACCCCATAACGTATGGCAGGGTAGAGGGGCTTTCTGAAAGTCCGGTGCAGCTAGGCTTTAACTTGCCTTTAATTCTGCTGCCGATGGTAGCAATGTACCTTTACAAAGGAGTCAGCTCAAATACCAGGAAACTGCTTATATTGTGCGCCATAATTATGTGTATAGCCCTCTACTTCACCTTAACCCGCTCGGGAATATATTCCCTAGCACCAGGCCTTCTGCTTATGTTCCTCCTGATTAAAGGTAGGACTAAAATGCAACTTCTCCTGGTCGTAGTTATTGTGGGCGCTGGTTTCCTGTATTTCACTCAAACGTCAGATAATAACCGGTATTCCCAGGGATTTAGCGAGGACCAAAGCGCTGCCGGCCGTCTGGTACTCTGGCAGGCGGGATTAAAAGTTGCCTGGGATAACCCTGTAGTCGGCATAGGGCGCGACAAATTCGAGACAGAATCGGTGAAATATGCCTCAGTCATCGATACCGAATTGATGTCAACACAGGCCGCTGGGGACGTTTTAGGACAGTTCCAGGCTCACAATGATTTCATTACCGTTTGGGCATCGTTTGGCACGGTGGCTCTACTGGCTTACCTGTGGCTATTTTGGGGTGCCTTTCGTAACTTTTTGGATGCACGGCGTAAATCGCGTAGCCGCTTTATTAAGGGCTTAGCTGTCGGCTGCATTGCCGCGTTAGCCGCTTATATTGTGAATGCCGCTACTCATAATGTGATGGATACTACGTTGATACTGTGGATCTTTTGCGGTCTTTCAATAGCCACTACTAAAGTAGCCTTATCCGAGCGAAACTCTAAAGCAAAAGAGATTCGATGAAAGACCATAAAATTACGGTGATGTTCCCCACAAACTACCTTGGGAAAGGGGGGGCCGAGCAGCAGCTTCTAGAACTGGTAAGGGGAATAGACAAGGCATGTTTCGAACCCCTGGTGGTTTCCCTTTATCCCGATGGCTCTATGGAGACGGAGATAAGCCAGATACCAGGCGTGGAACTTATCTCCGTCAATAGAAAAGGAAAGTATGACTTCTGGGTAATGACCAGGATACTTTCCCTCGTGAGGCGAAAAGAGGTGGACATCATCCAGCCGTTCCTCACGCCAGCTACCTTCTTCGGGCTGATGGCTGCGGTGATAAACCATACTCCGGTAAAGGTAGTAACGGAACGAAGTGGAGCGGGTCTGGAAACCACTCTCGGCTACAGGTTCTACCAGAAGATGGAGGACTTTTTAACCCGCTTTGCCGACTGGATTGTCCCCAACAGTGAGGCTGGCAGGAGCTATTTACTGGAGAGGGGCTTCAAACCAGCCCGCATTAAGGTCATCTATAATGGTATCAACCTTGAACGTCTTCACCCTGATTGGAGCCGGGTCGCCCAAATACGGAACCAGATGGGGCTCTCACCGGATGGGAGGGTGGTGGGGATTACGGCCAATTTCAGGCCGGCCAAGGACTATGCCACATTCCTGCAAGGTGCCAGGATTATACATCAGGCTATGCCGCAGACCAGATTCGCCATACTCGGTGACGGTCCGCTACGGCCAAGCGTCGAGAACATGGTCAGGGAGTTAGGCATGGAGCCCTTCGTTACCCTCTTCGGCTCTCAGCAGGATGTTGCCTCTTATATATCTTGCTTCGATGTCGCCTGCCTGTGCTCCAACTATGTGGAGGGGTGCTCCAATGTCGCTCTGGAGACCATGGCTCTGGGGAAACCAATAGTGGTCTCAAACGTGGGCGGAAACCGGGAAGTGGTGGAGCACGGTAATACTGGCCTTTTGGTTCCTGCCCGGAACCCGGAGGCTCTGGCTGATGGCGTCCTTGCTTATCTCAGGCAGCCTGAATGGGCCGAAGATATAGGGCAACGCGCCAGAAAAATGGTACTCACGCGGTTCAGTCTGGCTCGCATGGTGCGCGAATACGAGCAGTTGTATGAAAAGGCCATGCGGTTAAAGCGAAGAGGATTATCGAGTTGACGCTAACCAGACAGCCGAAAAGTGATGGAACTCAACAGCAGACTACTGCGGAGACCGCGTGGCCATAACGGCTCGATGGCAATGAAGAGGTTAACCGGCTGGAGATTCGAAATGTTACGGAATTTGCTCAGAACTCTGATTCGTCTACTGCCGAGAAACCTGGGAGCGAGGATTGTACGGGCTTGGCGCTCGAGAAGACCCTTTATACGCAGACTCAGGTTCAGGCTTACTGCGTTCAAGTCGGACAAGAGATATCTTTCGGATGACACCATTTATTGGGTTGACCCCAGGAAAATAGTCTTCGCGATGGATAGCGAAGGTTTCCATGAAGTCAAACCGCCTCCTGAGAATCGAGTTAACTGGGAATTCGACATCTATGAGTATAAAGGTAGAGTTATCGGTGGTGATTGGGACAGACTGGACAGGAGATTCAGTGAACTTGATTTCTATAGGTCGTATGAGGAAAGAGCTCTGAAACGAACCAGCTGGGAGCAATTGCCATATTACAAGCGCGTATTAAGGCAGATTGAAAATGGGAATGGAAAATGGGAGTGCCGGAGTAAACAGGAGCTTGATGAGAGATGCAGAAGGCTGGACATGATATTCAACGACATCAGGCAAAACGGCTATAAGAGCCGGGTGATGATAGAAAGGGAACGAGGCAAAGACAGCCTGTATGATGCCGAGGATGAAATAGCCGTTAACATAGGGAGATATGGCGACATCATATTTAACAATGGGAGACATCGCCTGACATTCGCCAAGATAGCCGGGGTTGAAAAGGTGCCGGTGACGATTACCATTCGCCATAGTGAATGGGTAAAGTTCGTGAAAGAAATTGAAGAGCATGTTCAGAAGAACAATGGTGGCGTGTACGCCCCTTTGACACATATTGACCTCCAGGCTGTTCCCGTTCAGTATGGGCACGAAAAATTTGAGATGATAAGAAGAAACGTGGGGGATGGAAACAGCACCCTGTTAGACATTGGAGCGCGTTGGGGCTATTTCTGCCACAGATTTGAGGAAGACGGGTTTCATTGCACCGCTGTAGAAAACGACCCGGGAAATTTATACTTCCTGCAAAAGTTAAGGAGAGCCGAGAACCGGAGCTTCGAGGTCATCCCGGAATCAATTCTCGCTTTGAGCAAAGGAAGGCCACTTAAATATGATGTTGTCTTGGCTCTGGCCATCTTTCACCGTTTCTTAAAGGCGGAGTCTTCTTTCGACGACTTGAAACGTCTGCTACAAAGTTTGGATATGAATGAAATGTATTTTGAACCACCGCTTCATGATGAGCCACAAATTAAAGGCTCATTTGTTGACCTTTCTCCGGAAGAATTTATCGGCTTTATCCTGGAGCATAGCTGCCTGAACAGCTATAAAATGATTGGGAAATATGCGGATGAGAGTGCCGTATACAAACTCTGGAGATAGTGAATTTCGAGCCGCTGGCAATCAGGCCAATCCAGGCCAGGCTACTCTAACCACCCGATAACATAATTCTAACCGTATTCCAACATAAGAGCACTATAATCATAGCTAGAGAGGTAGAGGTCTGGTCAACAGAATTCGGTTACGATGTGTTCCAGACTGAACGGTTTGGGACCACAAACGGGGAGAGTGCTGGGAAACGCTGCTTTCTTGACGGGGGAGCGCGGAGCACCTTCGTCAGTAAGGCATGGGCGTAACCCTGGCCGAAATATACGGCAATCTGAGGTAAGACCTTCGGATAGAGCATGAGTATATCTGGGACTATAGCCAGGAACACTACTTTTGGATTCATTGCAGCTGTGTCAGAACTGGTCATAGCCTTTGTGTTGGGCGTAGTACTGGCACGTAATCTGGGTACAGAAAGTTATGGCCTTTATGCATATCTCATCTGGTTTCTAGGCATCGTCGCCATTATCACCAACCTGGGTTTCGGAGAGATGACCAGGAGGTTCGTTCCTGAGTCGGTCGGTCGTCAGAGCACCCTTGAGGCCGCCGGATTTGTTCAGCTCACGCTGATGTTCAGGGTCGCCGCGGCCTTGGTAGTCTCTGCCGCCATCATAATCACTTCTGGCTATTGGGCACGGCTGAGCGGTGAACCAGCTAACCCGATACTTTTTATTCTTATCGCTTTGACCGTATGGCCTCAAGCCCTGCAAATGGCACTCGTTAATGCATTTAAGGGGTTTCAGAAATTCGAATATGTTTTATATGTCATTCTGGCCATATATCCCCTGCGTCTGGTACTGGTGATTGTTTTCATGGCTCTGGGTTTTGGTGTCATGGAGGTTCTCATCCTTAACATGGCCACACTGGCCCTAGGAGTATTGATTGGCTTCTTTTTCCTGAGACGGCTGGTACCACTTAAAATCCTGTTCTCCCCCTCACTCCTGTCCAGCGATGCCAGGAAACGGGCGTTGAAATATGCTCTGACTATCACAGGCGTGCTGTTCTTGAGCTACCTGGTCAACAATGAGATGGTGGTCTTCTTTGTCGGGTTGTTCTGCCCCGTAGATGAGGTGGGTTTCTTCCACCTGGCCTTCAGAATAAGCTCGCTGGTTGGGTTCTTGCCGGTAGCCCTTGCCTTTACACTTCTCCCAGCCGTTGCCGAGCAGTTCGGTAAGGGAGAGATGGAGAAAGTAAAAAGGATATACCTCACTTCGGCTCGATACTTGATGATAATGGCTCTGCCCCTGGCAGTAGGCGGGATTATCTTAGCCGAATCTATAGTAATCCTCCTTTATGGGGCGGAATATATGCCTACGATAATCCTTCTTCAGGTCATCTGTCTGCCATCCGCCGTTTTCAGCATCACTTATGCCTGTGATTCTGTCATTCGCGGCATGAACCGCCCCGGCTTCATTCTCAAAACACTGGTAATTTTTTCCATCCTCAAAGTTGGCCTCAGCCTGTGGCTTATCCCGGCATACGGCGTTCTCGGAGCCGCCATAGCTCATGCTGTGCCGCTAGTTCTTACCTTTCCGGTTTACGTCATCTTTGTTTCTAAAAACATCGGAGCGGCCTGGCCGGTGCGGGATACGATAAAGATAGTCGCGGCTTCCTTAATTATGGGCTTGGCAATTTATGCCCTTCAGAGTCAGCTGGATATGCTCCTCGGCCTGGTGCTTGGTATACCCCTGGGTGTAATCATCTATTTTATAGCTATATTTGCCCTTCGAGTAGTAGATGAGCAAGACTTGGCTATCTTCAGGGGACTCAAGCACTCAATACCCTCGGTCATGAGGAAACACTATAGCTTCCTCATGAGATTGATGGAGAGGATTGTGGTAAGGACGAAATTCGCCACCGGGCCGTAATTTTCAGCTCGCCCGGCAACAGTGGCACCTGGGGTTAAAATAGTGGAGCAAGAGAGTAAAAATAATATTAGTCCTGATAAGAAAGAAATTTATCCGGCAGTGAGACATTTGCCGAGCTCGAGACTTGAAGGGGATTGTGGAGGTAACTGGCGTGCCCAAGGTTAGCGTGGTTATCCCCACTTATAACAGGGCGCACCTAATCGCTGAGTCTATACAGAGCGCTCTTGACCAGGCATTTACAGACTTTGAGCTTATTGTAGTCGACGACGGCTCCACTGATAATACCAAGGAAGTGGTGGACAGCTTCCAGGACCCTCGTATCAGATATTTTTACCAGGAGAATAAGGGGGTGGCCGTTGCGGGCAACCGTGGCTTCGAGCTGTGCCGGGGGGAATATGTTGCCTTCTATAGCTCTGATGACCTCCTCGTGGAAAACGCCCTTGAGAAGGGAGTGCAGGTTCTGGACAGTCACCCTGAGGTTGCTTTCAGCTACGGACAGACCTACAGGATGGACGAGAGAGGACGCGTGTTTGGTGTGAGCAAGCTCAAGAACCGGCATTCCGGCGTCCGGCGAGGAATTGAGGAAATTATACAGTTTCTTCTTTATGACAATATTATCCCCGCAATGACGGTCATGGCTCGCCGGAGTTGTGTTTTCGAGGTGGGACTGTTTGACACTACCTTTTGCCATGGTTCGGAGGATATCGATTTATTCGTGCGATTGGCTAAGAAATATGCCGTGGCTTATATAGCGGAGCCCATTGCCAAAGCCCGTCAACATCCCGGCAGAATCAGCGTTGCCCGTGAGATGGACGAAGAGGAGAGGACCAAAATTCGCATCCTCGAAGGCATCTTCAATGACCCTGAGCTGGGACCTCTTTTATCTCATCTGAAGCCCAAGGCCTATTTCCGACTACATTTACGCCTGGCTCGCCATGCCTACGGAAAAGGGGAGATGAAAAGTGCTAGAGAGCATCTCTTTAGAGCCCTGAAAGCGAATCCCGGTGATTTCTTGAAAAGCCTGTGGCTACCCTGGATATATCAGTTTGCCAAGACGTGGATTCCGCTGCGTGTTATCCACTCGTTTGGTGCCGCCAGGCATTATCTGCGTGCGGTTCTTTGGTACAGGTCACACTAACCGCAAAATGAAGGCAAAGCAGGATTCTGGCGCATTATCCGAGCTATCCGCAAGAGGATGCCCCGTAGCAATAAAAAGAGAACGAATTAATTTGGGAAGGTAGTGGATTGTATAGAATTGCATCCTATTGTTGCTAATCCAACCCTGATGGCAGACGGCCATAGCTGCTTTTGTCTTTGCCGTATGCTCAAAGGATGTGATACAATAATCCAATTACGCAAATCCTTCCCCTCAAGAGGCAGTCGTGGGACTTTTCGAAGCATTGGTTCTGGGCATTGTCCAGGGCGCGACCGAATTTCTGCCGATAAGTAGCTCCGGTCATCTCGTTTTATTACCAGCGGCTTTGGGGTGGGCTGCTCCAACTATTGTATTTGACACAACCGTCCACCTGGCAACACTGTTAGCGGTGGTGGTGGTCTTCTGGCACGACCTTGTCTGGCTAATCGTTTCCTGGTGGCGGGGGCTGCGGAGGGGCCAGCCCTTCAAAGAGACTGAATCGCGTCTGGCCTGGTGGGTCATCCTGGGGACAGTGCCGGGCATCCTCACCGGCATTTTCCTGGAAAAAAACTTCGAGTCCCTCTTTGCCAGCCCTCATGCGGTGGGTTTGTTTCTGCTGCTGACGGCGCTGCTGCTTGTCCTGGCCGAGATTTTGGGTCGGCGTCAGCGGGATTTTTCAGGGATAACGTGGCTGGACAGCCTGTTGATCGGGATTGGGCAGGCCGCTGCTATAGCACCAGGGCTCTCGCGAAGCGGAACCACAATAGCTGTCGGAATGTTCCGTGGAATAAGCCGCGAGGCTGCAGCGCGATTCTCCTTCATACTCTCTATACCTATTATTGCCGGGGCTGGGCTGGTACAGCTGGACAAGCTTATCAGCCATGGTGGACTATCGGCTGAAGCCCCGTTGCTGCTCGTTGGGTTTGTAACTGCGGCGGTCTGTGGCTACGCGGCAATACGATTGCTCTTGGCTTACCTGCGCAAAAGGCCGTTGTACCCCTTTTCTGTATATTGTGTGGTGGTTGGTGTTTTGGCCCTTACGCTTCTCTGAGCGAGGGGAGGGGACTCAACGGTGGTGAAAGGTCCGGCAATACGCCGTCTATGACCACTTCCAGAAATATCTACTGACGCCGGTCTCCTTCTCTCCGGTCACTTCTTCGTCTTTCGCCCAGCCTTTGTATCTGGAGAGCCAGTATGAAGACGGCAAATATGGTTATGAGAATTGAGGCAGTGATTTCTGCCCATAGTATTAAGGGATTGTCCTCGACAAAGTAAACCGACCCGTACACCGCGATGGTAATCATATGCAGTAGCCAGGTTATGGCTAGGGCTATTAACAGCATCTGAGCTACCAGGATAAGGGTAGAGAATCTCAGCCGTCTGCGCATCGATAGATTATTTCCATTCATCGCTCAACCACTTCGGTTGATAAACTACTTATCATCTTCGATATATCTTTTAAGCATATCACGTCTGCGGTATAGTACTAATGCCAGGACGAGCGCAATCAGGATTACCATAATGCCGATTATCACACCCAGGGTTTGCCAGCTAACAACGGC
>CAYWRT010000005.1:0-36398 GCA_964460815.1 uncultured Dehalococcoidaceae bacterium
GGGCTTTGCCAGCCGCCTGCTCAAGCCCATGCTGGCACGGCTGGATGCGGAAAAGCTGCCCGCCTATTTGGAAACCCCAACCGAAGGCTATGTCGCCCTGTACCGGCACTTTGGCTTTAAGCTGCTTCAGGAGGCGATGATGCCCGGCAGCGGCACTAAAATGTGGGTAATGTTGAGGGATAATGACTGACACCGTCTTAAAAGGCATAAGAATCCTGGACTTCACCTGGGTGCTGGCGGGACCCTATGCCACCCGCCTGCTGGCTGATTTCGGGGCGGAGGTAATTAAGGTCCAGCCCCTTCTATCCACCGAGGCTG
This sequence comes from uncultured Dehalococcoidaceae bacterium, assembly GCA_964460815.1. Lineage (GTDB taxonomy): Bacteria > Chloroflexota > Dehalococcoidia > Dehalococcoidales > RBG-16-60-22 > CAYWRT01. The sequence continues at coordinate 319 of CAYWRT010000005.1, forward strand.
ATGACAGGTTTGCTCGGGGATACTATAACACCTGGAACCGGAACAAGCTGGGTATTACCCTCAACATGGATAAGCCGCAGGGGGTGGCTCTGGCCAGGAGGCTGGCGGGCATATGTGATGCCGTGGTGGAGAATTTTACGCCGCGGGTGATGGCTAACTGGGGGCTGGACTACGACAATTTGCAGAAGGTAAAGCCTGACATCATCATGCTGAGCATGTCGGTCATGGGGCGGACGGGGGTGTGGCGGGACTATGTCGGCTTTGGACCCACTGTTCAGGCCTTCTCCGGCATGACCCGGCTGACTTCCTTCCCCGGCGGGCCGCCGGCAGGACCGGGTTTTTCTTATGCTGACCATGTTGCTGGTCTATTCGCGTCCCTGGCCCTGCTGGGGGCACTGGAGTACCGGCAGAGGACGGGTGAGGGGCAGTACATTGATATCTCCCAGGTGGAGGCGATGAGCAGCTTACTGGGTGGTGCCATCGTGGACTATGGAGCCAGTAGCGGTGAGGCGGCACCTCATGGTGTCTACCGCTGTAAAGGTAAGGAACGCTGGTGTGCCGTGGCTGTATTCACCGATGAGGAATGGCAGGGATTCCAGCGGGCTCTGGGCAACCCGTCATGGGCTGAGGAGGAAAGGTTTGCCGCATTGTCCAGCCGAATAAGAAATGGTAAAGAGCTGGACAGGCGGGTGGCGGCGTGGACGAAAGAGCGTACCGCTGAGGAGGTAATGTCACAGCTCCAGAGAAATGGGGTGGCGGCCGGGGTGGTGCAGGATGCCGCTGACCTTGCCCGTGACCCTCAGCTGAAGGCGCGGGACTTCTTTATTGAGATTGTCCATCCGGAAGCGGGCATAACTATGACTGATGCCGTACCGGTAAAGCTATCTTCGGCGCCGGCGAAGTATAATAGAGCCGCTCCGGCTCCAGGCCAGGATAATAGCTATGTCTACGGAAAGCTGCTGGGCATGAGCGAAGCCGAGGTGGCGGAGCTCGGAAAGCATGGGGTAATATAAGACCTGTTGTTAGTTATCAGGTTCTATTGACGGTTATATTATTAACTTATTAAAATGGTAACAAGCGACTGGTAAGGAGGGAGGCATGGAGCGAATCTGGGCACCGTGGCGTATTGAATATATCCTCATGGAGAAACCTGATGGGTGTATTCTGTGTGAGAAACCTAAGGAAGATAATGACGAGCAGAACTATATACTCTACCGGGGAGACAAAAACTTTATCATTTTAAATAGCTATCCCTACAACCCGGGACACCTGCTGGTAGCTTCTTACCGGCATATAGGTAGCCTGGAAGAGCTGACTGAACAGGAACGGAATGAGCATTTTGAGATGGTCAGCCGGAGCATCAGGGTTCTAAAAGAGGCTTTTAGCCCCGGCGGCTTTAATATAGGGGCGAATATTGGAAAAGTGGCCGGGACAGGCATAGATGACCATTTTCACAGCCACATTGTGCCCCGCTGGCAGGGGGATACCAATTATGTGCCGGTACTGGCTGATGTCAGGGTGGTGCCGCAGGCCCTGGCGGAGACCTATAAAATACTTAAGGGGAAATTTTGAATTAAGAGGGGTTATCTCTTCTGCCGCAGGGCACGAGTGACAGCCTTCTTCAGGCCAGCCGCACTCAGAGGCTTGAGCAGGTAGTCGGCGGCCCCTAGGGCGAGGGCATGTGTTTGCTGCGATTCCCCGAAGGCAGCGGTAAATACAATTACCGGAATTACCGGGATTTCCGGGTCATTCTTTATCTCTTCCAGTATCACCCAGCCGTTATTATCCGGCAGTATCAAGTCCAGCAGCACCAGATTGACCTTATTTCTTCTCGCCAGTATCAGGCCTTCATGACCGGTCTCGGCCTTAAGACAATCATATCCCTCCAGTTCAAGCACCCGGCAGGCGAAGTTTCGGGTGTCGGCATCATCATCTATAATGAGAACCGTGTCATCCTTGGGCTTTTTGGCCATAGCTATCACCTGACCTGGTATATATCGGCAGGGTGAAGGAGCAACTGGTTCCCTTCCCTTCTTCGCTTTTTATCCAGATTCTGCCGCCGTGTGCCTCTATCAGCCCTTTGCAGATGGACAGCCCCAGCCCGGCTCCCCCTTCTCCCGGTAATAGCCCTGGCCGGGAGCGAAACATGCGCTCAAATACCCGTGGCAGGTCCTTTTCAGGGATGCCTATCCCCTGGTCGGTGACGCTGACCAGTAGCTCCTGCCCGGAGCGACGAACGACTAATGTCACTTCTGTAAACGCTTCTGAGTACTTGACGGCATTGCTGATGAGGTTATCCAGAACCTGCCGGATACGTGTGGCATCAATGTTTACCCTGGGCAATCTCTCCGGCAGGTCCAGTGTGATATGGTGGGCGGGTGACCTTACCTGGGCCTCGGCTACGGCCTCCCGACACAGCCTGTTAATGGTGGTGGGTGCCTTGTCTATCGTCAGTGTGCCGGCGCCTAACTGGGACATGTCCAGCAACTGTCTTATGAGCTCTGCCAGCCGGTCGGCGTTCTTGTCAATAGTCTTCAGGTATTCCTGTTTCTCATCACGCTTCAGTCGCCGGTCATAGTCCAGTAGCATGGTGGCAAAGCCCTTGATACTTGCCAGTGGTGTGCGCAGTTCGTGGGAGATATTGGCCAGCAGTTCAGTTCGCAGCTTGTCAAGCTCTCTAAGGGTCGCCGCCTCACGCGCCTGTTCCTCAGCCCGTCTGCGCTCGGTGATGTCCCTGACAAAAACCGAGAGGCCATCCACAGAGGGATAGGCGCTGATTTCAAAAAGCAATTTCTTGTCCCGGATTTGGTATTCGGTGACCAAGTGCTGTGGCTGCCTGGTTCTCAGTGCCTTCAGGTACGTTCTTTCCGCCTTTCTGGTCATTTCTGCGTCCGAGAAAATTTCATAGAGGTGTTTTCCCAGAGCGTCTCTGGCGGAAACTCCGGTCAGTTCTTCGCTGGCCTTATTCCAGTAGGTATATCTCAGGTCTTTATCAAAGGCAAAGAAGACGTCCGAGATGCTTTCGGCCAGGTTCCTGTATTTCTCCTCAGACCGCTTGCGCTCGGTAATATCACGAATAAATACAAACAGTTGCCCTTTCTCTACATTAAGGCAATTTACACTAACCTCAACATTAATTATCTTCCCGTCTTTACGTTTATGTCGACTCTCAAAACGGTCATAACCTTCGTTAACCACTTTTTCAATATGTCGAGCAGTTTCCTCAGGACTTTCAATGGCTTCTATGTCTTTTATGGCCATCTTGAGTAGTTCTTCTCGTGTATAGCCTATCATCTGACAATATGAATCGTTGACTTCAAGAAATTTACCCTCTAGATTGCAGAGCCAGAAACCATCCAGGGCTGTTGTTAAGATTGCCTGATTTCTCTCTTCCATTTTCTTGCGCTCGGTAATGTCGGTTGCCACGGATATCATGCAGGGCTCACCATCAATGTTGATTGGCTCGGCTGAAAAAAGTGATGTGTATATCTCACCTGACTTAGTTCGTAATTCCACTTCCTCGTTATAAACTCGTCCCTGTTCTTTCATCTTTTTTACAATTCTGGCGCGATGCTCTGGCTTTATCCAGGAACGGAGCTCGCTTGTAGTATGACCGATTACCTCTTCACGGGTGTAGCCGGTAAAACGGGTGTAGCTGTCGTTTACTTCAATGAATCTGCCATCTTTAATTGTGGTGATAGCGATTCTATCAGGGCTGGAACGAAAGGCTTTGGAGAACTTCTCCTCGCTCTCCTGTAGTGCCTCCTCCGCCTGCTTGCGCTCGGTGATGTCAACCCAGTTTGCCAGGTAGTATTTAATTGTCCCTTCGTGTATTACCGGTGTCATTTTTATCTCGGCCCAGAAATGTTCCCCGTTCTTTTTCCGGTTGATTAACTCTCTTTTTGCAGGGCTACTTCTCTTACCTTGCATCAAGCTGGTGAGTCTATCTTCCTTTATTTCCTCCGGCCACCAGGGGTATGGAGGTTTTATGCCGGCAATTTCCGACAGAGTAAAACCGGTCAGCTTTTCAAACGCCGGATTCGCATATTTTATTGAAGTATCTGGATTAGCCACGACGATTGGATTTGGCGAGTTCTCCAGCAGGCTGGTGCTGAACTCCTCACTTTCGGCTAAAGCCTCCTCAGACCGCTTGCGCTCGGTGATGTCATACAATGAAATCAGGCCGGCTAATCTACCCTGATATTCGATTCTCGCACCGACGGCTCTTATCCAGATTTTTCTGCCGTCTCTGGTTATTACCCGGAATTCGTTTACCTGACGCATGTCTCTGGTAAACATGTCTTCGGTAATAATCTTAATAGCCCGGTCTCTATCGTCCGGGGGAATAAATTCAAGCGGGTTCGTTCCAATGGCGTCCTCGGCGGAATCAAATCCAAATAAATTAGCGGCGGCTTCATTGCCAAGCACTACCTTCATCGTTTCGGCATCAATGACAAATACGCCATCTAGTGTGCCTTCGAATAAGGCCCTGTATCTCTGTTCGCTCTCCCGCAGTTTCTCCTCAGACCGCTTGCGCTCGGTGATGTCCCTAATAACAGTGACCGAACTAATATGTCTGCCTTGCTCATCTTTGAGTGTTGCCAACGCATGTTCGGAGGGGAAGATTGTGCCGTCCTTACGTCGCATCCTGTATTCAAACAAATGTAGAGAGCCAGATTGGTCAATGGTTGCCTTGTAGATGTGCTGTCGGAACTCTAGATTTGCTTGCCCGCCAATATGCAAGAAGCTCGTGGTGTGTCCTAGCATTTCTTGACGGGTGTAGCCGAATATTTGCGTTGCGGCTGGGTTGCATTCAAGTATCGTCGGCGGCTTCCCCGTATCCAAGACGAAGATGGCAGACCGCTGGCTGGCAAAGGTCTTTTCGAACAGTTCTTTGGACTCACGCAGCTTTTCCTCGGCCCGCTTGCGCTCGGTGATGTCAGTTGCCGCGCCTATAAATTTTGATGGCTTACCTGTTTTTTCATCCCGAATCACTATGATTCTGTCCAGCCAGGTCATGTATGTCCCATCTTTTTTTCTCATACGGTACTCTATGGTATATGGTACACCTGGTTCTAGCTGGTCTATACTTAGACTATCTATCCGGGCAAGGTCTTCCGGGTGGACATGTCCCCGCCAGCCTTCCATAGTACGGGGATAGCCACCAGGCTCATAGCCTAAATGGCTGTCTATATCTCCATAAAATGTAGCCATGCCGGTTTGCAGGTCTCTCTCATAGACGACATCACTGGCAATCTGGCTGGCAACACGGAATCTTTTTTCACTATCTCTTAGCGCTTCCTCCGCCCGCTTGCGCTCGGTGATGTCATCCCCAATTATCTGGATGCCGACCGGCATATTATGTTTTTTGAGCACCCTGCCTCTTATTTGCAGCCAAATCCATTCCCCGTCCTTACGCTTGTACTGTATCTCCAAAATTCCGGGGGGTTGTCCCATCAGCTTTTTCTTCATCCGCTCTCTCAAGACCTTTATCGTTTCATTGGAAATTAGGCCAAGACTGAACGCATTCTTCCCAACCAACTCCCCCCATGAATAACCGGTAGCTTGCAGGATGGTTTTATTAACATAGGTGATTTTGCCGGTGAGGTCCACGTTCATTATGCCAATGATAGCGTCTTCAACCAGCGTTCTGTATTTCTCTTCACTCTCCTTCAGTGCCTCTTCTGCATATTTGCTCTCGGCTTTTGATGCTTCAAGTCCAGCAAGCTGCTGGCGCGCCTCCATTAACTCAGCCATAAGATGTTTTTTAGTTTTACCTGAGTCATTCATCCCCGTCACCCCTTGAATCAGACCGGGTGCGCTTTTTATCTTATTTTATATGCTTTTTCTACCACTTGTTTTGCCAAATGTCAAGATTTTTTCGTCAGTGTTGATTTAGCCAGTGCCGGGATGGCAGGGAAAGAGGACGCTTTTGGAATTCTGGTGGTGCCTGGTGGCGGTGTCCCGGGTGTTTACCCTCGAGGTTGTTGTTTTCCTGATTGCCGGCACTCTGGTGCTAGAGCGCTGAAGAGTCCTTCTCCAGTGATTGCAGGGCTTCCTGCCGGGTACGTCTCAGCTTCGCCCGGATGCGGGCTATAAGCGCCCGTGTGCTGAAGGGCTTGCTGACATAATCGTCGGCACCGAGGAACAGTGACCTTTGCAGGGCTGTTACTTCAGCCCTGGCGGTGAGCATGATAATGGGAACGTTGGAACGCTCTCGTATTAGGTCAAGAGTCTGAAAACCATCAAGCCCCGGCATCATTATGTCCAGGATGACTAGGTCAGGGTCAGTTTCCTCCAGCAGGGCCAGTGCGGAGTTGCCGTCGGCGACAACAATAGCGTCGAAACCTTCCAGTTCAAGGGTGCGGTTGAGTATCTTCAGCATTTCCTGGTTATCATCTACCACCATAATGCGTTGGCGGTTATGCATTGTTGGCAAATCTCCGTTTATCTTGATTCTTAAAGGTGTAGCCCTTTAGTTCTGCGAATTTCTGGGCGGCGCTATCTTCCATATGGGAGCAATAACTGCCCCGCCTTTTATGCAGATGGAGCCTCTGACACATCCTGCTTTGCTTGAGGAGTGGATGTTGCCCGGGGTCGGCATGTCCTTTAGCGGAGCCAATCTGCCTTCGTCACTGCGGTGCGTCTGGCGGAACATTCTCATATGTTCGAGATGCTGCTTGAAGGATTTCGCATCATTCCATACCAGTGCCATTACCATTTTTCTTACCTCACACTGCTTACATTACTTAAGTGGCCTCACAAAAGTGTCAAAAAGGGGTTTCGAAGACTCACAAAAAAGTCACGGTTAGCCATTGTGTATATTATCGTCTTCAGTTTTGCCAGTTTCTGGGAAAAATCAGAAGTGGGCACCGAGATTGTTTAGCCACCTGTCCCCTGAATCCTTCCTTTGTTATCTATTCCCACCCAGGCCGCCCAGCATCATCTGTGGCTTATCCCGTGAGTTTGTACCTCCCCTCGTTGTTATCTATTCCCACCCTGCCACCCTCGTATCACCCACGGCTTAACCCGAGAATATTCCCCACCTTTTCCCCTTCAGAGAAGAAAGAAAAGAGGGGCTGGCGCCCCTCTACACAAGCTACTCCCCCTGGGGTGGGGAGGGTAAAACTACAACCTATGTCTGGACTGTACACTGCGGGATAAGCAGAAAATGATGCGTGGGTGGCTTGGGTGGGAAAAGATAAGAAAGAAAAAGTTAATAACCCCTGGGGTGGGGAGGTACAAACTTACGGGATAAGCCGCCGATGACACTGGGCGGCAGGGTGGGAAAGGATTACAAACGAGGGGGGCAAACTGAAATCAGAAGGCTCCCCGGGGACTGTTGACTGTCTTCGTGTGATGGACAATGGCTGTTAGGTAATCACGTTGGCTTTGACATCATGTAGCCTATGCCGGGTCTGGTCAGGATGTAGGTGGGGTTCTTGGCGTCATCTCCCAGCTTATGCCTGAGCCGGGCTATATTAACCTGAAGAAGGTGCGGAGCACCGATATATTCCTCGCCCCATACTTTATCCAGCAACTGGTCGGGCGTTACCACCCGGCCCGCGTTGCTCGAAATGTAAGACAGCAGTCTGTACTCTGTGGAGGTCAGATTTAGCTCCTGATTGCCGAACATGACCCTATGCGAGGCAAAGTCTATGGTCAGGTCTTTATAACGGAATATGGACTGAGGAGGCTTATCTTGGGTTCCAATGCGGCGCAACATTGCCCTGACTCGCGCCGCCAGCTCGCTGGCGGAGAAGGGTTTGGTTACGTAGTCATCAGCGCCAATGTTTAGCCCTTCAACCTTCTCTTTATCATCACCCTTGGCGGTAACCATAATTATTGGTACCTGCGAAAACTCTCGGATTTGCTGACACACGGTATATCCATCCATACCTGGCATCATGATGTCTAGCAGCACTAAATCTGGAGTTTCCTTCTCGAATATTTTTAGGGACGTTTCGCCGCTGCTGGCTACAAGTACCTGGAAGCCCTCCAGCTCCAGCACGCGCTTCATCATACGCAGCATCCGGATGTCATCATCAACTATCAAAATCGATGCGCTCTTTGAAGACATGATAGCACCTCTCTTTCTGACTAGGGAAATCATCTTCCACCACTAATGTGGTCTTTGGCTGATTCCCTTCCTTCATGGTTGAACCCCTTTTATCGCCGTTATTATGGGAAGGGTAAAATAGAAGGTACTTCCTTTTCCCATTTCACTCTGTACCCAGATTCGGCCGCCGTGAGCTTCCACCAGCCGCCGGCATATGGATAGCCCCAGTCCGATACCTTCTACACCCGAGGTCAGCCTTTGCTCGATTCGATACATCCGGTCGAAGATATTGGTGAGCTCATCAGCGGGTATACCCGGGCCTTTATCGGTAACGCTGATGACCAGCTGTCGCCTGTCTCGCCGGGCTGATATGAGCACTTCCGTTCCCTGGGGGGAATACTTGACGGCGTTATCAATCAGGTTGTCCAGCACCTGCCGGACGCGCTTGGCATCAATGTTTACCTGGGGCAGGCGTTTATCCAGAATTATAGCTATATGATGCTGGTTAGCCCTGAAACGAGCCTCAGCCGCCACCTCCTGGATGAGTCTTGAGATGCTGACCGGAGCTTTTTGCAGTTTTAGCAGTCCTGCCTCCATGCGAGACGTGTCCAGGAGGTTATCGACAAGTTTGGCAAGCCTGTCTGTTGAATTATCTATGGATTTGAGGTAGTCCTTTTTTTCATCGGAACTGAGCTTGGGAAAATAGTCAAGTATCATGGTGGAGTACCCTTTTATCGTTGCCAGGGGAGTGCGCAGTTCATGGGAGACCGTGGCCAGGAGGTCGCTCTTGAGTTTGCTCAGTTCCTCGAATTCAATCACCTTTCTCTCAAGATATTTGCGTTCGGTAATGTCCATGAGGTTTCCCAGGAGGGCTTCTCTACCCTGGTACTGGATGGCGGAGACCGTTTGCATGACCCATTTAATCTGTCTGGCTTTGCTGATAATCCGGTATTCGCACGGATAAGCGTGAGCCTCCTTCAGTGTGAATACGGTGCTTGACCTGACCACATCGCTGTCCTCAGGAGTAACAAGGCTCAGGAGATCCCTGTCTGACAACTCCTTTTGGCTGTAGCCGGTAAGCTTCTGGAACTGCGGGTTAGTGTACTGCAGCTTGTTATCCTGAAGAATATAGATGCCCAGTGGCGAATTATGGGAAACTGTCTTGAGTAGCTCTTCGGAGCGTTTGCGTTCGGTGATGTCTCTGGTAATGGCGACAAGTCCTACGGGATTGCCCGAGGCATCTTTTAGAACGGTGGCATTTATCTCGGCATCAAATTTGCTGCCGTCTTTTCTCAGGAGCTTGTATTCAACATTGCCGCTGAACCCGGCTGTCAGCCTCCTTTCAAGGTTTGCTCTGGCTCGGGCACGGTCTCTCGGCACCATCAACTCGAAGCGGTTTCGCCCAATCACGTCTTCCTTGTTCTCATAGCCGTGCATTTTGAGCATGGCTTCATTTGTCTCCGTAATATTTCCCTTCAGGTCAGTGATGATGATTCCCTCGGTCATTGATTCAAACATGAGGCGAAGCTTCTCCTCGCTTTCCCTCAGTTCCTCCCCGGCGCGTTTGCGCTCGGTGATGTCGGTTGTCATGGTGATGATACACGGTTCACCGCCAATGTTGATTGGCTCGGCTGAGAAAAGCCAGGTGCATATCTCGCCTGACTTGATACGGATGTCAAATTCTTTATTGCTGACTCTGTCCCGTTTCTTCAGTATCTGTCGCAACGTGTTACGGTCCTTCGCCTTTGTCCACAAACCGAGCTCAAGGGCGCTGTGACCAATGACCTCTCCACGGGTGTAGCCGGTATAACGGGTGAAACTGTCATTAACTTCAATGAATACGCCGTCCTTGATCCTGTTGATGGAGACTATTTCAGGGCTGGAACGAAAGGCCTTGGAGAACTTTTCCTCCGATTGCTGCAGGGCATCTTCCACATACCTGTGCTCGGAGATTATTCCCAGCCGCTCCGCCACAGCATCAATGAGCAGTCTTTCCTCTTTTAAGAACGGGCCTTCATCTTTCTCTGGCCTGGCTTCCAGGTAAACGACCTCGACGGCACCGGCTCTGGCTCCATGTATTATGATGTCCGAAGATTGCTTCCAGTCTGTCTGCCTGTAGTTCTCTGTCTTGAACTCACTATTGTTAATGGTAATTCGGGCACAGGCAACCTCAGGGTACTGCCAGGCCCGGGGAAGCAGATTGGCTATCTCCTCGAACCGTTTGTACAGGGTGATATCCGGTGCTCCCGTGATGTTGGCAATATCATAGAGGAACCTGAGTTCTTTGGCACGCTTGGTTAATTCATGCTCCATCATCCGCTGGTGTTTGGAACTCTCGATGGTGTCCCATTTGCCGGCTCGCCTGATGAGGGCGAACTGGTGGTTACTGACAACGTCTATGATTTCAGGTGCCTGACAATTATCAAGTGAATAGGTGCAAATGGCTATCACTTTGTATCTGCCGATGGCCGTATTTGCCTCTTCCTCGTATTTGACGAGGTTTTTCCAGGCTCCTTTGTCCGGCGAAGTGGCATTACTTATTACCCTCATGCCTTCATAGCCGTTGGCAATGGCTTGATTGAGTTTTTCAATCCAGTGATTAAAAACTCTTGGAGAGTCAAAAGCGCCGTCCTTAAAATACCATTCAGTGTGCGGGATTATCTCTATCTGTCCTTTTTCCAGGTATCTGTCAAAATCAGGCACGGACTTTCTCATCGCCTCTTCGGCACGTTTCTGGTCCAGAGTTTCTGAGGTTATCCACATGCAGAATTCCTTGTTCTCTAATCCGGTCCTGAAATAGGGCACCAGGATGTCAATTAAATCCTCCCTGGTCTGATAGAATTGACAGAGGTGTGTGCCCCAGGGCACATCGCCGATAGCATCAATTCCTGATTTTCTATATCCTTTCTCCACTCTGCTCACTGCTCGCTAACAAATTAATGATTCTAATTAATTATAGTAAAGGAATAATAGCCAATCCGTCAAGTGTCCAAAAGAATTCATCATTGTGCTTAATGTCTATCGAACATCTTCGTAGCTAGTAAATTCAGTGCTAGCGGTGATTTTTGCGTTTGAAGTATATGGGAATAGAGTCACCGATATATCACGAAGTGTTGACAGGGACTCACAGCAATATTCATAAGTGGCCTTGATTTTCGTATGCTTATATGGAAATAACGGCAATAATAACGAGGGTCCACCGTGAAGGAGCTAAAAGTGGCCAGCAGGCGAATATGCCGATAACGAGCCGCGCAGACTAATCTGTAGTGGTTCCGGTTCCGCCGTGGTGCTGAGGAGGTGGGGTGTACTGCCGGTGATGCCTCTGATGTTACCAATTTAGGAGTGTGTTTTGGATTGGTATGCTATGCTTGGTCGCAAAGGCATAAAAATCATCCCTGTGTATTCGGTTTTGACCTCCGGGAAGCCTGAAGGCTGTCAGGTCTCCTTTCTCAATCCAGCGTAATACTGTTACCTTGCTCACCCCGCAGTGCCTGGCGACAGTGCCGGTGGTGAGATATTCCGGGTATCTCTTTTCTAGTCCTGTTTTCAAGTTAGACCTCCATAAAGGCAGTAAAACTGTGGCATTAACCACTCGGGTATCTCAGATTTACTTTTACCGATTTCCTGAAGTTTCATTGCGTTGTTCACGTGGTTAACTTAATTGATGGATGTTATGACCTTAATCTAGTAAAGTTAGCTCACAGCCGAATCACAAAGTAGGAGTGAAACTTCACAGTAATATCACACTTCGGTGCTAAGCCTGAGTTCTTATGGCTGGAGGGGAGTGTAGGAGGGGGGCGAAGGCTATTTTATCTTTTCCCACCCTGCCGCCCTCGCAGCATCCAAGGCTATCTCGTTCTTCTCTACCCCGCCACCCCACATTTTTCATATCTGTTCCCACCCTAGCCGCCCTCGCAGCATCTGCGGCTTATCCTGTAGTTTTCTCCCCACCACCCCCGGAATAAGTGGTGACCAGTACGGGATTGCACTATCTCCAATCTCTCCCCAATACTCCAAGGGGGAAAAGGGGGGATATTCACGGGATAAGCCAATGATGGTACGAGGGTGGCAGGGTGGGATTAGATTAGAGACGAGGGAGGTTAAGGGGGGGAAGGCTAAAATACCGAGACAACCAAAAACGAACGGAACCATCTGAAGAATTTTTAGTACAAGCTACCTGTGCAAAAAGGGGTTATTCCTGCGCTCAGCACCAATGCTGGTCTCTCGGCCATGCCCGGGATACACGGCAGTATCATCAGGTAATACCATCAATCTGGTATGGATGCTGTCTATCAGCTGGCGGCGACTGCTTCCGGGCATCAGGGTAGTACCGATACCGCGATAAAAAAGTGTATCTCCGGTAAATACTTTGCTGTCGGTGAAAAGACAGATGCTGCCGGGGGTGTGCCCCGGTGTATGCAATACCGAAAAGTTCAGGTCGCCAACATCTATAGTATCACCTTCATTGAGCAATCTGTCTGGCGTGAGAGGGGTCTTGTAGGAAATGCCAAACATCGTGCTGAAAGACCCACTGCCACGTAGAAACTGGGCGTCAGCCGTGTGAATAGCTACTTCAGCCCCGGTCCTGACCTGGATATCGTATAGGGCAGCAATATGGTCGGAATGACCGTGGGTCAGCACGATAATCTTGATATCAAGTCCCGAATTACTGATGACCTGGAAAATATCTTGAGCATTACCACCGGGGTCAATCACCAGCCCTTCTCTTGAATTCTCTGAGCCGACGATATAACAGTTGGCTGATAGTGACCCCACCACCAATCTCTTGATAATCATCATTTCGGCAATGTGGACAGAACCGTTTCCAAAATAGCAGAGTTAAGCAAATTAAGCAAGTCCTGTTTACCGGGGAGAACAATGCCGTCTAGTCTTGGGTAGCCGCAACATCAGGAAGGGGTTGCTCGTATGAGCAGGAGTGGGGTGTTACCTCCAAGCAGAACCTTTTGGGCTACACTACCCAGAGACCAGAGGTTGATGGCATTATGACCGTGTGTTGACATGGCTACCATGTCAACAACCAGTTCATCAGCAAGGTCAATAATCTGTTCGGCTGGAGCGCCAACCCTAACCTCGTATCTCGCGCTGATGTGCATGTTTTCAAGCTGGTGGCACCACCTCTGCAGGTAAGCTTCAGTATCTGAATAGGTGTGATTGTTCTTAGGTACTACCTGAAGCAAAGTGAGTTCCATTTGGAGACTGGGTGCCAGCTCTGTAATATAGGGGATTATGGCTTCGCTTCCCACCGAGCCGTCCAGAGGCACAAGAGCTGTCTTCAGTATGCGCTTGGCACGTATATCAAGATGAGAGCCCTTGGCTCTGATGAGCAATAGGGGCTGACTGGTAGCCGCCCTCACCACTTTATCAGCAACGCTTCCTACAGCCCAGCGGCTGATGCCAGACCGACCATGTGTTGCCATGGCAATTAAATTTGGAGTCCCTTTGCTGATGTAATCTAAGATACCCTCGGCGGGGTTGCCTGTCCGTGTCGCCGTTCCTATGCTGATTTCCTGGCCCTCTGACTTACTAAGATATTTATCAACATGGCGTTTGGTTGCCTCCACCTTTTTCATGGCGTAGTTGTGATGCTCTTGGTACGCCTGAGCCTCGTCGGACGGAAGAACTGACAAAAGGATTATCTCAGACCCCATCTTTCCCGCTATTTCCTCGGCGAAAGGCAGGGCTACCTCAGCCAGCGGGGAACCATCCAAGGGAACAACTATTTTTTCATACATTGTCTTAACCTTAATTAATAAAAATCTATACCGCAATAATGAGACTACGAGCTGACCGGCGTGGGCTGGTTGAGTGAGATGCGATGGAGCAGGGACTGTACTCTAGCCATGAACTCCAGTGGACCGAATGCTTTTCTCATGAAGTAGTCGGCACCGGCGTTAATTGCCCTGACACAGGTGTCGGTACTGGCATTTTGGCTGATGACAATGAGAGGCATGCCGGACAGGTGCCGAATTTGCTCACAAAGCCGCCAGCTTTCAGCCTCGTGGCTTTCCCGTACGATTACTATATCATAGGCCTGAGTATTCAACTTTTTTAAGCCTGCGTCAGAATTATGCACCATATCAACCCTGTATCCCTTTTTGATTAGAAGTTGAGAATCGGGCGTGTGTGAAATTATGTTATTAATAATAAGAGCTTTCTTACTCATCCTTATAGCTTAGAATGTAGTATATCCGTATACAGGTGAAAAGCAGATTAGCCTTTATTTCTTTTGGGGGTCTACTCCCATTCTGTTTTTGGAAACGGGGGTAGCCTTCAGTAAAAATAGGTTTTTTCTTTTATGCTATAATGGGTTGGCTCTGATAATAGAAGCTGCTGAGAAATGGTTTATCGTGGAAAATAAGGAAGTCAGCCCGCCCCGCCGGAATGAACCACGGTTTTTTTACGGCTATATCGTGGTTATAGCTGCCTTCTTGATACTGGTTATCACGTTCGGCCCACATTCTGCGTTTGGTCTATTCTTAAATCCGTTGCTGGATGAGTTTGGCTGGACCAGAGCCATGACCTCGGGTGCCTTCTCACTGTCCATGTTTATCTATGGCTTAATGAGCATTATCTCAGGAGGACTAACTGACAGGTTCGGTCCCAGGGTGGTAGTGTCACTCTGTGGCCTGTGTATCGGGGTGGGGTTTATGCTGATGTCGCAGGTCAATTCTCTCTGGCAGCTGTACCTGTTCTTCGGGGTAATAGCCGGTATCGGCATGAGTGCCGTTTGGGTCCCGCAGATGTCCTCAGTCGCCAGGTGGTTTGTTAAAAGAAGGAGCCTGATGACGGGCATTATTATAGCCGGCGCGGGCATAAGTCAATTGATTGCACCGCCGGTGATTAGTCGGCTTATTGCTGCTTTTGATTGGCGTCTCACCTATGTCATAATGGGGGGCGCCATTTTGGTAGTTATCGTTTTAGCGGCTCAGTTTCTGCGGCGCGACCCGGCTCAAATGGGACTGCTGCCCTATGGCATGAATGAAGGGTTACAACCAGAGTTGAAATCAGGGACTGAGGACTTCTCCTTCAAGGAGGCCGTTAATACGGCACAGTTCTGGGAAGTTTTCACTATGTTGTTCTGCTCCGGGTTTGGCTTTATGGGTCTTATGGTGCATATTGTGCCCCATGCCATTGAACTGGGAGTCTCAGCCGTCAGTGCCGCCAATATTTTAGCGGTTATGGGCGGGGTAGGTATCATCGGTAATTATGTCCTGGGGGGCATGGCTGACAGAATTGGCAACAGGCGAGTTTTTATTATTGGTTTTATTCTGATGGCGGCAGCTTTGTTCGGTCTGATGCCGGCCAGAGAGTTGTGGGCGCTTTACCTCTTTGCCGTTGTCTTTGGCTTCGCTTTTGGAGGTGTTGGCACCGTAGAGTCGCCTCTGGTAGCCGGGCTTTTTGGCTTGAGTTCCCATGGTTTGATTTACGGGGTTGTTCACGTCGGCTTTACCGTGGGAGCTGCTGCCGGTCCGTTTTTGACCGGTTATATATTTGATGTCAATGGCAGCTATCAAATGGCTTTCTTAGTTGCGGCTGTTGTCGGCATTGTCGGTGTCATAATGTCATCAATATTAAGACCAACCAGAAGGATGGTTAGCAGGCTCTAGCTTTCTCGATAAAAGTATGTCGAGGGATGTAAATACCTTAGAACTGATTTATCGTGGTAAATAAGAAAGCTCGCCCGCCCCGCAAGACTGAATCACGGTTTTTCTTCGGCTATGTCGTGGTTATAGCCAGCTTCTTTATTATGGTGATATCGTGGGGCCTGTATAGCACCTTCGGTGTTTTCCTCAAGCCGCTGCTCGACGAGTTTGGCTGGACTACCGCCATGACCTCAGGCGCCTTCTCGCTGTCCGTGATTGTAAATGGCGTGCTGGGTATTGTCATGGGGGGACTTACTGACAGGTTCGGGCCCAGGGTAGTAGTGTCACTCTGTGGCTTGTGTATCGGTGTGGGGTTTATGCTGATGTCACAGGTCAATGCTCCCTGGCAGCTATATCTGTTCTACGGCGTGATAATAGGTATTGGTATGGGTGGTGTTTGGGTGCCGCTACTGTCATCTGTCGCCAGGTGGTTTGTCGGGAGAAGGAGCCTGATGACGGGCATTGTTATATCTGGCTTGTCCGCAGGCCAGTTGGTGGGGCCACCAGTGGCCAGTCGTCTTATTGCTGCTTATGATTGGCGTCTATCCTTTACCATACTGGGCGGCGTGGTTTTAGTATTTATGGTTCTGGCTGCCCAGTTCCTGAGGCGTGACCCGGCCCGGATGGGGCAACTGCCCTACGGTGAAAATGAAGAGGAGCCACGGGGGTTGGAATCCGGGACTAACGACTTTTCCTTCAGGGAGGCAGTTAATACGGCACAATTCTGGGTATTTTTAATCATGCTCTTCTGCTTCGGGTTTGCTGCGTTCTCTATCACGGTACATATTGTGCCGCATGCCATCGAGCTGGAAATTCCAGCCATCAGTGCCGCCAACATTTTAGCCATTCTTGGCGGGGTAGGTATTCTGGGCAATTCCCTGCTGGGTGGCATCACTGGTGACCGAATCGGTAACAGGAAGGCTTTTATTATCGGCTGTGTTCTGATGGTGGTATCTTTGTTCTGGCTGTTGCCGGCTAAAGAGGTGTGGATGTTTTACCTCTTTGCTGTTGCCTTTGGCTTTGCTCTTGGGGGTATGGGCACCTCAGAATCGCCTCTGGTAGCCAGGCTCTTCGGGCTGAGCTCCCATGGTTTGATTCTGGCGTTTATTGGTCTTGGCTTTACCAGTGGTGCTGCTATCGGTCCGGTGGTGACCGGCTATATCTTTGACTTAAATGGCAGTTATCAGGTGGCTTTTCTGGTCTGTGCTGTCTTAAGCGTTGCCGGTCTCATACTGGCGGCCATGCTGAGACCAACCAGAAGGCTGGGTGGCAGAATTTAGCTTTCTCAATTAGGAGGCACCATCCCTTCGTTTTCTTTTATGCTATAATGGCATGGCACTGATAGCAGACGCTACTGAGAACTGGTTTATCGTGGTAAATAAGAAAGCTCACCCGCCCCGCAAGACTGAATCACGGTTTTTCTATGGCTACATCGTGGTCATAGTTGCCTTTTTCGTCATGGCCGTCTCGTTTGCTGTGTTTAATACCTTTGGTGTCTTCTTCAAGCCTCTGCTGGACGAGTTTGGCTGGACCAGTGCCGTGACCTCGGGTGCCTTCTCACTGTCCATGATTATATACGGCGTGCTGGGTATTGTCATGGGGGGACTTAATGACCGGTTTGGTCCCAGGGTGGTATTGACGCTCTGTAGCTTGATTATAGGTCTGGGATATTTGTTGATGTCACGTGTCAGCGCTCTCTGGCAATTTTACCTGTTCTACGGAGTGATGATAGGTGTTGGCATGAGTGGCGTTTGGGTACCACTGTTGTCATCGGTCGCCAGGTGGTTTGTCCGGCGAAGGAATCTGATGACGGGCATTGTTATCGCTGGTACGGGCCTAGGTTCATTTATTGGGCCACCGGTGATTAACTGGCTCATTGCTACTTATGAATGGCGTCCAGCCTTCATCATACTGGGCGGCACCGTTTTAGTATTTTTGGTTCTGGCGGCTCAGTTCCTGAGGCGTGACCCTACCCAGAAGGGGCAGTTGCCCTATGGCGAGGCTGAAGGGAAACAAGAGGGAGCAGCAGCTGAGGCCAGCGACTTTTCACTGAGGGAGGCAGTTCCTACCCCGCAATTCTGGCTGACTTTCATAATGTTCTTCTGCTACGGCTTCGGTCTGTTCTCTATGATAGTGCATATTGTACGTCATGCCATTGAGCTGGAAATATCAGCGGCAACTGCCGCCAACATTTTGGCTGTTAGTGGCGGAGCCGGTGTTATTGGCAATTATGTGCTGGGTGGCATCATTGGTGAACGAATCGGCAACAGGCAGGTTTTTATTATTGGCGGTATTCTGATGTCGGCAACCCTGTTCTGGCTGGTGTGGGCCGGAGAGGCATGGATGCTTTACCTCTTTACTATTGTCTTTGGCTTCGCTCTCGGGGGTTTGGGTGCCGGTGAGTCGCCTCTGGTAGCCAGGCTTTTTGGGCTGAGCTCCCATGGTTTGATTTACGGCGTGGTTCACCTTGGTTTTACCATTGGCGCTGCTGTCGGTCCGGTGGTGACCGGTTACATCTTTGACTTAAACGGTGAATATCAGATGGCTTTCCTCCTTTGTGCCGCTTTAAGCGTTGCCGGTGTCATACTGGCGGCCATGCTGACACCAACCAGAAGGCGGGGTGGCAGTATCTAGCCTGATTGCATTCCCCCCACTCAGGAATTTATTTTTTAACGGTATTGACAAGGGCGCTAATTCGTTATATAAATATGATACTGGATAATAGACAAAGGGGAGTTGAAATATGGCTAAAACAGAGACGATAGAACCGGGATTCTGTGTGGCAGTAAGTCTGGTGCCGCAAACCGCGCCGGATAATTGCTACATTGGGCTGGTGGAGGCTGTGGACGGGCATGGTATTAGAATAGACCTGGTCCACTGGGATGATAAACTGGATATGCTTGGGGGGTACACGGAAAGCCTTTTCGTTCCTTGGACAAACATAAATTCAATATTGGTCAGCACCGAGAAGCAACCAACGAGACGGTTTATGACGGATAAAGCCCCGAAGTGGCAGGCCCAAGTCGAATCCATGTGTGGAAAAACTGAACCACAGAAGAAAAAGCAATCAGTGAAACAGTAGCTGGCAAGTCTGCAATAATTATAAGATTCAAATCCATGTTCTAATTCCTCGTCAGGGAGGAGCCGTGCCAGGGCGTTGGCGGCGCCTGAGATTGTCTTTACTGGCTCTCGCGCTTATGGGGTTATGCCCGTGTTTGCTTCTATTCCCCGCTGAAAATTTATAGAGGCTTAAATAATTATGCAAACTGACATTCTTATTGGCATATTAATTAAAATATCTATAATACCTGTTATTCTAATCTAAAAAGTGGTATTATTTATGGGGGGGAGGTCAGCCAGCAGTCGCCTGTTACCTTGTCTACAGTTGCGTTTAAACTGAGCAAGGAGGTTAACTGCGATTAGGATAAGGCTTCGAAATGAACTCCTGTTCCTGGATGTCCTCACAATTCTACTCATTATTATCATCGCCTTTTTCCCTTCCAGCATTTTGCGTATAATCCTGGGCTTGCCCTTTTTGCTCTTCTTCTCCGGGTATGCATTAGTAGCCGCGCTCTTTCCTAAAAGAGATGACCTGGGTAACATGCAACGAGCGGCTTTGAGTTTTGGGCTTTCCATTGCCGTAGTTGCCCTTATCGGCATCATTCTTAACTACACTCCCTGGGGCATCAGACTGTATCCTGTCCTTATTTTCCTCACTGCTTTCACCCTGGTCACTTCAGTGGTGGCCTGGTATCAGCGGCACCGATTGCCTGAGTCTGAGTGGCCTGATATTTCCTTTAGTCTGGGTCTGGCTTTCTGGAAGAGGCAGAGCTATGTAAATAAGACTCTGTTTATCATTCTCATAGTGGCCATACTTGGGGTTGCCGGAACTCTGAGCTATGTCATTGCCACACCCAGGGTTGGTGAGAGATTTACCGAATTTTATATTTTAGGGTTGGAGGGTAAGGGTGAGAATTATCCCAGGGAAGTGGTGGTGGGGGAACAGGCCAAGGTGATTGTGGGCATTATCAATCGTGAGCAGGAGACAATGCGCTACCAGGTGGAAATTACAATAGAGGGAATCATAGATAGTGAAATAGGGCCGGTGGTGCTTGCTCATGAAGACCAATGGGAACAGGAGGTGAGTTTCACAATGGCCAGGGTAGGGGATAAGCAGGAGGTAGATTTTTTCTTATATAAGGAAGATAAACTTGACAGTCAGCTCCACCTGTGGATTGATGTGGTAAGGCAAACAGGCTGACTGCCCATCTGCTTCTTCCTCATGTTGTGAGCCAGTATGCTGCAGGTTAAGATAATCAGTGAAGTGACCGGGGTAAAACCCGTCGTAATAATCCTGATTGGCTGTTTAAAAGAGCGAATTAGCCCATGAATAGACATCGTATATGGCAGCTAGCCAAATCGGACTACTTGAAGCTGTTGCCCATCTTGGGGCTGGCGTTCTACCTTGCTTTTATTCCGAAGCTCAGTTACCCCTATCCGGTGCATATTGATGAGTGGATGCATCTGGCTTATTCCAAGGCTATGCTTTCGGCGGGTAGCATCACCTTTGTAGACCTATTATCCGAGCAATCAACTCTGAGCCTTAGCTCTAATCTGGAGACCGGGTTCCACCTTTTACTGGTCATCTTCCAGAGAATCAGTGGCATCTCCTGGTTAGATATTTTCAGGTATTTACCCGGCGTCATCTTTATGATAGTAGTCCTTCTGGTCTTCGTCCTGGCTCGCCGAAAAGGGTTTGGATGGGAAGCTGCCCTCATTACCTGCCTGATACCCACCACGGTGGGAGTTCTGGGACCTGCCTTCCTCGTGCCGGTAGCTATGGGGCTGCTCTTTACACCTCTCATTCTCTTCCTGGCCTTTAATTTGAAAACCGTCTGGTCTTATCTCTTCATCTTTATCTTAATCTGTTTCCTGCTTACCATGCATCCTCCCTCAGCAATTTGTCCCATTATCATACTAGTCCCCTATATACTGTTTAATCTCAAGGATAACTTCAAACACAGTTTGGGGATAGCCTTAGCCCTGGCACTCCCCTTTCTGGCAATCTTCCCCTGGATATTTGACATGTTACTGCCCACAGCCAAGAACGTGCTCATTATGCGTATGCCATCGGAGTATGTCCAGTTACCGCGAGTTCTGGAGACCCTTGGTTATTTGCCTATCGGCTTGAGCCTCTTGGGCATTTTCGTACTGGCGATGAGGGGTGGTAAAGAAAATTACGGCTTGATATTGGGTTTACTGGCTGTCTCGCTGATGCTGGTTACGTTTTATACCTTTCACTACGGGTTGCAGATAATGTATACCCGCGGCCTGATGTTTATGATGCTGATGATAAGCATTGTTGCCGGAGCGGGATTGATGGGGGTGAAGAACCTGAAATTGCCGGAGAGTCTGGGTACTTGGCTGAGAGTACCATTCATTACCCGAAATGTGGGCAGGTTCTTATGCCTGGCCATTATTGCGGGCATGTTGTATACAGGTATTCCTGAACGTCTGGATACTCCCTATTACCACATGATAGATAAGGTAGATTACGAGGCCTTTGTATGGATAAGAGACAATGTTGATGCCAGCTATACCAAGGCGGTAGTTGACCCGTGGAAGGCTACCGCCTTCATTGCCATCACCGAGAGGAACGCATATACCAGGATACACGTGCGTCCCTACGACACAGATAAGGAAGCCTATGCCTTTATCCGGGGTGGTAGCACTGACACCGCTTTCCTGAGGAAAAACGGTATTTCTATCATTTATACTCGCGTTTTTGACGGGGCCAGGAATATCGATTATGAAAGTGATAATCCTGATATAACAAAGCTGGCGCATAATATCTACCTTTTAAAGGAGAGCCAGTAGAAGCCGCAAACTAAAAGTCCCATCTTGAAGGAGGCTGCCCGAGTGGGGGAGTGGTGATGTTGCTGACCATTTAAATTATAAACAGTACCAAACCGTGGGCGAATCCTTAGCTGCTGGTAGATACATGCCCTTGGGCGATTACATTAAAATGCTCTATACAAGGCTATAGAAGCCCGAAATATATCCCGGTATGCCTAAATTTGGCCAAAAGGCTTTTACCAGCTTGAAAATTGACCCTTTTTGTAGTATATTATATACAAATGGGGATATGAATATCTGGTATGTGCGTGGAGGGGTAGAGACGCAGTAAGTGATGTATCCGGTTACCCTGCTACTAACGAAGATAGAAAGGATTTTTTGATGAAGAGCGGGAGGCATGATTATTCAGTTTCAGGCGGAAGATGGAAGTCTGCCCAGAAGAAACATGAGAACGATGCTCGCAGGACTAGCGCGCTTTATTTAAAACAGGAGGAGGAAGGGTTGCCCTATGTGCCTGAATTTGACTATCAATATTTCTCTATATCTCCCGAGTTCTTCAGTGATAAGAGCATTTTGGAGGTTGGGTGCCGGCCTATAGCGGCAATTCATGGTCTTAGTAAAGCGCGCTCCAGGGTAGGGCTTGACCCCATCGCCGGCCAATTGGCGCATTTTTATCGGTATGATACCGGTATCGTTCAGGGGAGGGGGGAAAGCCTTCCTTTCAGGAGTGGAACTTTTAATGTAGTATTATGCTTAAATACCCTGGACCACACCGAAAGTCCTGCTATGGTATTAACAGAAATTGGAAGGGTGTTAAGTGAAGGAGGCACCCTGGTCTTGGAGGTACATACCTTTTCCGCCTTAAAGCTCCTCAGGAGAGTGGCAAATCTGGTTGACCGCCCACACCCTCATCATTTGCGTGACAAAGAGATGCTCTTCATGCTGGGGGAGTCAGGCTATCATATTGACTATCATTACTGCCGGAAGAGCCGCCTGAGTGATATCCCGTCTATATTGAAACGGGGGCAGGTCGTCTCGGCATTAAAGTATCTGGTTGCCCATATTATTTTCGGGGTTTGTGATACCATAATACGTGCTTCCAAGGTGAATCCTTGAGAACCGGGGAGATGTTTAGCTGTACGGTATAGGTCGGTATGATGCAACCTGCTTTGCCACATTATTACTTTTATCACACTAGAGACAATGTTGGGAAGTGACTATCAGAAGTTTGCTAAGGACGTCATCACTATCGGCGTTTGTCAACTTCTGGTAGCTTTAAGTGGAATTCTCCTGCTACCTCTGATTACGAAGACACTTGGGGCTCACGACTATGGAATCTGGTCACAGGTTCAGGTCACTATAGGCCTGGTTTTTGGTTTTGCGGGGCTTGGGTTGCCTTTTGCCATGACCAGGTTCCTGGCGGCTAAGACAAGCCGAGAAGAGATACAGGAGGAGTTCTATTCAGTATTTTCCCTGGTATTTCTCTCCACCCTCATTGTCTCAATTATCCTGATGGCGCTGGCCGATTTCTTTGCCGGGGCTTTTTTTGAGGGTGCCACAGACATAGTTAGAATAACCGGGCTTATTATTCTGGTACATTCATTAAACTGGGTATACCTTAACTTTTTCAGGACCTTTCGGCAGATGAAAAAATATTCCATTTTTATGATTGCCGATAACTATGGGCAGATTGGCCTGATTGCCTACCTGGCTTTATCGGGATACGGGCTCTTCAGTGTCGTTCTGGCTGTTCTGGCGATAAGGGTGGCCATCTTTTTTTTCCTGTTCTTTTTCATAAATTCGCAGATTCGTATTAGAAGCCCCCGCTTCTCAAGGATAAGGGAGTATCTGGCTTTTAGCTTGCCCACCATACCCGGGCTTATCTCAGCCTGGTTTGTCGGCTCCAGTGACAGGTATGTTATTGGCTATTTCCTCGGAGCGGCATCTATAGGGGTTTACTCGGCAGGCTATACTCTGGGGAGTGCCGCTTTTATTATGGTACGCATATTTAGTTTTGTCCTGCCTCCCACCTTATCCAGGCTTTATGACGAAGGCAGAATTGACGAAGTAAAAACCCATTTAAGCTATTCATTAAAATTTTTGCTGCTGATAATAATACCTTTTATCTTTGGTGCGGTTGTCCTTTCCAAGCAAGTATTGCTGCTCTTTTCTACTCCTCAGGTGGTTACACAAGGCTACTATGTTGTTCCACTGGTGGCACTGGCTATTTTACTGCTATGTTTTTGTGAGCCGTTTGGAGCGGTTCTCACATTGGTGAAGAAAACAAAGATATCCGGCATAGCCTATACACTGGCGGCTCTGGTCAACCTCGGACTCAATATATTACTTGTCCCTATCTGGGGTATCCTGGCGGCCGCCATCACTACCATAATTGCCTATTCTCTCTTGCTGGGTATAAACGTTTACTATTCCCGTAAGGAATTTAGTTTCGATATGAACTGGCGCTTCATCGCCAAGAGCCTGATTGCCTCCCTGGCCATGTCCCTGGTTATCTGGTGGCTCGGCCCGGAAGGCAGTGTGGCGACAGTGGTCACGGTGGTAATCGGTGTTGTTGTGTATGGAGTAATCCTGTTCCTGTTAAGGGGCTTCAGCCGGGGGGAATTTAGATTTTTCAGGGGTCTGTTTCAGAGCAGTTCCTAGGTAGGTCGGGGTCTTTCGGTTTGCCATCACGGTACCTCCCTGGCCGGACCTGATGATGGAGAGGCTATTATCGCCCTCGTTCAGGAGCAAGTCCAGGGCCGAGAGATAAGGTACAAAATCTCCAAAGAGCTGGCGGTACCGGGGATGGTGATATTCATGGTAACATAGCTCGATGCCATTATCGGCAAATAAATCGTTTTCCTCGATATACCCCCTGGACCCGGGGGGTGAGAGATAGCGCTCCGCCCCGACCGACTTGCAGATAGCGACCAGAAGCTCGACCTTGTTCCCCTGTATGCCCAGCGAGGAACTGCGTATCAACTCGGTTTTTATGCCGATGGCCTCTCTGAGCCAGTCAATCAGCTCGATGGTGAGCTCGGCCAGATAGCCGTGTCTCTTCTCCAGGATGGCCGCCAGGCCACCCAGATACCTGCTGAAGAATGGCGCTTTGCTGTAGTTATACTGAATAGTCTTGATGTGCTTATCTCCGAAATCGCTGTCTGGCTGGATTTCTACTTCGCATATTTTCTGGGTACGACGCTGTTTGGTCAGTACCGGCACGGTCAGCAGCAACTCCCCGGAAGGGCTTTTTATCCGGTTCCGCTGCTGCCAGGAACGTTTGTCAAATTGCACGGAATCCAGAAATACGAAAATATCGCTTTGAGCCATCAGGTCAAAATACCCCAGCCAGGGCAGGTAGGTCGGTTGCATGATTGCAATTGTTTTCACGCTTACTCTCAAATTATCCTGGTTTGGGGTTGATATAAATAATGCCAATCATTTTTTAGCATACACAAGATACCAGGCATCTCGCTTTGAGTGTTCAAACAGGTCAAACGAAGCATTCCCCATCTTTACCTCTGAAAAGTGAAGGAACATGCGAGCAAGTTCTTCCTTCGATTCGGCAATATAAAAAGTCAATCCCTGACGATTATCATATTTACTTTCTTTCTCAATGAAAAAGGAGCCATTGCCCAGAGGTTTCATCCTGTCAGAAAAAGAGCTGTTAGGGTGCAAGGTCGAAAGAAGAAGCACTCCCCCTGTCTTGAGAACACGGTGGAGTTCACCAATAACTTTTGAGACTGATTGACGGGTACCGTTATAATGTAGAACATTCCAGGAAACGATAACATCGAAGCTGTTATCGTCAAAGGGAATCTCCAGTCCCTTAACCGGGCGGAGGTCGACAGATATATCTTTGATTTTGAACAGCTTGTGACCTTCACTGACCAGGTATTCGCTGATCTCGCATCCGGCGCATTCGTAACCTCTGCTTGCCAAGAAAATCAGGTTCTCTGCGTGTCCGAAGCCATGGTCCATAACCCTTGCTGGTGGCTGTGGAACCGGCACATACTTGCCAGAAAACAATCGAATCAGGTTTTCGTCCGGGAATTGTATCCTGGTATGAGGAAACAGCTTTAGGTTCTCCTCCCATACTTGCTTCGACTTTAAGAATATTTGCTCATCATCCATTGTGTATACCTCTTATTTATTCCAGAATGGCATAGCCTATCCCCTCTTTGCCGTAATCATTGCCGTTATAGAGCATGTACTTTCTGCCTTTATGCTCAAAGACAAACGGGTATTCTATCATCTCGGAGTCCCAACCTGATTCGGAAACGTCTATTCCAGCTTCATCATCTTTCCGCTCCCAGATTATGCCGTCTTTGGATTCGGCATAGCCTATTCTGTAGCTCTCTCCTTTATATGAATACCACATTTTATAAATGCTATTTTCCTTCATGACGCAAGGGCGAGCCAGGGCATTTTCATCTTTAGACTTGAAGTCTATACATACCACTCCTTTTCTATCCCAGTTGATGCCATCTCTGGATTCAGCATATTTGATATTATATCGGGGCAAATCTTTATTTACCCATTCCACACCAGAGACATACCACATTCTCCATAACTTGCCTTCAACCAATACACATGGAGCCGTGAGTATTGAATATGGCTCTATATTGGTTCTCTCCAGAAGAGGGGCTTTTGAGAGTCTTTCAAATGTCTTCCCTCCGTCCCGGCTAATGGCGAGGCCAGCGATAAGGTGCATTCGTACTGTTGAGCCTTTATTCCAGCCAATATAATATAAGTATTTCATACTTTTGTAGTCGACCAGCCAGGATGGCGTAACACCATTATCATCAAAGCAACCCAATACCCCTAAGCCCAGTACCGGTTTTTCGGTAATATATAGAATTTTCTCGGATTCATTTATATCCACTTCTGCGTACCCTATTAAAGACCTGTTTTGTCTATCCCGCCCTGAAAAATATATTCTATAAAGGTCTTCTCCTGTTCTCTCGGCGCAAGGTATCATCGCATGGGTAACCATCCACTCAAGGTTTCCTGTTGGCCTAACTATCAAGCCCTTCTTACTCCATTTCACTGGTGATACCTTCAATAAAATCTATTCAGGTTTTTTCGGATACTGGGTATTAATAAAGTATTTCGTTTTCGAGCTATCTTCTGAATATAACTCTGCGGCTTTGCCTATATAAACGCCCTTCTCCACTGTATTTTTCACGATTGTGGCACCGGCCCCAATAACACATTCCCGGGCTACGGTAATACCATCCCTGATAGTGGCATTAACCCCGAGAAAGGAGTACGGCCCAATGGTGACATGGCCAGATATAACCACATGAGAGGTGATGAAGCAATGGTCGCCGATAACTGAGTGGTGGCCTATGTGATTGCCGCTCCAGATTGTGACATTGCTGCCAATCCTGACGAACGGCTGAATCGTTTGATTTTCAAATATGAAACAGTTATCGCCTATCTCGGTATCACCCCAATAAACAGACTTTGTAGAAATATAGCTTACCAGCTCGTACCCTTTACTTTTGGCGTCTTCATATTTCTCCGCTCTTATTCTGTTTACTTCGCGGTAGCTGAGCGCGATAAACATGCTAAATTTATCAGGTGGATAACTTTTTTCAATATCTTCGAATGGAACTACGGGTATGCCCGATAGCTCCTTCTCTCTAATGAATTTTCCATCGGCGGTAAAGGCAGCAATTTCATAGGGGCTATCATGGTTGAAGTAGAAATGAGCCAGTTGCCCGATATCGCCGGTGCCAAAAATTATCACCTTTTTCATGTCTAACCCTGCCGTGTGTTATATCATATTCCAGGTGATAGCTTCACCTTTTTCAATATTCTTCTTGGCTTCACTCCCAATCACCACACCCAAAAATTTAGGTTTAATGCCGAGCCCCGGTCGCTTTATTACAACCATCTCTTTGGTAATCTTGGTACTTGTGGGAATATTGACCTTGGCAAATATGCTGACCCTTCTGCCAGTTTCCTTCTCCTCACGGAGTATCTGCTTGAGTGGGGAGCCTAAACTCTGCTCAATCTCCCTGATGGCGTGAACCATTCGCTTTAACTCATCCGGCTCAAGGGCATAGGAGTGGTCGGGGCCCTTAAACTTGCGGCTCAAGGTAAAATGTTTTTCTATGACGCAGGCCCCTCTGGCTACCGCAGCTATGGGTATTTCAATGCCCAGGGTGTGGTCGGAAAAACCCACCGGCAGCTGGAAAGCCTCTCTCAGGGTATCCATTGCTCTTAGATTAACCTGTTGAGGCCTGGGAGGATAAAGAGCGGCACAGTGTAGCAAAATAACATCTGGATTCCCGCAGGAATAAATCACCTCAATGGCATCATGGATATCTGCTAAGTCACACATACCCGTGGAGACAAGCATGGGTTTTTTCTTGCAAGCAGCATACCTTAAAAGCGGCAGGTTGACTGTTTCCGAAGATGCCCACTTATAGGCAGGGACGCCAATATTGTCTAATAGGTCAACTGATTCCTCATCAAAGACGCTGGCTAAAAAGGTAAGGTTTTTGTTTTTGGTATATTCAGCCAATTCTCCTATCCATTCTCTTGGTAGTTCGCTTGCTTTCATCATAGCAAAGAGAGGGTCATCTTCAGAATAGAGATTTTCAGTGCGGTACACTTGAAACTTGACGACATCCGCGCCGCTTTCCGAAGCAACATCAATCAGTTCCCTGGCCTGGTCTAACTTTCCGTCGTGGTTAGAGCCAATCTCAGCAATAATAAGAGACGGCTCGCCGTTCCCAACCCACCTGCCCCCAACATTAATTTTTTCCTTCATGTCAACAGGCTCCCGGGTATCTCCGAAATTATTCTCTCCATGCCTTTCCCGTCAACCATGTTTCTGCCTCTTTTAGCCATTTCCGTACGGAGAGCATAATCTTTCAACAGCCTTTCTATTGATTCCTCTATATCATGTTCGTTAATTTCGCTGATAAGACCCAGGTGTAGAGTCGAGCCGCCCCCCTCAAATTCTCTGGTTCTGGCTGCTTCCTGTTCAAAGTGTGAGATTATGATGTTCGGTGTTCCCGTAACCGCCGTCTCGTATTTGGTGAGCCCGCCACCGGTGATAGCTAAATCTGACCAGAGCATTAATTCAGCCATATTATGGCTTCCCGTGAGCAATTCGTAGTTACCCTGATAACTTTTTAGAATCTTCTCAAGTTCCTGCCTGGCTGATGCGGCAAAACCTGCCCCGATTACGATTCTTATATTCAGCGAGGTCCTGTCCAGTCTCAGCAGGGCTTCAGCTATCTTCATGGTAAGATTGAGCGGGTCACTGCCTCCCATGGTCACCAGAATGTTCTGGGCATCTTCCTTTATCCGATGGTTTACTCTGGCGGCTGCTATAAACTCCTGTCTGAAGATAAAGTAGGCAGGGCCGAGGAGTAATTTGGTACTGCCATTAGACCTGTAGTTTCTCTTATCGGCTCCATAGTAGGGAATAATCTGGATGTCAAACGGGAAATCTATTTTGATGAGGTCGTCTATGTTAATCATGGATATCCGAGCCGCACTCAGCGCCGGAAAGTACCGGCGGTACTCATCCAGAATAGCCAGGTTGTCGGCATGGCTCAGGTCGGTTATCAACAGCTCGGCGCTGTATTTGGAGACAAACTGCGTGGTCAGTAACGCGTCCCCGGTGAAGCTGCTGTCGCCGGGTATTATCTCCACATCGTACCCGTAATCCCGGATAAGCCCGGCGACTCGCGGCTCGTAATCTCTGATAACGAATACAGACTTCACTCCCGTTCCTCCCAGGCCCTGAGCGAAGGCCAGGCAGCGCATGATATGCCCTAACCCCAGATGGGGAGAACCATCAGCACGAAATAAGGCACACTTCATTACTCGTCTGGCCCCTTTTGCCTCAGGTGCGTTTTCGAATCACCGGTTGAACCTGCCTGCCCTCAAGGTACTTTTCTATGTCACCCTCATCAATAGCCTGCCGGAGAGCCCTCATGGCGTCTCCATAGGCTTCCAGGGTCTGGGCAACGTCCTTATCGCTGTGGGAAAAACAGATAACGTGTACGCCTATAGTCAGGACGCCTCTTTTAAGCAATTCCTGCTGAAACAGGCTCTTCATCTCCAGGGACTCCTTGCCTTCCGTGTCAAAGAAATAAAACCCACTATGGTCCGGCAGGCCAATGCATTTTGTATAATCGAGTAATCCGAATGTTTGAGCCATCTCGTTGTAACCATTTTTTAGCTTCTCACCCTGCTTCCAGAGATGTTTTATAACGTCCTTCTCCCTCATTTCTTCAATAGTAGCCATCGCCGCTGCCAGAGAGAGGGCTTCACCGCCGAAGGTGAATGAATAGAAGGCTTCGTTAAACTCTTTCATAATCTCCCCTCTCCCCACCACCGCCGATATCGGCATCCCGTTAGCCATGCCCTTGCCAAAGGTAGCCAGGTCAGGGGTAACGCCGTAATACTCCTGAGCGCCCCCCAGGGCTATCCTGAAGCCGGTCACGATTTCATCAAAGATTAATATTGCCCCGTTCTGGTGGGTCAGTTCTTTGACCTCCTGCAAAAAATTATCCCCGGGTTCGGCTATTATAATCGGCTCCATAATCACCGCCGCAATCTCGTCTTTGTTCTCGGCGAATATCCTCCGCAAGCTCTCGATGTTGTTATACTCAAAGGGAATGGTCAATTCTTTGGTGGACCCGGGGACTCCCTTATTTCTGGTAGTTGTCCCGATATACCAGTCCTGCCAGCCGTGATAACCCCCGCAGGCTATCTTTTCCCGGCCGGTATATGCACGCGCCACCCTGACGGCTCCGGCTGTGGCGTCCGAGCCATTCTTGCCAAACCTGACCATCTCGGCACAGGGGATAATTTCGACAAGCAGCTCCGATAGCTCGACTTCCAGCGGGTGCATCAGAGAGAAGGTGATTCCCTCCTCCATCTGTCTCCTTATGGCTTCATCCACACGGGGGTAGCAATACCCCAGGGTTATGGGGCCCAGCCCCATAACATAGTCAATGTAATCGTTGCCATCAACGTCTAGGACATGGCTCCCCCGGCCACTTTGAAGATAGACAGGCGCCACGCCCTGCACATACTGGGTGGGGCCTTTACTGAATGTTTGGGTCGCAGCCGGGATAATCTTCTCTGCCCTCGCCAGATACTCAAAGGATTTCCGCAGGCTCCTTGCTGTAATCTCAGTCATGTGGCGCTACTCCTCGATTAAACTATTCTTCGGCAAGAACGGATTTCAGATATTCCGGGTTGATAAGGTCTCTATTTGACTCGGCAAGTCCCGGATGCTTATTCAGGAACTCCAGAATATCCCTTAAATGAAAAACCTCGCCTTCTTTATACAGGTTCTTGAATATTTCCCTTACCAGTACCAGGTCTCTTTCGTAATCTACTGTCCACCTCATGTGTGACAGGTCTACCTCATTTTCCACGGTAAGTGTATTGAAGATTTGAGGATTACCCCAGATATAGGTGGTGACGTACTCTCCCCTCTGGGATTTCTTTCTGGCTTCCTTCCAGGCCTTCTCCAGCGCCTTGAAGGAAAATACCTCAACATCAAGGCCGTCAGGGTAGCTCAGTCCCTTCCTCACATAGTCGAGTTTGCCCTTACTTCCCCGGTAAATACCGATGATTTTATCTACC
The DNA here is from genome assembly GCA_964460815.1 of uncultured Dehalococcoidaceae bacterium. Classification (GTDB taxonomy): domain Bacteria; phylum Chloroflexota; class Dehalococcoidia; order Dehalococcoidales; family RBG-16-60-22; genus CAYWRT01. The sequence continues at coordinate 31,525 of CAYWRT010000005.1, forward strand.
AGCTCAGGGTCGATTAGCGGACAGTCGGCAGTGACCCTGACTATTGTTTCCGCGTCGTATTTTCGGGCTGCCTGATAGTATCTATCCAGAACCTCGGTAGCGCTGCCGGCAAAGCTACCCACCCCCATATCCTGGGCCAGCTTCAAGATGGGTTTGTCTTCCTCTCTGTCCGAAGTAGCGATGACGATTTTATCAATAGAACTTGATTTGCTGAGCCTGTCAACCAGGTGCCATAGCGCCGGTTTGCCCACAATTTCCATGAGCACCTTGCCCGGAAGCCGGGATGAGCCCATTCTTGCCTGAACGATGGCTACGAGCATTCACTCCTCCTCGGACTGAGCCCTGCATATGAGTGCCCTGTCTCTATGTCTGCATATTTGGTTAAGGCAGTGTGAGAAAAGGCGGCTCGCCCTGAATATCCGCAATCAGCGCCGCGGCTTTTCTTACCTTTTCGGGGTTTCCTTTCAGGAGCAGACGGATAGAACCCTCGGCCCCTCCGACACCCCCGGCGGAAACCAACACCGCCTTGGCCCCGGTCAAAATTTCTAAAGCCTCGATTTCGGTTACTATGGTGCCGCTCAGCGGCACTAGGCGCAAAGGGGCACCTCGCCAGGTAGCCTCATTCTTTTCCAGCTCTTCCTGGATTGAAAAAACATCGGTTACCACGGACTTCTCAAGCCCTACAGGTAGAACCAGATTTATTTTATGGCGATTTATAGTGTCAATGGTGGCTCCTATGGTACCACCCTTTAACGAACCCATCAGAACGCCAACCACCCCTTTTTCATAGTTCAGGGCATTGCCCCCCTTAATGAAGACATCGCCTTCACCCATAGACCGCACGGATTCGACCGCCGAGGTATCAACCGGTTCTCCATCTCTTAATACCACATCTCTGGCGGGCGCAGGCAAGCTAGACAACGCCTCCGTTTTTTCAGGTAGCGTTTTTCCCAGGACATAAGCCGTTTTGTCTATTCTCTTATTTAAAAGCTCTTCGACGACATAGCCATTGGTAGTCCCCTTGGCTACAGTTATCATGCCGTGCCTTAACGCTTTTTTCACTATTTCCAGATTGGCCACTCCCTTGGCAATTAACCTCTTGGACTCGGCAACCGTCAATACTATAACCTCGGTCATGTCATTCTCTCCCGTACCGGGCTTCTTCTATCGTCTACTTCTATAATAATTCTCTCTATGAATTCGGGTTTTACCAGTTCACCAATTTTTACCTCAACGCTTACGCTATCTGCATTTTCTTCGGTTACCTTAAAACCGCAGCTTAAGAACGATTTTAAAGAGGGTAAATTATTCTTTTTCACGCCGGCTTCAAATGTCTCCACCCCGCAGAAGTTATTAGCCAGATAGCAGGCCGCCCAGACCAGGGTCTTGCCGTAACCCTTGCCGCGTAACATCTCGCCAATTATTAAAATCCCTAAAATACAACCGTAGGTATAGCCTACGGCCATTTTAACGGCTCTGGTTGGGGTGCCTGCCACCGCCAGGTTCTGAATCCCCGCCGTCCCGATTAATTCCGAGTCCAGAAATAAGCCGTATATCGTATCGCCTGGCGATAGCAAAACCTCTTTGATATAGCTCCGCTGCCACTCGATGTTAATATCCTCAGGCACATTCTCAATCAGCCCCCGTGCCTTCTTCAGGGCGTTGACATAGGACTGTGAGACATCTTCGGGCGTGAGTGTTCTAAAGATGTATTCGTTATTACGTATGTTGAATTTGAGTTTATTTTCTAGCTTCATCATCCGCTACCATTCGGGTATCCAGCGCTGCCTCCGCAATCAGCTCATCAGCCTTCAATGACTGCTTTACCCGGCGCCCTATATATTTATCAGCGTGACGCGGGTCCAGGCCGCCTCCGGGCCGCTTGAAAGTGATATCCGATGCTTCCAGTAGCTTCCCGGCGGGTACATCCCGTTCCGCCACGATACTGCGCCGCATAAAGGAGCGGTCCTTGATTTCCTCAATGCTGATGGTCTTGTCAGCCCCCCGGGCCGCGTTCGCATACCGGACACAGGTACTGGCTCGCTTCCAGGCTTCGGGGTCGAGGCAGACCTGCCAGTCGGGTCCCCGCCAGCCTGGCTCTGGAGAGAGATGCTTGGTGACAACCGCCGCTCCCCGGCTGGCGGCGATAGCCGGCATAATCTCGCTATCGGTATGGTCAACAAAACCAACCGGAACGCCGTACCTTTTTTCCAGCATTGAAATGCAGTCCAGCTGAGTATATTCAACCGGTACTCCGGCTTCATGCTGAGAAGCCATAATATGCTGCCCGTGCAGAAGGGCGAAGTCACCGGCGCCACGAGCGTGTAAACGGGAAACAGCCCAGTCAATCTCTTCAATGGTTCCCATTAGAGTTGCCACCAGAAAGGGCCGGCCGCAGACGGCCAGGGCGTCAAGCATACGGGGATTATTAAGGTCCGTGGCGTTCAGAACCAGGGTGTCCGCACCCGTCGTGACCACGGCATCAATGAGTTTATCGCTCAGGCAGGCGGCCTGAAAAAACAGGCCCCTGTTATGCGTTGCCGAGATAAGTTCCTTAATGTCAGCCGGTTTGAACTCTCGCTTTTTATAGAGGTGGAAGTCCTGGTGGCTGCGAATATACAAATCGGAGGCGATGCTCAGCTGAAACTCGATGCCATCGGCGCCACAATCCGCCGCCAGGTCTATCATCCTGATGGCAAACTTAAAGTCACCCTCATTGGCCTGTCCCTCTTCGGCGACCAGCAGGGTGGGGTCCTGCCGGCTGCACCGGTGAGTGCCTATCCGCAAAGAAGGTATAATATTATAATCTGTCATTTTTCATATCACAGATATGATGGATTCCTTCAAATCTTTTCATTTATTTCTTACACGGTGGAGATGATACCGGGCGTAATATCCCGGAAATTGGCAGCGTTTATCAACTCTAAAACTCGTGCCCCTGCCCGCAGGTCCAGGTCAAACTCCACATCCCGGTTCCGAACTCGCTCGAAGAAATACGACATCTCGGCCAGATAGCGATGGTTCGCTTCAAAATCGTACCTGATTATTTCCGGCTCAGGGTCGTACTGGACGCCGTCCTCCAGAACCCTGATGCCGCCGGTTATTTCGGAAGGGGGAGGGACATCAGGAGTAAAGCGCTTGTCTCTAACTCGCCACAGCTTCAAAAGACTCCTGGAGAAATCAGCCTCTATGTGCCCCTCGCTGCCCGACAGCACCATATCATTACGGGGTAAACGGCTTAAAAAATCGCTGATGCCGGTGATAATTACGCCCTTCTTGGTGCGCAGGAGACAAAAAGCACTGTCCTCAACATCAATTGACAGGGAACTCAGCCGGGCTTTCCAGCCGATAATCTCGTCTATTTCACCGAACAGCCATCGAAACGTGTCAAAATTATGGCTGAAGTTCGTGAGGACGACACCTCCCCCTAACGCCCGGCGCGCCGAATACTCGCGGCGGTAGTCTTGGTGATAATGCCAGTCTGGCAAATACCAGCCATTACTGGAGTAAACATGGTACAGCTCCCCGATGGCACCTTCATTCAGGAGCCTCTGTAGTGTCAGGAAGCCTTCATGAAACCGGAAGCTCTGGGCCATCATTGCCGTCAGGCGGTTCCGGTGAACCACCTTTTGCAGTGAGTCAATACCCTCAAGTGAGCGCGCCAACGGTTTTTCTATCAGCAGGTGAATCCCCCGTCTGGCCAGCTGCGTTGCCATTTCTGTGTGCCGGGATGAAGGCGTTGCCACCACAGCGGCATCAGCACCGGCTTTATCGGCGGCCACCAGATAGTCTGTGTAGCCTGGAACCTCGCCCAGCTCGGCGCACAGGTCCTTCATCAGGGACGGCTCGAGGTCGCAGAGCGTTATCTCAGCCCCCAGCGTTCTGGCATTTCTGGCATGACGACGACCTATGGAGCCACAACCAATGATTAGCAGTTTCATACGGTTTCTTCCCGGTAAAAACTCTAATTATATGTTTTTAAAATACGCATAAGACAAGCTTTGTTAGAAGGTTATTCTATACCTCGATTAGTCCCCAGCTCCCTGTTTAACCTTCTGACCACCTTTTCGCAATCAATATCTTTAGAAGGCGGCTCCTGTTCCCAGATGGGGTTTTTCAATACCCACCCGCCTTTTCCGTTTTTCTCCCACATATCGCCTCTATATCTTTCCACTATTACCCAGAACTCATCCACAGGTAACTCAATATAATCGCAATAGGCCCTTACAAAACTGTCGGCGCAGCGTCCATCAAACTCCCTGACAAGGGCGATGGCTTCTTCACGGGTGATTTTCCCGGTTCTTATATCAAAACTGGCCATGTCCGTGGCCGCGCCGTAGCCGAATTTGATGTATTTTATCATTCCATTGACGATATTCAGGTCGGAGTCTATGGCACTGAAACGGTCATATCTGCCGATGTCATATAGACCTTCAATTCTCGTTCTCAGTCCCTTACTTATGGCAAATTTAGCGTTCCCAAAGGTACTCCACTCCCGAAGATAATAGCTTAAATAAATAGCCCGGATACCGGAAAGCCTTATTTCCCCTTCAGATGGATACTGATACGGCAGGATATCTTTCAATCCAATTCCATCACCAGCCAAATCTCTGGCCTGACCGCCGCGAACAGTATTACTGTTGGCAAAACCAAGAGCGCTGCCCCCATAGTCACGCTTACTGGTAAATTCTGTCGGCTCTCCCATCTCCAATGCCGAATTTTCTCCATGTATAACCAGGGGAATTTTAAAATTGATAGCTACCCTTATTGGAATAGCGGCAATTGTGTATTCAGAAGGTATTTGCGGATTGCCACGGTTCACCAGCGCCCTTCTAACGAGCTCTTTATAAACCAGTGGATTGGCGTAGTATTTA
>CAYWRT010000006.1:0-36177 GCA_964460815.1 uncultured Dehalococcoidaceae bacterium
CTATATATACTATAACCCTCTCTGATAATTATTGCCTTAAAAGTTAAATCCGCCTATAATAATGCTGTCGGGGCGTAGCGCAGCCTGGTTAGCGCGCCGCGTTCGGGACGCGGAGGTCGGTGGTTCAAATCCACTCGCCCCGACCATTTTAAAGAATCTGGCCCTGCCGCCCCGGGGAACCGCGTCTCTCATCGCTTCCCACGGTAAACATTCTAGATTTGTGCTTACCCTGTGTCAACCTTGTGGACTTGATAAGCCTGGCGCCAATCCTTTCGACCACCCTCATAAAATATACTGGGCGGAATATCCGGAGTAAAGGTAAAGAAGATAACCAGACCTGAAAAGAGTATAATAGAGGCAGCAAAAGAAAAAACGGCAACCGGTCCCTCTTAATAGGCTGTGATACCCTTCTCGATTTGCCATTATTACCCAAGAGGTGCCAACCCGGAACATCCTCTAAAAATTGACACAAGTAATGATGAATAGCAGAGGCAAGGCCGAGCTTCCGGATAGAGAGCATTTACCGCAGAGGGAAGACTCACAGTTAGGAGTCACCAACTGGCTCCTGCGGGCGAAAGCGACCACAGGTATTCGGAGCATTCATTTCTGGATTATCCTGGGCCTCTTTGCCATCTTTGCCTATATCTATTACGGCGTTTTGACCGCCTTTCACGATATTTATGTTATTCTTTTCTTTTATCCGTTGATTTATGCTGCTGTCATCTATCGCCTGCGAGGGGTGTTAATCAGCGGACTGGTTTTTCTTGCCGTCTTATTACCCTACGCCCTGCTTATTTCCTATGACATGCCATTACTAATAAGGTCACTAATCTTTGCTCTTTTTGCCTTTCTCATCAGTAGCCTGGGGGCGACTTTGTTAAACTACCTGGAGCATCAAATAGAAGCCTACGAGGAGATATTATCTCTTAATGAGGAGTTAAACGGCTATATCGAACGCCTGCAAAGCACTCAGAGGCAGCTTATCCAGGCAGAGAAGCTGAGCGCCATTGGCCAGCTAGCGGCAGCCGTGGCCCATGAACTCAACAACCCGCTGGCTGGCGTTCTGATATATACCAAGCTACTGATGAAGAAGATAGGCGACGATTCCTTTGACAGGGAAGAAACGCTGGCTAACCTGTTAAAAATAGATACAGCAGTTAACCAGTGTTCGAGGATAATACGCGGCCTTCTTGATTTTGCCCGACAGTCCGAGCCCGCCTTAAAACCGGTAATAATAAGCAGCGTCATCGACCAGGTGATATCTCTGGTCGGTCACCAGGCTGTGATGAAGAAAGTGGCAGTAGCCAGAGAGGAAGCACCAGCACTGCCACCGGTTCTGGCTGACTTCAACCAGCTTCAGCAGGTGTTTATCAACCTTGCCGTGAATGCTATTCAGGCAACCTCTGAGGGTGGCCGGCTGACTATCCGCAGCTCGCTGGGGGAGGATGGCCGGGTCAGGGTAAGCTTTCAGGATACCGGCTGTGGCATACCCCCCGAGAATATAGATAAAATATTCACCCCCTTTTTCACCACTAAAGAAGAGGTAAAGGGGGTGGGCTTGGGGTTGTCCGTATCATACGGGATTATTGAGCGCCATGGCGGCAAGATTGAAGTACAGAGCGAGGTTGGCAAGGGAAGCACCTTTACCGTTTATCTCCCGGTTTATCAAGAAGGGTCACAGCCAACCTCAACACAGCTGTAAATTAACACTGACTGCCTGATAGCATCGCAGACAAAGCCCTACCTGTTGAACGATACCTTTAAAACGTGCGCGGAGCATGATATACACGGGTCATAGGCCCTGACCAGCATCTCCAGAGTAAGTCTAATTTTATCCTCGGGTTGGCTCAGTATGGTGGGCACCAGAGCCTCCATGTCTTTCTGGATATTATTATGGTTCTGGTTGGTGGGAATGATACAGTTAGCCCTGGTCAGTATCCCATTATCATCATAGGTATAGTCATGGAAAAGGATACCGCGCGGAGCCTCTACGGCTCCGATACCCCTCCCCGCCCGCACCTTTACCCTGCTATCCTCTTCCTCAAGACCTTTGTCCAGTATCCGGTCAATGAGATTAAGGCTATCCTCCAGGGCATGGACACATTCAATGATTTGAGCCACGGTTATCATGAAAGGATTATGGCAGGGTGCCCTCAGGCCAAGTTCCTCGGCAGCTTTCTGCGCCCCGGGCGATAGCTGGTCATGATTATTATTAAAGCGGGCCAGAGCCCCCACCATGTAGGCATCACGCTTGTTTTTAGTGTACTTGGCGGTGGAGTGGGGAACACAAAACTCATTGGTGACCTCCAGGTACTTATCCACAGGGGCGAGACCGGCGTCGGTTGAGGCAATCTGGCCGCTGATAAAGGCATACTCTCTGGTATCTTTCAGGGCGATATATTCCGTTTCGCGCGTAAAATCGGGAATCTCCAGGGTCTTGAACAGCCCGACAACAGCATCCAGGTCAGCCAGGGCATCTTCCAGCCTCTTGCGGAGAGCTTCAAGCTCCCTTAGCTCGGGCAGCTTGGCAAAGCCGCCAACCACACAGGAGATGGGGTGGGTCTTCCTGCCTGCCAGCGCCTCAGCCAGATTATAGGCAAGCTTTTTCAGTCTCAGCGCCATCAGCACCGCATCTTTGTGCGTGGCTACCAGGGGAAAAACGCTACCGGCTCCCAGGAGGTCGGGTAACACCAGAAAAAGGACATGCAGGATATGGCTTTCCAAGATTTCGGCATTATAAAGCAGTTTCCGTAAAAGCAGCGTCTGCCGTGACGGCTGAATGCCAAAAGCAGCCTCGGTAGCCTGTATCGAGCAGGTAGAGTGAGAGATGGAACATATGCCACAGATTCTGGAGGCAATGTGGGGCACATCTTCACAGTACCTGCCCCGAAGCATAACCTCAAACAAGCGGGGTGATTCCGTAACCTCCCATAAGAGCTTCTCAATTTTGCCATCGGTGGCATTGAGCACGATATTACCATGTCCCTCCACCCGCGTCAGTTGATGCACATTCACATTGACTTCTGTCACTTGGTCACCTCCGCAAAGGTGTCATAAATTTTAAATTTCTCAACAACCTGGTCTACGGTCAGGCCGTACTTTTTAAGTATATCCTTCTCCGAATTTATGTTGGGTTCATCCACCAGGCCTCGGCAGCCCCAGCATATCCGCCCGCTATTGACACAGATAGCACCACAGCCGGCCCTGGTTACCGGGCCCAGGCAGGTCATGCCTCTTTCAAAAACGCAGACATTACCGGCCATCTTACACTCAACACAGACAGGATAGCCGGGTATATCCGGTTTCTTGTTCAGCAGGAGCGCCTTAACCACCTTGATAAGCTCGGCGGGCTGTGGCGGGCAGCCCCTTACATAGTAGTCTACGGTAACTACGGCGTTTGCCGGGCGGGCGGGAATGGTATCATAATATCTGGCATCCTCACCATAGACGGTACGCAGCGCCTCTTCCATGGGGACATGGTTCTTCAGGCAATTAATGCCGCCGATACAGGCACAGGCACCCAGGGCGACCAGGACCTTGGCCTGGTCGCGTATTTTTTGCAGCCGGCCTATCTCTGACTCCCGGCTGATACTGCCCTCAATAAAGGCGATATCATAGTTATCGCTTCTCTCCGTCATCACTTCTCTGAAGTTGACAATGTCCACCGCAGCCAGCAGGTCCAGGAGTTGCTCACCATCAAGGTTAAGCGCATCCAGCTGGCATCCTTCACAGCCGGTAAAATCAAAGAACGCTACCCTAGGCTTCATCAGACTGCCTCCCTTAGATTTCTCAGTTGGGCAAGGTTAAATACCGGGCCCTCCTGGCATACATAGACACCGTTAATCTGGCAGTGGCCACACTTGCCGACGCCACACTTCATCCTTCGCTCCAGCGACATGATGATGTTCTCATCGGGAAGGTCCCTTTTCTTGAGTTCCACGATGACGAACCGGTACATTATAGGCGGCCCGACCACCACCGCCACGGTCCTGTGGGGGTCAATTTCAACCTTGGGGATAAGGGTGGTAATAACACCTACATTCCCCTGCCAGCTCTCATTACCTTTATCCACCGTTTCGTGGAACTCGATGTCGGGGCTCTTGTTCCAGGCAGCCAGCTCATCCAGGAACAATCGCTCCGCCGGCGACCTGGCGCCGAAGAGCAGGATGGCCCGGCCAAAAGAGCTCCTGCGGTCAAGAATATACTGAATCAATGAGCGCAGCGGGAAGAGACCGATGCCGCCGGCGACCAGCAGAATGTCCTTGCCCTCGAGAGACTCAAGTGGAAAGCCGTTGCCAAACGGACCCCGTATGCCCACTTTGGTCCCTTCCTTGAGATGATGCAGGGCGTTGGTAACATCGCCGACATTTCTTATTGCCAGCTGAAAGGTACCGTCTCTGGTCGGTGACGATGAAATGGAAATGGGCGCCTCGCCGATGCCCATCACCGAGACCTCAACAAACTGTCCGGGGCGATGCCCCAGCTCCCTGCCATCCTCAAGACGGAACTCAAAGACCTTCTCATTGGGTGTCAATTCGCTGACCTTTACCAGCGCCGCGGGGCAGGGAGCGTATAATTCAGTCTCCGGCTTTACCTCGCTGACAATACGCTTGGCGGCTTCTTTAATCCCGGCTGACTCAGCTATGGAGTTGAAAGCCTCCAGGGGACTGGCTATCTCCGCCAGGCAGGCGATGGCACACCGACCACAGCCCACGCAGCCGACCCTCCCGTATCTTTCCAGAACATATTTACCCTTGCGAAATATCCGGTGCCGGAAACGGCTCTCTTTGTTATGGCGGAAATTCTCACCGGTAGCTACCTTGGCGAAGTCAACCAGCATACAGCCGTCCCAGCGGCGGAGGCGCTCTCCCTCTCTCAGGTTCAGCGCCACTTCATCGGTGACATCAAAGCAGAAACAGGTGGGGCACACCATGACGCAGGAGCCGCAACTGAGGCAGGTTTCACTCCTGGATGCCCAGTACGGGTCATCGTAGTTGTCCTCCAGCAGCTTGGGCAGCCTTTCTCTGGCCACGTCAAGAGAGAGCTGATACCTGGCCAGCGCCCCGTCCCTGGCCTGCTTCTGCCTGGCGATATCATCGCTGGTCGGTTCGCCTGCCGATGCATACTTTGCGAGGAGTACAGCACCCATTTCTGAACCAACTGTTACCATATAGGCAGTGCCAATATCCGTCAGCAGGAGGTCAAAGCCCGTTTCCGCCGTGTTCGTCCCCATGCTGGGGGCAAAGGATTTGGGGGATGGGTTAAGACAGTCAACCCCGATGATAACGGTGTTTTGCCGCCGGGCGATGTAATTGGGGTCAGGGTTGGCCGCCATGAAGACCTCGTCCAGCAACTCGATGGCCTTAATATCATAGGGGTGCACACCGATTACAGCCAACGGGGCGGCTTCAACTACCGGCTCAGCCTTTGACTCGTCTCCAATTTTGAATTTAAGCAGGTTCTCTCTGGCGGGCAGGAGGTACTTGGTCGGCGGCATAACGGTAACATCATAATCAAGACGGAGCTCATCAAAGCTGTCTATCCTGTCGTAAACATATTTCCCATGCCTGGATTTGACGCCGACTATTTCCATCTCCTTACTGAGGCTGTTTACCATAGCCTTCAGATTCTCCCTGGTAATAACGAATAACCTCTTGACCGCAGCGGCTTCTACTACCGGCGGCTTGGGTGGCGCGGCTGCCCTGGCTTTAACCGTCGGTTCCTCGCCTACTGAATCGAGAGTCTCCCGGATAAGCTTTTCCAGGTCGTCGGGGGCAACCGGCTTAACCAGGTAATCAATGGCACCAAGCTGCCTCGCCTCGCTCGTGGTTTCATCGGAGGGGTAGGCAGTTATGATAATTGACTTTATCCACGGTCTTTGTGCTTTTACTTCCTTCAGTACGGCTATCCCGGTTTGCCCCGGCAAACGTATATCCAAGACCATAACGCTGAAGTCCTGTTTTTCTATCACCTCAAGGGCTTCTTCTCCGGTCTCAGCCGTGGCCACCTGGTAGCCGGCATCTTTGAGCCAGTCCCTTATGGACTCGCGCACAATTGCCTCATCATCCACAACCAGTACCGAGTTTCTTATCATCGTTGCGACCTCCTTATTCTTCGTCGCATTTCAGAAGGGTTTCCCGGATGAGTCTTTCCAGGTCATCAGGAGCAATTGGCTTGATTAGGTAATCAATAGCGCCAAGCTGCCTCGCCTCATCTGACAATTCTGTCGATGGGTAAGCCGTGATAATAATGGACTTTATCTCTGGCTTGAGAACTTTCACCTGCTTCAGTACCGTCATGCCGGTTTGCCCGGGCAGCCTTATATCCATGACGATAACACTGAAGTCCTGCTTCTTTATCATCTCCAAGGCTTCCTCCCCGGTCTCAGCCGTGGCCACCTGGTAGCCGGCATCTTTGAGCCAGTCCCTTATCGAATCCCGCACAATCGGTTCATCATCAACAATCAATATTGGCTTTCTGCTCATACTCTGGCTATCCCCCTGGCCACTATTACGGAGAGCTCGCTTTCATGTCGCCTCCGGACTGGGAGTGCCGGTGCCGCCGACACCCGGATAACGGATAAAGGTGGCTGTAAAGAATATGAAGGGTAGAATAGTAACTAAAGTTACTATATACCCCTGATGAACGAATGTCAATACATATTATGAGGCTAATAATGACTAGCGTGGTGATAAAAAGGCAGAATCCCCCCAATAATGCTGGCGGGGCATAGAGGCCGGCAGTTCAAACCTGCCCGCCCCGACCGGTCTCCTCTGTTCCCCTCTTCGCCTCCTCCCACAGGGCATTCTGCTCATCAAAGGACAGTTCCTTGAAAGTCTTCCCGCGCTGCCGACAGAGTCCCTCCATATAGGTAAAGCGACGGTAAAAGCGCCGGTTTGCCTCCCGCAGCGCTGCCTCGGGGTCAATTCCCTGCCGGCGGGCAATATTGACCAGGGTAAAGAGCAGGTCACCGTACTCCTGCGCCCTCTCCTCCTTACTGCCCGCCTGCTGGTACTCCCTGACCTCCTCACTCAGCTTATCAATAACCCCGTCAACGTCCTCCCAGTCAAAGCCGACCCAGGCCACCCGGCGCTGAATTTCCTGACTGTAGCCCAGGGCGGGCATTTGCCTGGGCACACTCTCCAGTATGGATGCATCGGTGCCCCTTTCCTCCTGCTTTAAGGCCTCCCAGTTGTGCGCCACCTCCTCAGCGTCCTTCACTTTCTCAGAACCGAAGACATGGGGATGGCGGTGAATCAGCTTGCTATTAATGCCCCTGACCACATCACCCAGCTCAAACTCACCATCTTCAGCGGAAATCCGGGCGTGGAGCACAATCTGCATCAGCAGGTCGCCCAGCTCATCGCAGAGCTTCCCGGAATCGTCCTCATCAAGCGCCTCCAGTACCTCATAGCACTCCGCCAGCAGGCTCTCCCGAAGCGAGGCATGGGTCTGCTGCCGGTCCCAGGGACAGCCATCAGGGGCACGCAGCCGGTTAATAATTTCTATCAGCGCCTCAAACTGGCTCAGGTCCTTCGGCAAAGACAAAGTAACCCCCTGCTCTGATTATACAGACTGGTCTGTGTTGAAGCAACATACGCTGAGGGCACCGGCTAGCCCGGCAGAACAGAGCCTATGAAGTCCCTCTGCCCTCTCAGAAACTCGGCGGCAGACACAACCCGCTTGCCCTCGAGCTGGACCTTAAGGAGACCCAGAATGCCATCCCCGGTACCGACACCGGCCACAGCCCCGCTTCCAGGCTGAGCCAGCACCCGCCCCACCTCAGAGACACCCTCCCCAGGTATAGGCACCGCCTCAATAATCTTAAGCTGCTTCCCCCGCCATCGGGTGTAACACCCGGGCCAGGGATTATAGGCGCGCACCCGCCGCCATATTGCCACCGCCGACATTTTCCAGTCAACCTCCCCATCCTCCTTGGTGATGCGGGCGGAATAAGTAGCCGCAGCCTCATCCTGGGGCCGGGGAACAATCTCTCGCCGCCACCAGCCGGTCAGAGCCTCCTGGAGCAAATGAGCCGCTATCAGGGACAGCTTGCCGGTAAGCGAGCCGGTGTTATCCTGCGGGGAAACAGGCACCGCCGCCCTGGTCAGTACCGGACCGGTATCCATACCGGCATCCAGCAGCATAACGCTGACCCCGGTAAATTCGTCTCCCGAAAGTATCGCTGACGCTACCGGTGAGGCACCCCTGAACTTAGGCAATAGCGAGGGGTGGACATTGATACACCCGTAGCGGGGAATATCCAGAACCGACTGCGGCAGAATCTGGCCGAAGGCAGCCACCACAACCGTATCGGGGTCAAGGTCAGCCAGACGCGATAACGCCTCCGTTGACTTCATACTTACCGGCTGCACCACGGGTAATTGCCAACGCAGGGCGGCCTCCTTCACCGGCGGTAAAACCGGGGCGCGCCCCCGGCCGGCGGGTCTATCCGGCTGGGTGTAAACAGCCTCAATCCGGTAATGATTAAGGATGAGGTGCTCCAGAGAGGGTACGGCAAATTCGGGTGTACCCATAAAAACAATCCGCAACTTAGGCCTCCGATAACGGAATTTTAACATTAAAAATATTTTCCAACAACCGACCATTTTGAACCTGCAACCCCCAATAATCAACAAAAAGGAAAGTATGAAAGAGTTGGCAAGAGGAAAAAAAGGACTATATTGGCTGGCCTTTACCCCCAAAAACCTTGCCACCCGGGTGCCATTAGTAGTATGCTAGTTGGTGTTAATAATTAGATAAATTGTTAACTTCTCCCACGCAAAACCTGCGAAAATCCAGTGATTAATTGCTGACAGGGGTGAGATTTTGCCTGAATCAGGAGAGGGGTATAATTTTGCCCGATTAAGGTACTGAACCCTGAAAATCTGAAAGCGGGCACACAACAGGGAAAGGAAATTAATGCCGACCAGGACACCACAGGATATCTGGGAAACTGCCTTGGGTGAACTGCAACTCCAGGTGAGTAAGCCAAACTACCGAACCTGGTTTGGCAAAACCACCGGTTTAAGTTATCAAGATAATCAATTTATTATCGGTGTACCCAGCACCTTTGTTGCGGAATATCTGGAGAAGAATCAGCGTTCCCTGATTGAAAAGGCGCTTATCGGTCTCACCTCTCCTGGCGTAAAGGTAGGTTTCCAGGTCAATGGCCAGACTCACCATGGCCCTTACGATACCGGGCCCAGTATCCCAGCAGCCGCGCCCTCATATACCAGATTGAACCCGAACTATGTCTTTGATTCCTTCATCGAAGGCAGCAGCAACCGCCTCGCCCGTGCTGCCGCTCTGGCCGTAGCCCAGAATCCGGGACATAGCTACAATCCCCTGTTTATATACGGCGGTGCCGGTCTGGGTAAGACCCACCTGCTACATGCTATCGGTAGCGTGGCGCTCACCAGACATATCAATGTGATTTGTACCAGCGCCGAGCAGTTTACCAATGAGTTCGTCAGTGCCCTGCGCGAGAAGAGCACCGAGGAATTCCGTAATAAATACAGAAGCATCGGCATGCTGCTCATTGATGATATCCACTTTATCAGCGGCAAGGAGCAGACCGAGGAAAGCTTCTTCCACACCTTCAATGAGCTGCACAATTCCAACCGCCAGATTGTTATCACCAGCGACTGCCCACCTAAATCAATGCCCTTGCTCGAAGAAAGACTTTGCTCCCGGTTTGAATGGGGATTAATTGTTGATTTGCAGCCGCCCGATTCTGAAACACGCCTGGCTATTCTCCAATCAAAGGCACAACAGAGAGGTGTGAGCATAGGTCTGGATGTGCTGGAGTTTATTGCCCAACGGGCTCAGCGGAACATCCGGGAACTGGAAGGCTCATTGAACCGGGTAGTTGCCTTCGCTAAGCTAAGCCGGACGATACCTACCCTTGACCTAGCCAAGAAAGCACTTGAGGATATCGCCGGCAAAGAGGAGGGCTTAGATTCTATAACACCTTTCTATATCATCGAGTCCGTTGCCAGCAGCTTTCGGCTGTCCGTGGAAGATTTAAAGGGCCGGAAAAGAGAAAAGGAAACCGCTTTAGCCCGTCGTTTAGCCATGTACCTGGTCCGGCAGGAAACCAATTGTTCGCTGTCACAAATCGGCCAGGAACTCGGTAACCGTGATGCCGCCGCGGTTACCATCGCCTGTAAAAAAGTATCTACCGATATCACCAGCAGCCCCTACTTAAAGAGAAAAATCAGGGAAATTCAACAGAGTATACGCCCCAGGGTAAAATTTCGTAAATCCCGCTAGCGCTGGCCAGTTCTTAAAGCTTCACCTTATTACCAGAACATATCAACATCATAATGAACATATTTTGTGGTTTTTTTGTGACCTATTTGTTATAGAGCATCTGCGGTTAGCCTGAGACGACAGTGAAAAAATGGAAAATCTTTAATAAGTTATTAACTTATTGACTACCCTGACATATCGGCAATATTATTCTTATTAGTATTAGTGCTGTTATTAAAAAATATTGAATATGATTACAAATAACTAATATCATTAAACTGACAATAAACATTTAATTAAAAGACGGATTATGCGGGATGTTCGATAAGGCAGAGATAAGGGTGAAAGCGGGTAGCGGTGGCGATGGTATGATAGGTTTCCGGCGGGAGAAGTTCGTTCCGTTTGGCGGCCCTGATGGTGGGGATGGCGGGGATGGCGGGGATGTCGTTATTAGGGCGGATGAATCCGTAGATAGCCTGCGGAGATACCGGCAAAAAAAATTGTATGGAGCTGGTAATGGCCGGAACGGTGGCGGCAACAAGAAGCATGGTAGAAGAGGTGAAGACATGATATTAGCGGTGCCGTCGGGTACGGTGGTATTGCGCCGGGAGATGGATGGCAGCGACATATTTATTACTGATTTGGAGCGGTCGGGCGATGGGGTGGTGGTCGCCAGTGGTGGCAGGGGGGGCTGGGGGAATGTTCACTATGCGACATCGACAGAGCAAGCCCCGCATATTGCCCAGAGGGGAGAGCCGGGTGAGGAGTATTCCATATTGCTGGAGATGAGGCTTATTGCTGATGTCGGGGTTATTGGCTTCCCCAATGTGGGGAAATCAACGCTCCTGGCAGCAGCATCAGAGGCCAGACCCAATGTAGGCAGCTATCCCTTCACAACTATAGAGCCGGTTCTGGGAGTTGTCGAGATTGGTCAGGAAAGATTCGTCATGGCGGAGGTTCCCGGATTGGTAAAAGGCGCCCATCTTGGTAGGGGCCTTGGTCATGATTTTCTGCGTCACATTTTGCGTACGAAAATACTTATTCATTTAATCAGTGGCAGCTCCGAGTCCCCGGTTGAAGATATGATGCAGGTAAATGAAGAGCTATCATTATTCGATGCCTCTCTGGTGCTAAAGCCGCAGATAGTCGCCCTGAATAAGATTGACCTGCCTGAGGTGAAGGCGTGTCTATCCGGGATAAGGGATGCCCTCAGCCGTGCTGGTGTTAAAGCTTACATGTTGTCGGCGGTAACGCGACAGGGTGTCTCTGAGCTTATGTCGGAGGCTATGCTGAGGCTGAAAGGGTTGGGTGAGGAAGGAAAGAGTTTCGGTTTGCCTGAGAAGGTCTTCCGGCCCCGTCCCAGAGAAGATGCTTTCAACGTTCGTAAGGTTGGGGATGAATTTGTCCTGTCCGTGCCTGAGCTGGAGCGCCTGGTGACCGGAGCCGGGGCGAGTACCTCCGAATTGCGCTGGCAGCTTAACAGCCAGCTTAAAAGGCTGGGCGTGAACAAGGCTCTGGAGAAGGCGGGAATAAAAAAGGGCGACAAAATACGCTGCGGTGATTTAGAGTGGGAGTGGTAATGCCGTGAAAACAGGTGTGTTGGGGGGAACATTTGACCCGGTCCATCTGGGGCATATCAAAATAGCCGAGGAGGCTAAAGCCTCGCTGGAACTGTCTGAAATTATTCTGGTGCCGGCGGGACAGCCGCTATTGAAACCGGCTCACCCCATTACACCGACTGAACATCGTCTCCAGATGCTGCGCTTGGCTATTGCCGATACGCCCTATTTTAAGGTGTCGGCGGTAGAGACAGAACGCCCCGGCCCTTCTTATACCGTGGATACTATTGCTGAGTTGAGGGGTCAGCTGGCGGGTGGGGACGAGGTGTTTTTTATCCTGGGCTGGGATAGCCTGGAACAGCTGCCGGAATGGCGGGAACCATCTCGTTTAATCAAGATGTGTCGACTGGTGGCGGTTCCCCGTCCCGGCTGGAAACGCCCCAGCTTTGAAGCTCTGGAAGCCAGTATCCCCGGCATTTCGCAGCGCGTAGTTATGCTGGACAGGCCACAGATAGATATCAGTGCTTCAGCCATCAGAGAACGGGCCGCGCAGGGTTTGTCCCTTGTCCACCTTGTCCCCGAGCCGGTGGCGGCGTACATAAGACAGCATAAACTGTATTTAACAAAATAGGAGTATGGTCGATGGCCCTTATTAAGGGCGGTGAAAAAATATGGCACGGAGCCGGTCAGGCACTGTGCCTTTATGGAGGTGTATCTTGAAAGCTATTGGCATTGTCGGCAGCCCCAGGAAAAGAGGCAACACAGAGATTCTCACCGAGCATACCCTGAAGGCAATAGCCGAAGAAGGACTGGATACGGAGCTGATAAGGCTGGCTGGCCTTGACATCCGCCCGTGCAACGCCTGTATGGCCTGTAAGGGTGAGGAGGAGCAGTGTCCGATTAAAGATGACCTGTTCCCGATTTACCGGAAAATGAAGGAGGCCGACGCTATTATCTTGGCCTCGCCGGTCTACTTCAGCTCGGCAACGGCTTTACTAAAGGCGTTCATGGAGAGAACTGGCTACATCGCTATAAAGTGGCGGGCGTTCGCCGGGAAGGTGGGGGGTCCCCTGGTGGTTGCCCGCCGGGCGGGGAAGACTGCCACCTTTGCCCAGATTATGTACTGGTTCCAGATTATGGACATGATTGTGCCCGGCTCCACCTACTGGAACGTTGCCTTCGGCCGGGAGCCGGGGGAGGTGAGTGGTGATGAGGAGGGGCTGAATACCGCCTGGCACTTCGGCAAGAATGTCGCCAACCTGGTGAAGAAGCTTAAGGCTTAATCACCCCCGGTCGATGATGCCGGTGGGAATGAGGCCTCTCCGGTTGCTGAAACCCAAACAGGTCATGGTCGGGGAGGAGAATAGAAAGTTATTAATAAAGCCATGCCCCCGCCTATTTTTTGATTTCAGCGCTTCTGGTAAGGCATGGAGAATTCCTCCCGGCACTGGGGCGGAGTGGCTGGTTATTATTATGCCTGTGGCCTATAATACAGTGAAGGCGTGGACTGGAACGGAGGTATCCTGATTGAGTGAAGAGCCGATAATCAGCGATGAGCTGGAGGGTCTGCTGAATGTTGCGTTCGGTCCCGAGGTCTACGAGGTTGAAAAGGGGATGGTCAGGAAGTTTGCCGAGGCCATTGATGACCCGAATCCGTTATGGCATGAGGCGGCGCCTCCCACCTTTCCCGCCGCCCTTGTCCCCACCGAGCTTTTACATAAAATGGTAACGGCGAAGTGCCCGCTTACCCGCTTTCTCAATGGCGCCAATGAGCTTGAATATTATCAGCCCATCAGGGTAGGTGACGTTATCTCCGTTATGGCCAGACTTGAGAAGCTACGTAAGATGGAGGGTAAAGAGGGTGCGACACTCTTTATGATTGTGGATATTACCTATCAAAACCAGAGGGGAGAGGTGGTCGCTAAGGGGCGGAATACCTTTATCAGGTACTAGCAGGAGGCAGAGAGAGGTGTCGGTTTTTTATGAGGATATTGAGGTAGGCAGCGAGCTCCCGGCGCTGGTCAAATACCCGACGACCATGCAGCTGGTTAAGTTCGCCGGTGCCTCCGGGGACTATTACCCGATACACTACGATAAGGACTTTGCGCTGGCTAACGGTCTGCCGGGGGTTATCGTTCATGGCTGGCTGGTACTTTCCTTTCTGGGACAGATGCTCACCGACTGGATGGGGGAGGGGGGGACTCTGGTCAGGCTGGGTGGCAGCTACCGGGGAATGAATCCCGTCAGCGAGGACATTATCTGTAACGGCCGGGTGACCCGGAAGTACATTGAGGATGAAGGGCACTATGTGAGGGTTGAGACCTGGGCGGAGAACCCTCAGGGGGAGAGAACCGTTACCGGCTCGGCGGTGGTCAGGCTACCCTCCCGCCAAACCCAAGCGTGATTTTTCGTCCTTATCTTTTCCCACCCTGCCGCCTTCCTATCATTTTCTGCTTATCCCGTAAGATACTCCCGCCATCCCCCTTTCTCAAAGGGGGATTTCAAATCACTCTCGGTCTCCCTTTACGGAAGGGAGAAGTTTTAATTAGGACTATTTCAGCTATCTGTAAAATGGCGGAGCAGCCTGCGTAGGGGCACCGGTTCCTTTGGGGAAATAATAATATACTTGACATCTGTTTAATAGAGATATATTATTTGAGCCTGCGATGAAAAAGAGAAGGTTTAAATTTATTGAGCATACTGCCGACGTGGGGCTGATTGCTTACGGCGAGACTTTAACCGAGGCCTTCGCCAACGCTGCCTATGGCATGTTCTCCATAATTGCCGAGCTTGGTGCTGTTCAGGAAAAAGAGTCCCGCCGTGTAGAAATAGCTGAAGATGATTTGGAGGGGCTGCTTTTTGAGTGGTTGAACAGTCTCATCTACCTCTTTGATGTGGAAATGCTTCTCTTCAAGAGATTCGATATAATGGAATTTGGCGATAGTCGTTTGTCTGCGACCTGCCATGGTGAGAAATTTGACCCGTCCCGTCATCGACTGAAGACGGGGATAAAGTCAGCTACGTATCATATGCTTGAGGTGGACAGGGAGAAAAACCAGGTTCGGGTCATCTTCGATATCTAGGAGGTGAGGCTATGACAAGATGGGGAGGTAAACTGGAGAAGGTAGACGAATACCGGTGGCGAATACCGAAGAGCTATAAGGCAGGCATGCGAGTGCCGGGGCTTATTTATGCTGACGAAGCTATGCTCGAGCACATTCTGCAGGAGCAGGCTCTGGAGCAGGTAGCCAATGTCGCCTTTCTGCCCGGCATCGTGGGGAGTTCCCTGGCGATGCCTGATATACACTGGGGCTACGGGTTTGCCATCGGCGGCGTGGCGGCGATGAGGGTAGACGACGGCGTGGTCTCACCGGGTGGAGTCGGTTTTGACATCAACTGCGGTGTCCGCATACTGCGCACCAATCTGACCCGGCCGGAGGTCAGCCCCAGGATAAAGGAGCTTATAGAGGCTCTTTATAACAACGTTCCCTCAGGGCTGGGCTCGAAGGGCAGGATAAGGCTGCGCTCCGGAGAGATTGATGAGGTTCTGGTCAGGGGTTCACGCTGGGCGGTGGCCAAGGGTTACGGTCGTCCGGAGGACCTGGATACCACCGAGGAGAGAGGCGAGATGGCTGATACCAGACCAGACCTCGTCAGCGGCAGAGCCAGGGAGCGTGGCCTGCCGCAGCTGGGGACACTGGGCTCCGGGAACCATTTCCTGGAGGTAGCCGTGGTGGATGAGATATATGAGCCGGACACTGCCGGTATCATGGGCATAAATCAACCGGGGCAGGTAGTGCTGCTTATCCACTGCGGTTCTCGCGGGTTGGGGCACCAGGTTGCCGACGACTACATCAAAGAGATGGTCAGGGCTATGCCGAAATACGGCATTGAGGTGCCTGACCGCCAGCTGGCCTGCAGTCCGGTGAAGTCTCCGGAAGGACAGGCTTATCTCGCCGCGATGCGTTGTGCGGCCAACTATGCCTGGGCTAACCGCCAGTGCATTACCCACTGGGTCAGGGAGTCATTCTGCCGGGTTCTGGGGAAAAGCGAGGCGGAGGCCGGTCTGGAGCTTATCTATGATGTCACTCACAATATTGCCAAGATTGAGGAGCATGAGGTGGCCGGGCGTAAGGAGAGGCTATGTGTGCACCGCAAGGGTGCCACCCGGGCCTTCCCCGCCGGGCACCCCGACATCCCGCCGAAATATGCCGGGGTGGGGCAGCCTATTCTCATTCCCGGAGATATGGGACGCGTCTCTTACGTTCTGGTGGGGACCGAGCAGGCGATGCGGGAGACCTTTGGTTCTACCTGCCATGGCGCCGGCCGGATGCAGAGCCGGGCTGCGGCGAAGAAGCATCTCAGCGGGCGGGACGTTCTGGCGGGACTTGAAGCCCGCGGCATAACCGTTCGGGCGGGCAGTCTCTCCGGGCTGGCCGAGGAAGCCTCGGAAGCCTATAAGGATGTAAATGATGTTGTCAGAGTGGCTCACGGTGCCGGCATCTCCCGGAAGGTAGCCAGAACCAGGCCCATTGCCGTGGTCAAGGGGTGAGGTTATTCTGCCCGGCTTACCGGAATTAGCCTTGGGGCAGTACCTCTTCTAGCGCAAATGAGTAATTGCGCAGTAACGCAATTGCGGAGATTACATTTTTACCGTCTCTGAGCCATTAGTTCCTGTTCGGTTATTGAGAGGGGGAACCCATGACTGCGCTTCCTTGACCGATGAGCCCGCCTGTGATACATTGGTAGTGTGGATATTACCTGGTTGGGTCATTCGTGCTTCATGATTAAGGGCAGCCAGGCCACAGTTATTACTGACCCTTTCCCGCCAGATTTGGGGTACTCACTGGGCAAGCCTACTGCCAGTATCGTAACTGTGAGCCATCAGCACCCCTCTCATTCTTATGTTCAGGGCATTGGTGGGGAACCAAAAAAAGTCCAGGGTCCCGGCGAATATGAAATCAGCGGCGTCCTCATTATAGGGGTGGCTACATATCATGATGCCGAGGGAGGCAGCAAGAGAGGTAAAAACACCGTTTACCTTATGGAGGTAGACGGTATATCAGTCTGTCACCTGGGTGACCTCGGGCATGTGCTTACTTCCGAACAGGTGGAGGAGATTGGCAATGTTGATGTGTTACTGCTTCCTGTGGGCGGTGTATCCACAATAGATGCTGCCATGGCCGCCGAGGTCATTCGCCAGCTTGAGCCGAAGGCGGTAGTCCCCATGCACTACAAGACACCGGTAATTAACCGTGAGCTGGACCCTGTAGAAAAGTTCCTCAAAGAGATGGGCATGGAGCTGGTTGAACCCCGTCCCAAGCTGTCCCTCACCAGGACAAACCTGCCTACCAGCACGCAGGTGTTTGTGCTTAATTATTAAGGCTTGTTTGGGTTCTGTTCGGTATAGGCTTTGAGTTTACTCCGTCTGGTCTCACCCCTTTTTGACCTCACCCCTGGCCGTGATTACATATCTATACCCACCCGCCGCCCTCGCGGCACCTAAGACTTATCCCGTAATTTTGTCAGCCGCGCAGGCTTGACAAAACCCGTAACTGGCATTATGATTATAACCTCAGAACAAGGGTGCAACAGGGTAGGAGTGCCTGTGGCGAAGGACTATTAGTGGCGGGAAAAAATTTTATAAAAGACATGGAGGAAGAGTATGTATAAGAAGATAATGGTTCCCCTGGATGGCTCGGAGCTGGCGGAATGCGTGCTTCCCCACGTGGAGGTAATTGCTAAGGGCTGTGGCGTGGCGGAAGTCATTTTTACACGGGTGGTTGAGCCCGCAATTCTGCCAAGTGGCGCCCTGACTGACGGGGGCGCCGTATTGACGGAGATAGACACCGAGCGAACACGAAAGCAAATAGATGCGGGTAACAAATTAGCGGCTAGGGACTACCTTGACCACCTGATAAGTCGTATCAAACTGGATAAGGTAAAGATGCGAACAGAAGTACTCGATGGAAAGGCTGCCGAGGAGCTGGCTGAGTACGCTACGGACAATGATATCGACCTTATTATTATCGCCACTCACGGGCGCTCCGGAATCAGCCGCTGGGTCTGGGGGAGTGTCGCTGACCGGCTTCTTCGCTCGGCCTGCGTGCCGGTTCTGATGGTGCGGGCTCCCGGCTGCATTCCCGGTATTTGAGGTTAGTAGTAGAGATATAAGCGATTATAAGTGCTCGGTACTATCAGTCGTGGTCTAAGAAATCCAGCAGGAGGCGGTTGAAGGCGTCCCTATTTTGCCCGTGGGGGGCATGCCCGTAGCCCGGCATTATCGCCAGATGTGCCCTTGGTATCAATGCCTTGGCACGGCGGGCTATTGACAGGGGTAAATAAGGGTCAAGGCGTTTCCAGATAAGAAGCGTTGGCGTGCTCAGCTTTGGCAACTCACTGACGCAGAGCCACTGCGTATCCTCACCTTCTCTGGCCAGAAATTTGGGAAAAGGTTGCCGGAGCCGCAGCAGCTTGCGTACCACCCAGAAGCCGGTAAGTACGATATTCCCAAATATGGAAATTTTGCCGAGCCCGGCGGCATCCAGTAAAACAAGTTTGCGTGCCTTTTCCGGGTAGCTCAGGGCGATTTCCAGACACAACCTGCCCCCGAAGGAGTGCCCTACCAGGACCGGGTGCTCCAGCCCCAGCGTCTCCAGGAATCCCAGGATGAATTCAGTGAAGTCAGAGAGGTAGTAACCGTCTTTATTTCTGTCACTCAAGCCGAAGCCTATCAGGTCGGGGGCATAGAGGCTGTAGCGGTGGGAGAGGGCAGCCATGGTATACACCCAGTCCCGGGAGTCGCTGGCCCCGCCGTGTATCAGTACTACCGGGGGACCGCTGCCCGCTTTCAGGTAATGCGCCTGATTATCGCCAACCCTGAGCTTCAGACTTTCAATACCTGCCTGCATATCTTTGCCCTTCTTCTTACTTGCCGGATGTCTTTATCCAGATAAAAATGCATTGTGGTGGCATAGCGGAGTTGGTGAGGCGTACTAGTTAGCTTCGTCGTTCTGTTTCGTACCCTTGCCTGTCATTATTCTCCAGAACCAGTTAAGCTTTATCTTTTTTACCTCAACATTCACAAAACCTGTTTTAATATACAGGTTCCTCAGTTCTTCTGCTGTCGTGCTTCCCACATGCGCTTTTTCACCGATTTTGCCCGCGTAGTCTACTATTTTCATCAACAGGTAATCGTTGCATATATCCTGAATTATATAGACCCCGTTACGTTTTAAAGATTGCCATACCCTGTAGAAAATCTCTTCTTTTTTGTCGAAATGGTGGAAGGCATTCGTGCTGAGAACAAAATCGAAATAACCGTTATAATCCAGAGAACCGCCATTCCCTACCAGAAATTCCACATTGTCATACCTGAATCTGGCCAGCTTCTGTTTGGCTTGCTCAATCATTCGGCGAGATAAGTCCAGGCCAACAACTCTGCCGGTTCCTTCGAGCCTGGCCGCGATATCAATAGTCCCCTGTCCGGTACCGCAGCCGAGGTCCAGGATATTCATTCCCTTTTCAATTTGCATCCTGCTTATCACGACAGTCTGGCTTCGGCGCTGGAAAGACCTGACAAGTCGGGATTCATCATAACTCCTGGCTGCCCGGTCAAACTCCCGGGCTATATATTCATCTTGCCCTTTCTTGCTCACCTCAGTAGCTGCTTCTTTCGTAGGATTGGACGAAATTTATAAATTCCTCAAGCAGACGGGTAACCACCCTCTCCTGGCGGTAAATGCAGTAGAAGTCCCGGCTCAGCCTCAGCCCGCTGACGCTAACCTGCCTGACCAGACCGAGAGCCAGGCTCTTATTAATCGCCAGATTCGACACAAAGGCAATCCCGGCCCTGGCTTCCACAGCCGAGACCACTGCCTGCGTGGTGCCCAGAATTAGATTGGGCACCCATTTCCTCAGGTCAAGCCCGGCCTGGGACAGGTGGGTTTCCAGGTTTTGCTGAGTGCCTGAGGTTTCCTCACGGAAGATGAGCGGCTCACCGGCCAGCTCGGCGGGCGACACCTCGCCCCGCTGGGCGAAGGGGTGCTCCGGAAAAACAATGAGGACAATCTCATCCCCGCTTACCCTGAATGACTCGAGCTCCTGCCCTTCAGGTGCCATGCCGCAGAACCCCACCTCGTAGGCATTGTCCCGCACCCCGTTGATGACGGCGACAGAATCGGAGACCGCCACCTGGACTCTTACGGCCGGATGCAATGCCTTGAATTTCGTCAGCAGCGGGGGCAGCAGAAACTCACCCGGGATGGTGCTGGCGGCGATGAGCAGGTCGCCGGAAACCTTCTCACGCATCTGGTCCAGGTCGTGATGGAGCTGCTGGCGCAACTCCTCTATAGATTCAGCGAAGCGGAGGAGGCGCTTGCCGGCGGCGGTCAGGGTAATCGCCCTCTGGGTGCGGTCAATCAGGCGGATGCCGAGTTCATGTTCCAGCTTCTGAATTTGAAAGGAAACCGCCGGCTGGCTGATGGACAGCTTCTTGGCTACTTCCGAAAAGCTGCCGAGCTTGACTACCTCCTGAAAGGTCTTGAGATGGTCTAGGTTCATTTTGCTTTAAGGGTAATATAAGTAAAATCTTACTTGCGCTAAGATATTTCTTATGATATAATCTCCTCAGATTATTTTATGGTATTTATGGCAAATCAGCAAGTAAGCAGAGGAAAAGAAGAAGAGTCTAAGAGAGGCTTCGCCTCTCTTTAACAATAATTCACCCTCCCTTACCAAGGGAGGGTGACACAGGGGGAGGGTTGTAAAGTATTGAGGGGGTGAGCTTAGTCAACACTCTCAGTGAGGTGGTGCTGATATAGCTGCCGGACGGAAAGGGGATAATCTTGAGGAATAAAAGAATATTCATTATCGTCGCCGGGCTCATTTTCGGGGCTCTGGGGGCGCTGATGGTCAACTGGGGCAACCCCGCCAACATGGGCATCTGCGTTGCCTGCTTTATCCGCGATATCGCCGGCGCCATCGGCATCCATCGGGCCGCAGTGGTGCAGTATCTCCGGCCGGAAATCATGGGGTTTGTTCTGGGCGCTTTCGTTACCTCCTTCGCTTTCCGCGAGTTCCGTGCCCGGGGCGGTGCCTCTCCTATAATCCGCTTTCTCATGGGCGCCTTTGTCATGATTGGTGCCCTGGTGTTTCTGGGCTGCCCGATACGGATGATGCTGCGCATCGCCGGCGGCGACCTCAACGGGATTACGGCTCTTATTGGCCTGGTGGCGGGGGCACTGGCGGGCATTTTCTTTCTGAAGAGGGGCTTTAACTTCGGGCGCGCTACCCGAATGCACCCGCTGGTGGGCTGGATGATGCCCCTGATGATGGTGGGGCTGCTCCTTTTTGCCATCTTCAAGCCGGGCTTTATCTTTGCCAGCGAATCGGGGCCGGGGGCCGCTTTCGCCCCGCTGGCGGTGGCTATTGTGGTCGGGCTGGTGGTCGGCTTTCTGGCACAGAGGACCCGCATGTGCTTTGTTGGTGCCTGGCGCGACATATTCCTGGTCAGGGATACCTATCTCATAAGCGGCGTGGCGGCTTTCTTTATCGCCGCCCTGATTACCAACTACGCTGTCGGCAACTTCGGCGCCGGGGGCATATACCACTGGGGCTTTGCCGACCAGCCGGTAGCCCCTACCGACCACCTCTGGAATTTCCTGGGCATGGCTTTAGTAGGCCTGGCGGCCACCCTGATTGGCGGCTGCCCGCTGCGTAACTGTATTCTCTCCGGTGAGGGCGATACCGATGCCGGCATGACCGTTCTGGGTTACTTCGCCGGCGCCGCCTTTGCCCATAACTTCCTGCTGGCCTCCAGCCCCAGCGGCACGGGTGCCTGGGGCCCGGTGGCGGTTATCATCGGGCTGGTCTTCTGTCTGGCGATTGGCTTTATAATGATGGAGAGGGCAAGAAGTAGCTAGAGGGAATAAACATGGCGTTTCTGAAGCGTAAAAAGGCGGCTTTTGAGGGCGCGGGCCTGGTTCTCTTCAACGAGGTATCGGACGCGATGCAGGCAGAAAAAACTTTGAAGAGGGCAGGCTATCAGGTAAAGCTGGTGGCGCCGCCGCCCGAGCTGCGCAAGGGCTGTGACCTGGCCGTGGCCATAAACCTGGTGGAGAAGCTCGGTATTGAGCGGATACTCCGGCAGAGCGACGTCGCCTATGTTGAGGTAGCGCCGCTCAGAATAGATACCTCGGAGATACTGGAGATTGTCAGGGTGACTGACTTCGGCGACTGGGTGATGGTCAAGGCGGCCAACATGAAGCTAACCTTTGAGAAGAAGAGCGGGGTCATCGTCAACACCTCCGGTGGCGGCTGCCCTGATATCCCTTACCTGCATGCTGAGCTGATTGATAAACCGCTTGGCGAGGCGCCGCGCCCCGGTGAACTCGGCTTTACTCTTTGCGCCCTGATGCTGGAAAGGGCCCTTGAGGAGAGCCTGGCTCTCTATAAGGGGGGTGAGATGCCATGATGCTTATTGCCGGTACTGTCCCCATCGCGGACATGCCCCTGACCCTGGGGGAGGTGAGTGCCGAGGGTGATTTTCTGCTGGTTGACGGGCGGTGTGTCCCCTGCACCCAGGGCACCGGTGCCATGGTCAGCGCCGCCCTGGCGACCACTGACTACCTGAAGCTGGAAGCACCGCAGGTGCTTTTAGCCGGCGACACTGGACAGGGTAAGGGCAGCCGTAAGCTTTATGAGTATTTAATCAGGAATATAGCTGAGCTGGCACCGCAGGTGCTGGCGCTGCATTACTGGCTCCCGAATATAGTTCAGACGAGGCAACTGTGTGACGCCATTAAAGAGTGTGCCCGCCGGCCGGTAATGATTGCCGATGCCGCCTCGATGTATTCCGCCAAGGCAACCGGGCTGGCTGGCGACTTTGATATTTTTACCCCGGATGCTACCGAGATGGCGTTTCTGGCCGACCCCGCCGCCACCCACCCGGCCTATGTCCAGAGGCACCTGATTGACACCGATATCAAACGGACGCCCGAGCTTATCAAGACCGCTTATCGGAACGGGAGTGCCGCCCGGCTGCTGCTGGTGAAGGGTGCCGTTGACTACATAGTCAGTAATGGCGAGATTTTGGCTACCGTGAGTGAGCCCGATGTGCCGGTGATGGAGGCCATCGGCGGCACCGGTGACACCATTACCGGTCTGGTCTCGGCTCTGGTCTACGCCGGCCTGGAGCCTCATGAGGCGGCCATTATCGCTGCCCGCGCCAACCGCATGGCGGGAAAGTTTGCTCAAGCCACTCCGGCCACCAGAGTCAGGCAGGTTATTGCCCAGTTTCCGGCTGTTTTCCGGGAGTACCTGTGTCAATGGAGTGGCGTTTGCTATACGCAGGGAGTAAAATATGACTGAAGTTGATGTCCGGGGCTTTTCCTGCCCCATACCGGTGGTCAAGACCAAGAAAGCGATGGAAGATAATCCAAAAGATGTGCTGACGGTGCTGGTGGAAACCGAGGTCTCCAAGGAGAACGTCTCCCGGCTGGCACAGAGCCGGGGGTATTCGGTCAGGGAGGAAGCGGTATCCGGCGAGTACCGGCTCACGCTGACACCACCGGGTAAATAGAATACTGGAGGGGCGAGTAGATGGGTGATGAGGCAAGACCGCGTCTCACCGAGACCGTTCATGGTTCCGGTTGAGCTTGTAAGATGGGTCCGGGAGACCTTGCCCAGGCGCTGGCTGGCCTGCCACTTATATCCGACCCGAATCTCATAGTGGGTATAGAGCGGGCTGAGGATGCCGGTGTCTACAAGCTGACCGATGAGCTGGCTATCGTTCAGACGCTTGATTTCTTCACGCCGATAGTAGATGACCCCTATGCCTTCGGTCAGATTGCCGTCGCCAATGCGCTGAGCGATGTCTATGCCATGGGTGGCCAGCCCCTGACGGCGATGAATATTGTCTGCTTCCCGCAGAAGAAGATGGACATATCTATACTGAGGGATATCCTGGCCGGGGGTCTGGAAAAGATGCATGAGGCGGGGGTAATACTGGTGGGCGGGCACAGCGTTGAGGATGACGAGTTGAAGTACGGGATATCGGTCACCGGCACCATCCACCCGGCTAAGGTCGTCCTCAACACCGGTGCCAGGGCTGGCGACCGGCTGGTTCTGACCAAGCCACTGGGCACGGGCATAATAAGCACGGCGATTAAGGGCGGTATGGCTGGTGAAGGGGCGGTCGCCAAAATCACCAGGTCCATGTCCACCTTAAACCTGAAGGCATCGGAGCTGATGCAGGCCACCGGTGTTAATGCCTGCACTGATGTTACCGGCTTTGGCCTGCTCGGCCATGCCGCCGAGATGATTGAGGGGACCGATGTGGGCATGGTGATAGACTCGACGGCGGTGCCGTTCTTCCCTGAGGCGAGGGAGTTTGCCGTGATGGGCATGATTCCCGCTGGACTCTACCGCAACCGCGAGTTCCGTAAAAATATGGTTGAGGTGGCTCAGGAGGTTCCCCAGTATCTGGCCGATATCCTCTTTGACCCCCAGACCTCGGGGGGCCTGCTGATTTCGGTGCCGGAACACAAGGCATCAAGGCTGCTGGGGAGGCTGCATAAAGCCGGCATCAGTGAGGCGGCCATCATCGGTGAGGTGGTTAGTGAGCCCAAGGGCAGGATTATCATCCGTTAATCAGAGAGAGTGTTTGCGAACCTCACCCCCTTACCCCCACCTCGTTTCTAATCTAATCCCACCCTGCCGCCCTCGCATCACCTATTGCTTAGCCCGTGAATATTCCACCCCTTATCCCCACCCCGCCTTGGAAATCCCTCTCGGTCTCCCTTTAATTAAAGGGAGACGACCCATCGTGCAAAAAGTATTGTCCCCCTTTGCAAAAGGGGGACTAAGGGGGATTTCCCCTACGGGATAAGCAGAAAAAGTGCCAAGGGTGGCTTGGGTGGGAATAGATAAAAAGGAAAAGGAGGGGCGAAGCACCTCTATAACTCCCTGTGGGTGTGGTGGGGAGAGAACTACGAGATAAGCCATAGATGAAACGAGGGCGGCGGGTGGGAAAAGATATATCAGCATTTCCTCATTAACGCAATTGCGCAATTACTCTTTTGAGCAACTCGGTATCGTCCTTAACTCCCCGTACGTCAAGGCTGGTCTTGCGGAAAGCCCGCACCATGGCCTCGATGAGCTTGGTCTTGCTGAGCTTCTTGCCGCCGCTGAACTTGGCGGTTGACGCCAGGTTCTCCAGATAGGCGTCTTCTTCACGGTTGAGAAATACGGACAGCTTAATCATATTTGTCTTGGGTGTCCTGGGCGACTCGGGCGTCGGGACTGGTTCCCTCTGTTCCGGCGGTGCCACGGGCTTATCGCTGCCAGTGAGGCGGTTCAGAGCGGTTCCGTAGGCAAGCTCCTCGGTTATTCTAGCTCTTTTCATGCAACACCTCTTCTGTAAGTAATCTATAGGCTTCGGCCCCATCTGATTTGGGGGCATAGGTCAGGATTGACATCCCGGCTGCCGGGGCTTCCTTGAAACGGACACTGGTGGGGATAATGGCGTCAAATACTCTGATTCTGTCGCCAAAGGCTCTCTTGGTAACTTCGATGACCTCCCGGCTGTGCAGGGTGCGGGGGCTGGTCATGGTGAACAATATGCCCGAAATCTCCAGGGAAGGGTTGAGCCTGTCCTTCACCTGGATAATTGTGCTCAGCAAAAGTGCCAGCCCTTTCATCGCCAGGAAGTCAGCCTGCAGGGGTATGATTACCCTGTCGGCGGCGGTCAGGGCGTTGATGGTCAGCAGTCCGAGGCTGGGCAGGCAGTCCACCAGTATAAAATCGTAGTCCGGGCGCACCGGCTGGAGCATCTCTTTTAACATAAGTTCGCGGGTAGACGCCTCCACCAGGTCAAGCTGTGCCTGGGATAGCTCTATATTAGCCGGGACAAGGTCAATATTGGGATTGCTGGTGGGGATGGTAACGTCGGGGATTAGGTGGCGGCCATTATTTCTGATGGTGCTCGTCAGAGCATCGTAGACAGTGAGCTTCAGGTTATCAGGGTTGAATCCCAGGCTGATGGTAAGGCTGGCCTGCGGGTCCCAATCAATTACCAGCACCCGCTTGTCACGCTCGCTTAACCCCTGGGCCAGGGCGGCTGACGTGGTTGTCTTACCGACGCCACCCTTCTGGTTGGCGATGGCGATAATTGGCATATCCCGGTTCCTTTACGGGAAATTATAGCGCAATTGCGTAAATGCGTCAATACTCTACTGCGCAACTGCGAATTTCCCATCCTCGTTTCTCTGGATGGCTGCCTTGGAGCCGGCGCTCTTGGATGGGAGCAAATTAAAAAAAATTTTAAAAATTTACTCAATAAGTATTGACAAAATTAATATATTCTCTTATAATATATTAATAATATTAAGTTATATATTAATTATATTAATTATTAACGGTGATTTTTATTTAGAGAGGTGATCTGGTATGTCCCGAGAATGGCATGAGCTCACGAAAATGACCCAGGGCAGGCCGATAACTGTGGAGCGTGTCCGCCTGGTTGACGATGATATCGCCATTGAGGGCAGCTTCACGCTACCGCCTCTGGCCAATCTTTCTGCCGAGGACCAGATTTTTGTCATGGCCTTTGTTCGGTGCCATGGTTCCATCAAGGAAATGGAAGAGATGTTCGGCATAAGCTATCCGACGGTTAAAAACCGTATCAACCGCATTGCCCGGCAGCTCCCGTTTGTTGAGATAGTGTCCGTTACTCCCCAGGAGGAAGTAATTGACGAACTCGAGAGAGGTGACATAAGCGCCGAAGAGGCGATAAGGAGGCTATCGAAATGAAACGACCACCGGTGTTAATGCGCCTGCGCTTTCATAACGGGGACAGGAAATTTGGATTGTGGCTGCCGTTGTTCCTGCTCATTCCACTGGCGCTGGTGGTACTTATTATACTGTCGCCGCTAATAATTATCGCTATCGTTGTTCTGTGGCCGAGCGGCTGGGGTAAGCTGGCACTGCTGGTTTTGCAGGCGGCCTGGGGGTTACTATGCTCGATGCCTGGCCTTAAGGTTGATGTTCGGAATCCTAATCAATGTGTATATATATCGGTTATATAAATAACAAAGGGGGATATTATAATGACTGAGAACCAGAAAAAAATACTGGAGATGTTGTCCAAAAACAAGATAAGTATTGATGATGCTTATCGACTGCTCAACGTGATTGATTCCGGGGAAGGCGAGCCGGGAAGTACCGTAAAAGCAGAACCAGGCGGTAAATCCATGCCTAAATACCTGCGTGTTACGGTAGTGCCCAATCCAGAACATAAGAACGCTGACAATGTTGACCGCGTTAACGTCCGCGTGCCCATGTCGCTGATACGTGCTGGAATCAAGCTGACATCCTTAATACCGTCCGATGCCATGGATAAGGTGAGTGATACTTTAAGGGACAAGGGTATCGACTTCGATGTGCGCAGCGTTAAATCCGAGGACCTCGAGGAGCTTATCGAAGCGCTGGGCGATATGGAAATTGATGTGGAGAGTGGCAAGGGGGAGAGAGTAAAGGTTTTTGTCGAATAGCTTGATGATATATATCTTGTTAGCTTCTGGCAGTTAACTGTATTTATAAAACAATGGCGCAATTGCGTAAATGCGTTAATGCTCAATTACGTAGCTGCGGTACTTCGTGGCAACGCCGGTATTGACAATCACACCGATAGGGCTATAATTTAATTACGGCGGTATGACATCGCTTGATTACTGTATAGAGAAATCAGGCGCTGAGACTGACACAGCCGTTGCTGAAGCAGAAAGGGTTAAGGTGAAACAGAATGGTGGGTAACAAACAGAAACCGGCATCAAACCCCGGGTTGAAGGCAATAATTATTTATTGGTCGGCTACAGGAAATACGGAGAAGGTGGCCAATGCTATCCAGAGAAGCCTGGTTAGCGAGAAGGTAGCGACCAAGCTCATGAAAATACCGGAAGCCGAAGAGGCCGAGCTTTACGAATATGACCTGGTTTTCCTCGGGTCACCATCATATGAATGGCACCCCCCGGAACCCGTGGTGAATTTTATCAAAAAGAAAATAGCCCATCACAGGGAAAGAGGCGACGTTAAGCTCTGTGCCCCAAAATTGCCCGGAAAGACGGCAGTTATTTTCTGTACTTATTCAGGACCACACACCGGCATAAACGAAGCTATCCCGGTGTGTAAGTACCTGGGACAGTTCTTCGAGCATCTTGGCTTTGAAGTAGCCAGAGAATGGTGTATTGTCGGTGAGTTTCATAACCGTGAAGAACTGAGCACCAAAGGGAAAATGGGAGACACCAGGGGACGCCCCAGCGAACAAGACCTGTCCAGGGTAGAAAAAGACGTACGCGAACTAATCAGGTCTATTCGCCATGTCTCGCCGTGAGTATGGCTATTCGTCGGAGTAGCCTTTTATCGCCCCTCAGGATTTACCCTCAACTATTCGGGATAACAGAAGACCGCTGATAGCCTGTTTGAGTCCCACAGTCTTTACTGGCTTTTCCGCATACCATGATAGCGGCGGCTGAGTTTGGCCCAGCGCTTGAGAGCTTACTGCGTCTTGCTTGGCTTATTGTATCCAAACATTACAAACGTACCATATGGATTAAACATAAGTACCGCCGCCACCATGACTAATTGGCTATTTACAGCCCGCATCCGATTAACCACAATAATTAATGGGGCATTGTATCCGGAACCATGGATACAATCTATTTCGCTATTGAGAGGCTTGTATTTCTTTACAACCGACCAAGAGGTATATATATGAAAGGTGAGAAGGGAGCCTCACTGGTGGAAACAGTCGTGGCACTGGCGCTGCTGGGCCTCATTAGCCTGCCTTTCCTCAGTGCTTTGGCCACCACTTCTAATGCCAGGTTGATTGCTGATGAGCACGCTGCCGCCAGGATTCTGGCCGAATCCTACATGGAGGATATCAGACAGCAGGAATATGCCTTTTCTTATGACACCCCTCCCGTTACCGAAGACGGCTATTCAACTCAGATTAATGTTGATAACCTGCGTAACAAAAATATTCAGAAGATAACGATAACTGTGAGACACCACGGTGGGGACATAACTTCTTTGGAGAGCTACAAGACAAACCGATGACATTTCATAAATTTTGGCCGATACGGGAGAACCAGAAGGGCTTTACTTTGCTTGAGCTGTTAGTAGCCCTAGCCATTACCAGCTTTATTAGCGTCGGGGTAGCCATGGCCACCGTGCAGGTGGTTGACCAGGGGGGCCGGAACAGTGACTATAACACTGCCAGCCGGAACACGCTGAATGCCATCCACTGGATTAGCCGTGATGCCCAGATGGCTCAAACCCTGGAACCGGGTGGTTCATCGGGCTTTCCCCTCAACCTGAGCTGGGTTGAGTGGGATAACACCGTTCACCAGGTTACCTATGCTGAGGATGGGGACAGGCTGAGGCGGAGCTACTCTATTATTGGTGGTGGGGCACCAAATGTGACTCTGGTGGCTCAGTACATTAACTGGGTATCGGAGAATACCACCTGTGATTTCAGTGACGGTATTCTTGAATTGACAGTGACCACCACTGTCGGCACTGGCTTAAACGCAGTCAGCGTAACCAGAACGCATGATATTGCCCCCCGCCCCGGATTGTGAAGAGATGGTTAACAGGATAAAGACTAACCTAGTTAAATATGTTAAACGTTTAAATGAGGAGAAAGGGCAGGCTCTAATGTCGGTCCTTGCCTTCCTGCTCATAAGCAGTCTGACCCTGCCACCTATCCTATCTCACATGCGCACGTCGCTTCAAACAGGGAAGGTGTATGAGGATAAGACAGACCAGCTGTATGCGGCTGATTCGGGGATTGAAGACGCCCTCTGGCAGATAAAGTATGACCGGCTGGAGCCGTTGTTCACTAACCCGGCTTATAACATCTATGACTTCGGTACGACCTGGTCATACCGTCTAAACGACCCGATAAATAACCTCACGGCTAACGTAAGTATCCGGAACGTCTGGATTCCGAGCAACGTATCGCCGCCATCAGACGCGGTTGAAGCCAGGGAAATCATTGAGTCAAACAAGCTGATGGTAGCCGGCACGGCTACTGACGAATCAAACTACAAGATAAAGATAAGCTTCAGTCCCGGTGAGGGTGAGGAGGAGGCTTTGATGGTCGAGTCGCTGGGAATATGGCTGCCGCTCGGTTTCCACTACAGCGGCTCCTGCACCCTGGCAACCGTACCTGGTGCGCAATACTACTCGGAAGATGTTACGGATTATGCCGGCGGCGAGTCCGTGGTCTGGGAATTCACCCCCTCTATTGCTTTCACGTCCTTCGGGGCTGACCCCGGGGAAATGCCGATGATAGCCGAGATTAGCTTTCAATATACCGCCGATGAGGCGGGAGCCGAACCGGCGACCGTTTCTTGGATAGAGACCTACGGCGCTATTACTGATATCCTCCCCGTTACCTGGGATATTGACACCAGGATTTACACAATTACCTCGGTTGCCGGTGATACCGAGATTGATGCCTACTCGTCCAAATGCGAATTGCGCAAGATGGGTGACGCCATTGCCGGTGACTACTGTGCCATCGGCAACTCTCTGATGAGAGATATTAATCATGACAACTACCGGGAAACCTGGCTTTCCGAGAGCAGTACCGAGGTCGATACTATTCCCAATGATGCGGAAGAGGGTTTCGCCGACGTGATTCAGGCCCATCTTTACTGGTCAGGGTGGCGGAATGAGAGCAGAAAGCAAACGGAGCTTTCTGAATCCTGCAGTAACTTTGACAGGTGGATTGACGGCAGTAGCTGGGATATTGGTAGTAATTACTTTCAGGGCCATTACAGCAGCTCGGGAGAAGACCCTCGCTGTCTCACCCTGAAAAGTGAGTATAGCCTGGACCTGAGTTCTTACGCTGATATGGGAGCAGTAACGGTCTCCTGGGAACAGTGGGAGACTGGAAACCTGGAGTCTGGCGATGGACTTGACTTTGCTTTTTCCCCCGATGGCGGTAATACCTGGAGCAGTTACATTGAAGCCTTCCGCGGTAATATCGGTAGTTCACGGCAGGATTTTTGCTACGTTATCCCCTCCGATATAATCCCCTCCACTTATTTGACTGATGACTTCAAGCTGAAGTTTTACCTGGTCGGTTTTGCCGAATCCGACGACAATTATTGCCGTATAGATAATATTCAAGTCAAGTCAATGATGCCAGACTACGACGCCGTCTTCAAGATAGATGACAATCAGGTCTATCTGGATAATGGAGAGGCTGCGCAGGGTCCCGTAGACATAGTCGCCACAAGAACACAGGTCTTACCCAATTATGACAGTAGTGGTAACCCCAATGGCTTTTCCTACTCCTGTTACCTGGATGTCACCAAGCTTGTAAAAGCGTATGGTGAAGTGGTCGAGGATGAATACGGCATTGAACACCATACCGGCAACGAGAACTACACCGCCGGGGATGTGGTTGCCGATACCGGCAACATGTGGTCTTACGCTGGCTGGTCTCTGATAATTATTTACTCCAGTCCGGAGACGGCGGGGCATCAGCTTTATCTCTGGGACGACTTTATGTACGCCGATGAGGACACGAATATCGACTTCGACGGCGATGGCGTTGATGGCGGCGACATAACCGGTTTTGTCGTTCCGGAGCAAATCGAGGGCATACCAAATGCGGCCAAGCTGACCTGCTTCGTGGGCGAGGGCGATACTTATACCGGTGACAAACTGAAGTTTACCGGTCAGTCGGGGTACAGTGAGTACCTTGAAAATGACGAAAGTCCCTGGAGTAATGTCTGGAACTCACAGTCGCCGGGTTTTGACTATGACGGTGTTGACATTGACACCTTTGACGTTCCCTGGAAGAATTCTTATAACCAGAATCTGGTAGAGCCGGGTGATACTTCAGCACACTTA
This sequence comes from uncultured Dehalococcoidaceae bacterium, assembly GCA_964460815.1. Lineage (GTDB taxonomy): Bacteria > Chloroflexota > Dehalococcoidia > Dehalococcoidales > RBG-16-60-22 > CAYWRT01. Next base: position 31,740 of record CAYWRT010000006.1, read on the forward strand.
GACCTTCCCACCGGGCAGGATAGCTGGAATCTGGTGTATATAATTCTATCCATGCAGAGCCTGACCGTTACCGGCGGTACCGTGCACTACGTTATACAATATGGCTAGATTAACGTCAGTACCCCTTGAATGCAGGTGGCATCTCCGGTAAAAGCGTCGCCGGAGGTCTATGGTCAGTCATAGAGAATCTACAGTGAACCTGAAGCTTCCGTCCGCACACTTGCAGGAGTGCAGTAGCTCTATGAGTTGCTCCGTCTTCATAACCCAACCGTAAGAACCGGCTACCTTTTTTATGGTAGCTTGACCTATCTTCTGCCAGGAGGAGGCGGTGGCATCTTCCACCAGTATGACGTCATAACCAATATTGAATGCGTCCGTCAGTGTATTTTCCACACAGATGGCGGTGTCTACGCCGGTAATGATGGTTGTGTCGACATGGATGCTTCTCAGCCAGAGGTCAAGCTCAGTGTCCTGGAAAGAGGAATCTCTTCTCTTGACGACTATGTGGTCGTTGTTTGTCGGCCGGAGTTCATCAATTATCTCTGCGTCCCATGTTCCCCGCACAACGGCGGGAATCCTCAGGAATTCCGCCCTTCTCTCTGGTATGATGCGGTGCAGTCTCGTGAAAAGGTCTATCCCGGATTCCTCTCTAACCTGCTGGGTATAGAATATGGGTATTTCCAGTTCACGAGATGTCGCCACTAACCGCGCAATATTCGGTATGATACGCCTGTAGGCGTTGAGGTCGGCTCCAATATTGCCTCCATACTTTTCGTATGAGCCCCCAGGCGTGCAGTAGCCATTCTGCATGTCGATGACCAGCAGGGCAGGACGAAATATAGGCGGTCTTTTATGGGCCATAACTCGTGCCTCCATTCATTACTGGTTATCCACTAATTTGAACTGGGATAGCAGCTGCTGACCTCTCCCGGATAATTCTACCACATTCCCGTTTGTAGTTCGCCATATACGCCAGGAATAGCCCGAAATTTATGTTAACAGGTGCCCTGTGCTATAATGGGGCAGCCCTGGAGACGGGGTAAATACGGGAGCGGTAAATATTGTCTAATACAGAATTTCGCCAGCTTCCCCAACCTGACTCACCTGTTTTTTACGGCTACGTCGTCGTTTCCATTTCATTCGTTATGCATATGATTGCTTTCAGCTTGTATGACAGCTTCGGCGTCTTTTTCAACCCGTTGCTGAACGAGTTTGGCTGGAGCCGGGCGGTGATTTCGGGGGCCAGCTCGCTGTCCTTTATTCTGATGGGCGTCTTGGGTATAGTCATGGGAGGCTTAACCGACAGGTTTGGTCCGCGGATAGTACTGACAATCTGCGGTTTTCTTCTGGGTCTGGGTTATTTGCTAATGTCACAGGTACAGGACCGGTGGCAGCTGTATCTTTTATATGGCGTGGCTATTGGCATTGGCATGAGCGGCATCTGGGCCCCGTTATTATCCCTGGTTGGCAGATGGTTTGTCGGGAGAAGAGGTTTGATGACGGGTATTGTTATCGCCGGCGGGGGCATTGGTGCCCTGGTCGGGCCGCTGGTAATTACCAGGCTTATTGCGGCTCATGGTTGGAGAACAAGCTGTATCATGCTGGGAAGCATCACCTTATTAGTGCTGGTGCTGATAGCTCAGTTTCTCAAGCGTGACCCTGGAGACATAGGGCAACTTGCCTATGGTGCCAGCGAAGAACGGGAGCCGGCGGTGGCATCAGAGGTGCCGGGTTTTTCTCTTAAAGAAGTGGTTTATACCCCCCAATTCTGGCTGGTTTTTTCCATGCTATTCTGCTTGGGAGTGGGCATTTTCTCCATACTGGTACATATCGTGCCACATTCCAGGGAGTTGGCAGTCCCGGCCATTACCGCCGCCAATATCTTGGCTTGCATTGGGGGCGTGAGTATTATTGGTAATTTGGCCATGGGCCGTGCTGTTGACAGAACTGGTCCCAGGCTGGTTCTTATTATCGGTCTCATTCTGATGTTGGCGGCTCTATTATGGTTATTACCCGCCAGGGAGGTCTGGATGCTTTACCTCTTTGCGGTTGTTTTTGGCTTTGCTCACGGCGGTACGGCCACAGCCCACGCACCAATAGTGGCCAGGCTTTTCGGGCTGAACTCTCTCGGTTCTATTTTCGGGCTGGCTACTTTTGGCTTCACCCTGGGAGGGGCAACCGGGCCGGTGATGACCGGTTACATATTCGATTTAACCGGTAGCTATAAATTAGCCTTCATGTCCTGCGTGGTTATCGGTTTCATCGGGCTCGTATTGGCCGCCATATTAAGGCCAACCAAAAGGCTGGGAGGTAAAATCTAGCCCTGTCCGGAAGACCGCATTTTAAGATTTACTTCAGGGCTATGAAGTAAAAACTAAATAGCTTCTTAATTTTTCGAACCTCTCATTATTACGGTGATGTTTGCCGTCCCTGACATCATTGTAATCTTCAATTCCATGGCTTTCAACCCGGGATGTAAATGTCTTAAATTCGCATTTTTTATTTAACACTGTATAACCATTTTACGGTCAATTTAAATTTAAAAACTCCGAGTGCAAAAGTATGCGGAGTGTAGTAGTATATAAAGGATATCGCGACTGGCTATATCAAATTGGGCCAAAAAGTAACCACCAAAGCTAATACATAACTACTTTACTATGTCTTATCAGGATACTGAACAAAACGTAAAGACGGAATCGCATTTTTTCTATGGCTATGTGGTTGTGCTGGCCTCTTTCGTTATCCAGATGGCTATGTTTGGGCCGCGTGCTTCCTTTGGCGTCTACTTCAAACCGATGATAGCCGAGTTTGGCTGGAACAGAGCCTTACTGTCAGGCGCCTTCTCGATTTCCACAATTGTGCAGGGGCTGTCCGGTATTATCATGGGCGGTCTTAACGATAGATTTGGGCCTCGAGTAGTGCTGACGCTTTGCGGTTTCCTTTTAGGTCTGGGGTGTTTGCTGATGTCACAGGTCAATACCGCCTGGCAACTGTATCTGTTCTATGCGGTGATAATGGGTATCGGGACGGGTAGTTATTTCGTCACGGTATTGTCAACAGTAGCCAGGTGGTTTGTTAAAAAAAGAAGCGTGATGACGGGTATTGCTATGGCTGGTGGAGGCACAGGAGGATTAATCACCCCGCCATTGATTTACTGGCTAATCTCGGCGCAGGGCTGGCGTAACTCCTACTTTATTTCAGGCGCCGTGGTTCTGGTAATCATCATTGTGGCTGCTCAGTTTCTCAAGCGTGACCCTGCCAAGATGGGATTAATGCCGTACGGCGGGAACCATGAAGTAGAGGGGAAAAAGCCGGATATGGGTGACCAGGGATATTCCCTCAAAGAGGCCGCTTCTACCTGGCAATTCTGGACGGCGGCTGCCATGTTATTCTGCACGGGATACTGTATGATAACTACCCTGGTGCATATTGCGCCACACGCTACGGATATTGGAATCTCGGCTGCCAGTGCCGCCAACATTATATCGATAACGGCGGCAGCACACCTTACCGGTGGCATTGTGATGGGTAGTATTGCCGATAGAATTGGCATCAGGCGGGTTTTTATCATGTGCTTTATCCTGATGGCGGCAGCACTGCTCTGGGTCATGACAGCTAGAGAGGCGTGGATGTTATATTTGTTCGCTGTTGCCTTGGGCATTGGCGGCGGCGGTGGCACGGCGCTGATGTCGCCTTTGGTGGCGGAACTGTTCGGGATAAGTTCGCATGGTCTGATTCTGGGCGTTTGTGCCTTCTCCAGTACCCTTGGCGCTGCCGCCGGCCCCTTTGTTGCTGGTCACCTGTTTGATGTCAATGGCAGTTACCAGTTGGCCTTTGCACTTTGTGCTGCCTTCGCCGTTGTCGGTCTTATATTGACAGTGATACTGAGACCGCCTAAAAGACGGCAGAGCCTCGTGAACGGCGTGAAGGATAAATAAGCGGCCGCGAGTGGATTTGAACCGGCGAACGAGGGCTTATGAGGCTGAAGGAAGCCGGTTTTGCCCAGTTGTTAATTTAGGCATCTGCGGTGCTGAAATAGCAAATTTTACCCTCTACGGGTTGAGATATTATACTCGTATAGGGTATAATTATTTCGGTTGGATAATCCTGCGCACTGTAATAGACAAGAGTCTAACGCGTTTTCCAATCATCTATCTCAAAAAAAATACAAAAGGAGGTATACTCGTGCACGCAACGATTCAGAAGCCCATTGACGAGATTCTGGGGTATTTCAAGCCCGATGAGCGAGTTTTCGTCGTCGGCTGCGACAACTGCGCCGCCAAATGCCGTTCGGGAGGCATACCCGAGACTGAGGAAATGGCAAACCGGTTAAAGGAAAGAGGGGTGAATATAATTGGGTGGTGTGTACCTCAGCCAAAGGGGATATCGCTCTGTAAACTCTCCAACACTACAAAAGTGCTCCAGGAGGAATATGGCG
>CAYWRT010000007.1:0-35162 GCA_964460815.1 uncultured Dehalococcoidaceae bacterium
CCAGGGTGCCCAGGGATAGGGCCAGGGTGCCCGGGAAGAAGTGAAACAGGGGCTTCTTTTCAATGGGGTCAGCGGCCACGGACGATACTTTGGCGTAGTTCAGGCTATACAGGACTCCGCTCTTATTCTGGTACATACCGCAAACGCCAAACTTGTCCGGCCCAATCCGGCAGCGCCACTGGCAGGTATGACACCTTACCCTTGAGTCCGGCAGCTTTTCATAAAGCAATGCCTCGTGCATAACCCGACTCCCCCGCCCTTAAAATAATTATAGCACTAGACTTTTGTCAATTACAGTGCAGGGGCAAATTTTTTTCTACCTCAATACTTTTATTCCCCTACCCTCCTGACTCCAGGGCCAGAGTGCTTGGGCAACGTCTTCCAGTCCCAGTTCTTCCAGCTTCTCTTTACCGGGCTTCGCGGTTTCAAGGTCCCAATCCATTTCAGTCAGATATTCCCTGACCATGGTATCACTGTCAACCGTGATGCCGGCCAGGGGGCCCTCATTTTGCGGTGGTTTGCCCAGAATCCTGCCCGGTACCTCGAAATTCAGCAGATTTAATCCTTCGCGAATATTAAAAGCCTGCCGGATATTGGAGATTCTCTCCCCGGTTACCAGCAGTTCGTCGGTAGTTATATCCCAGCCGGTAACTGCCCTCATAAACTCAGCCATGACATGAGCACTGGGCAGGGCACCCATCACAAAGAGGCACATCCCGCAAGACATCAGAGCATTCTGGAAGTTGCTACTTATCTTATGTGCCAGCCCCCGGCCACTAAAGGAGCCCTTGTCATATTCGGGCAGCAGTTCCTGATTAAATCCCTCCGAGCCCTGGGTATGGCGGGCAGGCGTGGGACTGGCGATATAAGTAGCTGGCCAGTGAAAGCCAGCCACCGGACTGTGTCCGGGAACCTCCTGCCCGTGAATATGTATGGCGTATTTATCGGCACCCCTGCCAATCTTCTGCGCGGCTAATCTTACGCCATCGGCCAGTATGTCACCGAAACCCTCTCTCCTGGCCATTTTTTCCAGCATGGCGACCAGGGATTTATGGTTTCCCCAGGTCATTTCAATACCGTCAGTGTCCGCCTGGTTAATAAGCCCATTCTCAAAGCACTCCATAGCAAAGGCAATGATGGCTCCCGCCGAGATGGTATCAATCCCGTAGCGATTGCAGATATCATTGGCCTTCATTATTGATTCAATATTGTTGTTTAGACAGTTGGTTCCAAGCATAGCGATGGTCTCATATTCGGGCCGGAAAGAGCCTGCCTTGTATTTATATTCACCGGTTCCCTCCTTCATAGTCGCTTCGCAGCCAACCGGACACCGAAAACAGGCCGTTGACTTTAACGTGCGGGCAGAAAAAGGTTCGGCTCCCAGGGGTTCAGCATCGGGAAAGTCAACGGCGGCCACACCTCCCCAGTTTTTCACCGGCGAATCCCCGCTCTCAGCAGCACCGACAGTGACGAATGTTGTGCCGAACTTACTTATCCAGTCGATATGACCCCCCAGTTTACTCAGGTACCTGGTCCTTAGCTCTTTAGTCCCTTTTTCGTCGGCCACAGGCACCTTCATCTTGCCTTTCACGGCCACGGCCTTAAGCCTCTTCGAGCCCATGACGGCACCCAGACCGGAGCGACCCGCGGCGCTGCCCTTGTTGTGCATAATACAGGAGACACGGGAGAGCTTTTCTCCCGATGGTCCGATGCAGGCTACCGCTGCATCCTTACCCAGTTCCGACTTTAATATATCGTCGGTTTCGCAGGTATCCTTGCCCCATAGATGCGCGGCATCCCTCAGCTCGGCTCTGCCGTTATCAATTGAGAGGTAAACCGGCTTTTCTGAGGTGCCGGTGAAAAAAACAGCGTCGTAACCGGCGAATTTTAAATAAGCACCGAAATAACCCCCCGAATTGGCGTCACCCCACCCCCCGGTCAGTGGCGATTTTCCGACCACAGTGAATCTTGTGCCCGAAATTGCCGGCGTGCCGGTAAGCGGGCCTGTCAGCATGCCAAGGATATTGTCCGGTCCCAATGGTTCAACGCCGGCGTGCTGCTCGCTGAAGATGAGCCTGGCACCAATGCCATAACCGCCAATGAACTGACGCTGAAGTTTTTCGTCGAGCACCTCATCCCTCAGTGCATGGCTGGATAAATCTACTTTAAGTATCTTCCCCATATAACCTCGAGGCATGCTTCTTCCCTCCATGTACTTTTTATGAGTGATTCACCCCACATATTATGTCAACAAATTATCCCTTAATCTTTGTGTCGCCATGACATCGACCTCAAATGTGTGCGGGTCAATCACTACTCCGTAATCTTTTCTGGCACCTTCGACGGAAACATAGCCGTTGATGACATCCCAGCGCACTTTTTCAATCTCTCTTTCCCGTGGATTCCCGTAACCCCCTCCGCCGCCACCAATGGCTATCACCCTATCACCCTCTGCCAGTTGCCAGCCCGAGGTCTTCAGTACCTCAAATTCGCCATTGTCTTTTGACCTAACCACGGCGTAATTTCTGAGGCCTTCCTTCCCCCCATCAACACCCCAGTGCGGAGCCTTCGCCTTTTCGATAAAGCGGAAAAGGGTGGCCGGTCCGGTAAGCCGGATTTCAAGCACCATACCCAGGCCGCCTCTCTGTTTTCCGGCACCGCCACTATCCTCTATAAGCTCACACTTTTCCACATATAGAGGATATAATGACTCCAGCACCTCCGAGGACATGCTCCCACCACCCCCGATAGAATGATGCCCGCTGAAACTATCACCGTCCGAGGAAAAGTCACCCCCCTGCCCAATGCGGGGGGACGAGAGAGTTGCCCATTGCTTCCCCGTTCTGGGGTCCATGCCGAAGAACCCGCCTCCGCAGACGTCACCTCCAGAACACGCCGGAATTTTATCCGGGATAACCTCCCACAAGGCCTTGTTTATGAGTTCCAGAATAGTCGAAGCGACATTGCCGCACAGGAAACATGGCGCCGTGGGGCCGGCATTGTAGACACAGCCCTCGGGGACTATCACTTTAATCGGCCGGTTGAAGCCTTCGTTGGCAGGTAATTTGGGGCTGGTCAGTGCCTTCACCGCCACCCTCGCCGCCGACAGGGTAGTGACCCATAACCCGTTCATGGGGCCCTTTTGCTCCGGGGCTGAGCCGGTAAAATCCAAGGTAATATCGCTGCCTTTAACCGTTACCGCTACCTTCGTCAGAATGGGTTTATCGAAATCAAGGCCATTATCATCTATATAATCTTCTGCCGTCCACACGCCATCAGGCAGGGCCTCTATAGCCAGCCTAGTGATACGCTCACTATAATCATACATCTCCTGAATACACGCATCGATGACCTCGACCCCATATTTATCCAGCAGCTCCGTGACCTGCTTTTCCGCGAAATGACAGCCGGCAATCTGGGCCTGGATGTCTCCCCAGACCTGCTCGGGAGCCCTTGAATTCCATTTAATAATCTCCAAAATTTCTGATTGCAGACCACCTCTCTTATAAAGCTTCACCGGCGGTATACGCAGGCCTTCTTCATAGATATTGGTGGCGTCCGTGGGATAGGTGGTTTTGGCTCCGAGGTCCTGCCAGTGAGCCTTGGTGCTGGCGTAGCCAAATAACCCGCCCTTGTAGAAAATAGGAGAAAACAGCATGGCATCCGAGGTATGATTACCGGTAATACCGGGCACTGTCGAGATAACTATATCTCCGTGCTGGATATTCTCCTGACCGATATAGTCTATGCAGTTCCTGGTGGCCGGGCTCAGGCTACCTAAGAAGAGAAGAATACCGTCAGATTGGGCAACGATGCCGGCATCAGCATCAAGAATGGCAAAGGAGCAATCCTTTATCTCGCCCATAAAAGAGGTAACTCCGCAACTGGACGCTGTCTCCAGCATCCCACTGGCTATTGAGATTAACTTCTGCCGGACGACAGCGAAGGTAATGGGGTCTACCTGGGGCATTCAAGCACCTCCCGCTTCAATAATCAGATTACCCAGCTTATCCACCTGCAGCGTTTGACCCGGCATGACAACTGTGGTGTGAAACGGCTCTTCAATAATCGCCGGACCAGCGATAGTGTTTCCACAAAGAAGCCCGTCCCTCTCATAAATCCGGCTTTCAACAAGCTCGCCGTCCAGGTATACCTGCCTCCCCGGCTTTACCGCACCCGGCGGAATCTCCTTACCCTGCTTGACTTCGGCCACGGGTACATCCTTGATGTTACCTGTCGCTTTTAACCTGGCATTAATCGTCACCAGTTGGGCTCTAATGCGATGGCCATACCTGGTTTCATGGAGACGTTCAAAGTAATTGCCAATCTCTATCCTGGCGTTTTCCTTCAATTCCCCGGCAGGCACTGGGGTTTCGACGTAGTGATGCTGACCCTCGTAACTCATATCCAGAGACCGCGCCAGCTCCACGGCCTCCCCGGACACGCCCTCGGCTGCGAGTATCCGCAGGGCGCTATTCTCCATGTCTCTGTAGACACCCTCAAGCTCCTGAATGTCCAGTTCATCCATTGACCGCGCATAGGCCTGAGCATATGTGTGCACCAGGTTCATCGTTAAAATTCCCCGGGCACAAAAAATTCCGGGGTCAGGCGGAATAATGACACGCGAGATGGACATTTCCCTGGCTAAATTAGTGGCAAATATACCGCCAGCGCCACCATATGCCATGATGGCAAAGTCCCTCGGGTCGTAACCCTGACCAACCAGTATCTCCGTGGTAGCCGTGGTCATGTTGTTTCTGGCCACCGCAAGAATGCCATCAGCCGCCTTATGCAGGCTTAACCCCAGCTTCTCAGCAACGTCACTGACTCCCTTTCTGGCCAGAGCCAGATTCAAACGAATTTCACCGCCGAGAAAATAATCGGGGTCTATCAGGCCGTTAACCAGAGCGGCATCGGTAACCGTCGGCTCAGCCCCTCCCAGATCATAAGCCATTGGGCCGGGGTCAGCGCCGGCGCTCTCCGGTCCCACGGTGAGCAGCCCGGCGGCGTCAACCCTGGCGATGCTGCCCCCGCCGGCCCCTATCGGTCGAATGTCCATACCGGCCATAAGCACCGGATAGCCCATTACCTCGGTCTGGTGTTTTTCTATATTCATGCCGTCTTTAATTACAGACACATCAAAACTGGTGCCGCCGACATCCATGGTAACCACATCTTTGATGCCACAAAGTTCCGCCAGGTAGGCAGCACCAGCCGCACCTCCTATCGGTCCCGATGCCAGTGTATATATGGCCTTTTCTTTGACGGCATCAACGCCAAGTACTCCGCTGGGACCCAGCAATAATAGTTGCCCGGTGAATCCCGCATCTTTCAGATTTTTACCCAACCGGCTGAGATAGCCACCGACAGCCTTCCCTATATACGCACTGATAACCGTAGTGCTTGCCCGCTCATGCTCTCTAAACTGCCTGGCTACCTGGTGGCTAAGCGAAATGCTCACTTCGGGCCAAATATCATTGATTATTTTTCCTATCCTTTGCTCGTTTTCCGGATGAGCGTAAGAATGCAGCAGGCAAACCGCAATAGCCTCAACTCCAGCCTCTCTCAGTTCCCTCACGACTCCCTTCACTTCTTTTTCATCGAGTTTTTCCAATACTTCTCCCGAATAGCTGGTCCGTTCACTCACTCCCCGCCTCAGATATCTGGGCACCAGCGGTTTCGGTTTCTTCCATAAATAGTTATACATCTCTTTTCTAGAGCCGCTGCCCATCTCTAAAACATCGACAAAACCCCTGGTGGTTATCAGTCCCACCCTGGCACCCCTCCGCTGTGCTATAGTATTAATACCAGCCGTTGTTCCATGGACAAATAGCCCGACTTCGGACATATTGACCTTTATTTTCTTAATCGCCTCCAACACAGCCTGCCCCACATCCCAGGGCGTGCTCCGCACCTTATCCGCCACCATCTGCACGGTGTTTTCATCAGCATAAACGATATCAGTAAAGGTGCCGCCAATGTCAACGGCTATCCGCTTCATAGATATATTCCCTTCTCCGAGACAGGATAGTTAGCTCTGCATTTACCTGTCAGTTTCTGTGAGTTTTAACGTGATGAAGTGCATTGTGATTAATAATCAGGATTCGATGCAAGGACAGTCCAGTTATTATACAACATTGCAGTATTAATGATAAATTCAAAAGTATATTGTCAACAGGTTATACTATCATTTTTTATGGAAACTCTAATATTATCATACGCCAGAGCAAATGTAGCAGAGAGGTGACAAGCCGTATATTGACATGACGATGCATAAAAAATATACTATATGGTTAGTTTGCCACTGCAACCAGACTATCTAACCGGCATATCAGCCAAATAGATATACAGAGAAGCTGTGCTATGGGCTCGTTTTGCTCCGCAGCCCGTCAGATTTCTAGCATGAGGAGGTAGAACTGTTATGAACAGCCTTGAGGGCAAGGTCGCTCTGGTTACCGGAGCCGCCAGCAAGAGGGGCATGGGACGTGCCATTGCCCTGCGGCTTGCCAGGGAAGGAGCCAGCGTGGTCGTTGTTGATAAGTACGCCATGCCCCGCAGCCTCTGGCCTGGAGATGAGGGGTGGGGTGGTCTGGACGCTGTGGTTGACGAAATCAAGGCTCTGGGCCGGGGAGCCCTGGCCGTGGTGGCAGATATCAGCAGCAGTCAGGAGGTTGAGGCAACTGTGGCCAGAGCCCTGGAAAAATTCGGCAAAATAGACATACTGGTGCACTGCGCCGCTATTCGCGGACCGGTGGGCACACCGGTCGTAGAGCTTTCTGAAGAAGACTGGAGAGCCATCATGGACGTAAATGTCACCGGCTCGTTTTTACTGTCCAAGGCAGTAGCCAAGGACATGATTGCCCGGGGTCAAGGCGGCAAAATGGTTATTATTGCCTCAATGGCGGGAACGCACGGCGTACCGGGCAGCGCCGGTTATTGCGCTTCTAAATATGCTACCCTCGGACTGTCACAAACCCTAGCCCTGGAGCTGGCGCAATATAAAATAAACGTCAATGCTATTAACCCCGGCATGGTAGCGACCAACCTGCGAGACGAGGCATTTGCTAAAATGAGCGAGGAACAGGGTGTAACCTGGGATGAAGCCAGAAAGAAGGACCACGACATGCTGGGTAACCGCATACCGCTGGGCCGGCTCGGTAAACCCGAAGAAATCGCCGATCTGGCCTATTTCCTGGTTTCCGACCAGTCTGATTACATCACCGGAGAGGCCATCGGCTTCAATGGCGGCATAACTTAAGATGCCTCTGCCGGTGGCCAATCCGGCTGCCTGAAGAGAGTCAGGGGTAGTAACTGGATGGACGCGATATTTAGCTTTGTTAAAAACTTTACCGGCACCAGGTACGGGGATATACCTGGTGCCGCGGTGGCCGCGGTCAAAAAAGAGGTGCTGGACAGTCTGGCAACAGCCCTGGGCGGTTCGTCAAAAGAAGGTATCCGGGAACTGGTAGATATGGTTAAGGAGTGGGGTGGCCGCGAGCAGAGCACCGTCATCGCCTACGGGTTTAAGTGTCCCGCCCCGAATGCCGCTCAGGTCAATGCCACCATGATACATGCCCTGGACTATGACGACGGTCATCCCGTGGCTCTGGTTCATATAGGATGTACGGCGGTGTCAACCTGTTTTGCGGTGGCCGAGCGGATGGGGAAAGTAAGCGGCCAGGAGTTTATCACGGCTCTGGCACTGGGAGCCGACTTCCTGGCCAGGCTGGGATTGGCCAGCCGACCGGGAAGCAGCCTGATAACATCCGGGTGGCACCCCACGGCTCTGTACGGCTACCTGGGCGCCGCCGCTATGGCTGGAAGGATAATGGGGCTTGACGAAGAAAGAATGGTCAATGCCCTGGGTATCGCCTATCACCAGTGCGCCGGCAATACTCAATGTGGTACGGACGGCGCTCTGACCAAGAGAATGGGGCCGGGAATGGCGGCAAGGGGTGGTATTACGGCTGCCCTGATGGCGGAGAGAGGCATCACCGGAGCCAGGAACATCCTTGAGGGGAAAGCCGGCATGTTTAGCTTATACCACGGGGGAGATTATGACCCCAGAATACTGACCGCAGACCTGGGTAAGAGATTTGAGGGAGTGAACATAGGGTACAAGGCATATCCCTGCTGCGGCTTCACCCATCCTTTTATTGACGCCACGCTTTCTTTAATATCCCAACACGATATTAAGGCCGGTCAGGTACGAGAAATAAGGGTATGCGGTGGCGAGTCCGCCTATGGCCTATGCGCCCCGGACAAGTTCACCCCCAGGACTGTTGTTGATGCCCAGTTCAGTGTGCCCTGGACGGTAGCCACGACTCTGCTGAAAGGGAAGGTTACTGTGGAAAACTTCACCGAGAAAGCCATCAAAAACAAAGCCGTTCTAAGAACTGCCCGGAAGATAACCGCCAGACTGGAACCGGATATGAACCGGCATGGAGTCGGACCGGGCAGAGTCACCATAGTGATGAAAGACGGGGCGGAATACACCGAGGAGGTGGAGCACTTCCTGGGCAGCATGGAAAGACCAATGACATACGAAGATTGCGCGGCGAAATTCAGGGAGTGCGCCGCCGGCTCAATAAAGCCGCTGCCCGGTGATACGGTCGATAAAGTAATAGAAATGATTGGGCAACTTGAACAATTAGACGAAGTCAGAGAAATAATTGAACTGCTGAGCTAAGAATAAAGGAGAGAAGGATGGAGGTTAAAGAGAGCTTATATTTCGATGAACCAGCCCGTTCCAATACTGATGAGATGGTAGAATTTGCCATAAAGAGGCTGGAAGCCCTGGGAATAAATCGTGTTATCATAGCCTGGTCTACCGGGTATACGCTGAGGAAATTCCTCGAAATGACCCAAAACACAACGCTCAAGCTCGATATAACGGTTGTCACCAATCCCAAGGGCGGGAGCATCCGGGGGATGGACGTTTCTATCCCCGATGAAACCCGGAAAGAACTTGAGGAAAAAGGCATAAAAGTTTGTTATCTTAATGATGACCTGAACTTTGGAGAACCCTACGCATTGCAGGAAAAACAGAGGTCTAACCGGGCCATGTTAACCCCCTTCGGGATTCCGGAACATCTGCGTCCCTTGGACATCAATACGGGAACGGACCTGTCACTCTTAACAATAATAAGCCAGGGATTTCGGGTCTGTGTGGGCACTACGGTAATTGCCGTAAGACACGGCCTTGTCCCCGAGGGCGAGAAGGTGCTGGCTTTTGCCGGCAAAGCTACGGCGCTCGTCCTTCAGGCCAGTTCCAGCGCTAAAAAATGCTTTGTTAAAGAGATACTCGGCTTTGAACGGAATTCCGACTGGGACTCAGTGCTGTCGAAATCAACCGGTTTTCCATAAAAAACTCCCATAAAAGTGGCACGCCGAACCCTGTGGTCAAGCTCACGAGTGCTCAGCGGGGTAGTCCAGGAATAGCCTCGTTGATTTGACAGAAACCTGAGAGAACGTCAATATATTTACAGGGATGGGATTACCCGAGAACAGAGAGGCATCACATTGAGGAATGCGGGACGAGGGGAACAGGCGCACTGGCAGTATCTATTCTCTCCAGGTTCTGTAGCTGTCATCGGAGCGTCTAACTCGCCGGGGTCATGGGGCTCCAACATCATGAAGGGTCTCCTGGCTACCGGGGACAGGCGCATCTATCCGGTCAACCCCAACGCCGCCGAGGTCCTCGGCATACCGGCCTACCACAGCGTGGTTGATATACCGGCTCCAGTGGATTTAGCGGTGATAGTCGTCGCCGCCCGGCTGGTGCCCGGGGTGTTGCGCGAGTGCGTGTCCAAGGCAGTTAAAGCGGCCATTATCATCTCGGCTGGATTCGCCGAAACCGGTGAGGCCGGTCAGGAGCTGGAGACTGAGCTAGTCAGGATTTCCCGTCAGGGAGGCATCCGCTTCATCGGGCCCAACAGCCTGGGGCACGCTGACACGCGGTCGCAGCTATCCACCTTCGGCCAGGTCTGGGAGATGCCCGCAGGACCGGTAGCCGTCCTCTCCCAGAGCGGCAACATGTGCGCCAAGATAGTCCGCAATCTAACGGAATCCGGGATTGCTTTCAGCAAATACGTCAGTACCGGCAACGAGTCTGACCTGCGCCTAGAGGACTACCTGGAATATCTGTCCCGGGACGATGATACCAGACTTATCGTCGCTTACATCGAAGGGCTGCGAGATGGCCGACGTTTCTTCCGGCTGGCCAAAGAAATCACGGCTCGTAAACCGATTGTCGTCGTCAAGGTAGGTGGCACCGAAGAGTCTGCCCGAGCCATCATATCCCATACCGGAGCGCTGGCTGGCTCCGATGAGGTCTACACCGCCGCCTTCAGGCAGACGGGAGTGATTCGAGTCGAGGATGACGACGAGCTCTGTGACGTGGTTTTCGCCCTGCTCAACTGCCCTCTGCCCCGGAACAACCGGGTGGGCATATTGAGTATCGGGGGCGGCCCGGCAGCGCTAACGGCTGAAGCCTGTGAGAACGAGGGCCTGGCCATAAGTACCCTTATGGCGGAGACGGTGAGGAAACTGGACGAATACCTGCCAGCACGATGGCCCCGCCGGAACCCCGTCGATATGGCTGGCCCCAGTACGGCTGAGTTCTCGGCCATAGCCAGCATACTCTGGGTGCTGATGGAGGACAGAAATACGGATATCATCTTTCTGCAAGCCCCGATAGTAATGGATAAGCCCTACCTCACCGGCCGCATGGGCTTCGGCCCCGAGGAAATCAAGGCTCATAGAGAAAAGGAAGAAAAGAACCTGAAGCTGCTCAGGGAGAAGGTAGAGCAATACGGGAAGCCGGTGGTTCTAATGTGGCAGATGCGCGGCATTAATACTGACCAGGATGTCTCCTCCCTCTTCCGCCGGGAGAGAATTCCGGTCTACGCTAATGCACGCCGTGCCGCCAGGGTAATACGACATATAGTCTGGTACAGGGAGTACCTCGATGCTACCACGGGTAAAATACCGCCGCTGACTGGCCCGTCTTAAAGTCCTTTTCTTGTGCCGATAACGGTCACCAAGCAGCAAAGGGGGGAGCCAAGGATGTCTTCACACTTGAGATATATCAATGAGATTATTGCCCGCAGTCTGGAGCTTGAAAGAGAAGGTAAAGGCAAACTTCTACCTCTTAAAGAAGCCATCAGGCGCTACGTAAAACCAGGAATGAAGCTACACCTGGCTTGCGGGCTCAGCGGACCCAGCGCCGCCATCTGTGAGATTATCAGGCAGTACTGGGGGAAAAATCCCGAGTTTATACTGATTCAGAGCATCCTGGCCGGCCACGTGACCAACCTTATCCACGGCAAACTGGCTAAGAAGCTGATATTTACGGTCAGCGCCGGCTCCGGGAAATCACGGAAGGAAATACAGAGAGCCTTTGCCGAAAAGACCATCGAGTTTGAAAACTGGTCTCTATGTTCCCTGCAGCAAAGGCTGATGGCGGGGGCACTGGGCGTCAGTTTCATGCCTACCCGCTCTATTATCGGGAGCAGCATGGCGTCGGACAACCGGGAATCATTTCGAGAAATTGAGGACCCCTTCGGGTCGGGAACAAATGTCGGCATTGTCAAAGCTCTCAACCCCGATATCTCCATTGTTCACGGGTGTGTCTCGGATGTCTACGGAAATACCATCACACCCGCTCCATATGGCGATGATATCTGGGGTCCCCTGGCCAGCACCAATGGGGTGCTGGTTACGGTGGAGAAAATCGTGCCTACGGCGTTAATAAGGAAATACTCAGCCCTGGTAAAGATTCCCGGCCATATTGTCAACGCGGTATCCGTAGCCCCCCTGGGAGTCCACCCCTTCGCGCTGCCCAATCCCGGCATAAGCGAGTTCGACGCTTACGGGGGAGACCGGGAGTTTTTACAGGGACTGCATTCTGCATCCGCCGATGAAAAAAAGATTGATGCCTGGATAAAGGAATGGGTACTGGACTGCCCGACACATGAGCACTACCTGAAGAAGCTGGGCGGCGAAAAGATAAATGCCCTGCGTGGCGTGGTCACCCGGGACCTGTGGAACTATGATTATTCGTTTGCCTCACCGCCGCCTGTAGCCGACCAAGACTATACCCAGGACGAAATAACGCCAGTTGCAGCCGCCAGAGAAATAATCAGGAGTGTCAAGAAATCCCAGCACAGAACCATACTGGCCGGTGCCGGTGCCGGGCTAATTGCGTCGTGGCTGGCCTACTACCAGCTTAGAGCCGGAGGGTACGAAATAGAGCTTATACAGGGAAACGGGCAGATTGGTTACATACCCCAACCGGCGGAGTCATTGCTGCGCAGTGGCGCCGGGGCGCCCGGTGCCAGAATGATGACGGATGCCATCATAACGCACGGGGTATTTGTTGGCGGCAAAAACAACAAATGCATCAGCCTGCTTGGTGCCGGAGAAATTGATAAATACGGCAATATCAACTCCACCAGGACTTCATCCGGGCTGTTCTTATCGGGGTCAGGCGGGGGCAACGATGCCGCTAACGCTCGGGAAGTGATAGTGGTCCTCGAGCAATCGCGGCAACGTTTCGTTCAGAATCTGGCTTTTATTACCTGCCCGGGTGAAAGGGTAACTACGGTCATATCCACAATGGGGGTTTTTAAAAAATCCACTGGCAGGGCAGAACTCCGTCTGGCCGCGTGTTTCCCCGAGCCGGCACTGGCCAACCTGGAAGAACAGATAAAGCAGGTGCAAGACAACTGCGGTTGGAGACTAAAGCTGGCCGGCAAAGTTAAAGAGGTGCCCAGACCTACCCGAAGCGAGCTGGAATTACTGCGTTCGCTTCTGCCGGCTTCGCTGGCATGAGGTAGTTAAGCTGGAAATTTTTAACACTTAATAGCTCCCCCGCTTAACTGCGTATCCAGAACTCCCGCCTTGCAGATTTCATCTCCGAACAGCCTCATTTCAGGCTTCACTCGGCGGCTCTCAACTCAGCAGTTCAATTATTTCCCTGATATCGTCTAACCGCTCAAGTTGCCCGGTTAGGGCTATTACTCTATCAATGTGCCCGTCAGATAGCTGCTTTACGGAATAGGAAGCACAGTCTCTGAATTTCCTCTCGTAGTCGCTGAATGGCAAAGCTCCTTGAGAGCTACCCGAGGGATGAGCCGCCTGCCCGGAGTAGGTCTGCCCTTTCTTCATGGTTACTTTGACCCTCGCGGGTGGTATTTCACTCCCTGATGGGACTTGGCCGGGGTCCATCACAACCTTTATCCTGCTGGCTACCTCAAGAATGTCCGGGCTTTTGATGGCCTCCTCGGTAAAATCTCCGATAGCGGCCCGCCTTCGGGCGACAGCAACAGCCACCGCCCAGGGTATGCTGAACTGGGAATCGACCAGGTTTCGCGGACGGCTTTTTACCTCAAGGGGCAAACATAAATTAGCCTGCCCGTGACCGAATATCGTGATTTCTTGCACGTCTTCAGCTTTGATATCGTGCTTATTGACCAGGGCTAACGCCACATCCACGAAACTGTGAGTACCTTTACAGCAAGGATACGGTTTCATGCCGACGTTTGTTCCTTCAAAATGCTTTCCCAGGTCTGCCGTCATGGCCCTAGAATCGTAACTCCCGTGATGGTACAGGTTATAGAGCCCGCATTCCCCCTCGAGGCAGTTCCTGGCTCCGGTAATTCCTTTCTCAGCCATTAAGGCTGCGGTTATCCCTCCCCTGGCCGCAAACCCCGGCCCCATCCTCTTGGTCAGGGCGCCGTCAACCACACATTGACCGTTACCGCTGCACTGATGATAGGCGATGCCCAAGGCGTTAACCATGCCCTCCTCATCGAGCCCCAGTATTTTCCCGGCAGAACCAGCTGCCGCCATAAAACCATATAAAGGGGTAAGATGCCAGCCAGCCCCGGGGTGACCGCCAGCCGGTATAGCTGTCAACCCCAACCTGAACCCCAGCCCCAGCCGGCACATCATATCAACCCCCAAGGCAACTGCCGTGATAAACTCCCGCCCATTCAGTTTGCCTTTATGCTCGGCTACCGCCAGGCAGGCCGGTACAATCACCACCGAAGGGTGCACGGGACCTTCACCAACATCGTCATAGTCCAGAGCGTGACCCATGGTAGCGTTCACCTGAGCCGCATTTGGCGCCGGCACCTTATGCCCGTAACAGAGTACCGTACTCTCCTCCCTCCCACCCCACTCGGTAACCAGTTCCAGCAGCTCCCTCACTCCAGACTTGGCAGAGCCACCCAGAGCCACCCCCAGAGTATCCAAAATCTCCTTTTTGGTGGCTTCGACCACATCGCGGGGAAGGTCCTCATATCTAACCGTGGCGAGGTTCCTGGCAAACAGGTAAGCAGCGTCCATTATATTACCCCCAACGAGTGCCTGTATCTTGAGCTACAGCACTTCATTCGTCCAGGAGACTGTAATATTCATTCCTCGCATGAATAGCCTCCCTTACGCCCATGTCCCTTCTCGCTTTAAAGAAGCTGAACTCATCAGGCTCAAAATGTATATTCGTCTGCATCGTGTGCATTAACCAGCTATTGGTCAGCCCCTGGGTTATTCCCATAATATCAAAGACCGTCTGTTTTGACGCCTTGCCCATAGCGATGCCATCCTGGGGGAAACGGGCAAACCCTTCGGCATACCGGTTCACCTCGGCCTCCAGCCGGTCAGCGGGGACGGCTCTATTGATAAGACCGATTCGAGCGGCTTCCTTCCCGTCAATCATTCTGCCGGTAAGACATAAGTCCAAGGCATGTGTCAGGCCGCATCGCAGTATCATAAGGGGCGTGATGGTAACACCAGGTATGCCCAGCCTCACCTCAATCTCACCGAACTTGCAGTCCTCGGCAGCCACGATGAAATCACACCCGAGGTACATATCCATCGAGGCGCCGAGCAGGTAACCATGTGCCTGGACGACGGTTATTTTGGGAAATAGCAGTAACTTCTGGGCACCTTCATAGAACACGCGCCTGTCAAATTTCAATCTTGTTCTTATAGGAGTCTTGGGCGCTTTTTCACCGTGCTTCGGCTCCTTCCAGCCATACACAAACCCGACTTCGTGCAGGGGGGCTCCGGCGGCAAGGGCCCGACCGGCTCCCTTGATAATGAGCACTTTAATGTCATCCGCCTCTTCAACCAGAGCCAGCGCCTTCCCGAAGTCTTTCACGCCGGCATTCAATGTCTCAGGACTATTTAAAGTGATACGAGCCACATAGCCGCTCCTCTCATAGATAACATCTTCGAAATCCCCGGCTTTTTCAAACTCCAGCATTTCTTACCTCCTTAAATTGTCTGTTTCTCTACTCAAACACCCCCGCCTGCATAAGGTCGATAAACTCTTCATCAGACATGCCCAATATCCGGGTGCAGACATATTCCGTGTGTTCGCCCAGAAGAGGACTCGGCGAGTACGCCTTTGCCGGCGTCCCGGATAACTCAAAGCTCTGCCCGAGATGAGTGAATAACCCCATCTCGTTGTGGTTCATCGGCCAGAAGAGGTTACGTCCTCTTAATTGAGGGTCGTCATACAGGTCCGCCGTATTTTCGACAACGCCGGCAGGCACACCGGCACCCTGCATCCGGGCCATCACCTCCTCTGCGGTAAGCCCGGCCGTCCAATCGCTGAGCAGCCTGTTAAGCTCTTCCTCATTTTTCTTCCTGTTAATCAAGGTATGGAAACGGGGGTCTTCCGTATACTCGGGCTTGCCGATTACCTGGCACAGGCCCGCCCACTCCCCGTCATTAAATACGGCTATAGTGCACCAGCGGTCATCGCCCTTACAGGGATATACCCCATGCGGGACAGCGTAAGGCGAGGAATTGCCAATTCTTGACGGCTCCCGGCCGCTCGAAACGTGTTCGAGAATGGCCGGCATTATGAAGTAGAGCGCCGTTTCAAATTGTGACAGGTCTAACAGTTGCCCCTTCCCGGTCTTGTTGCGGTAATCAAGAGCGGCAATTAAAGCCGCCGAGGCGAAACGTGGACTGATACAGTCCGTGTAGGCCGACACACCAATTGGTAATGGCTCTTTATCCGGCCAGCCGATAAAATTGGGCAAGCCCGATATTGGAACCAGTACCATGCCGAAGGCCGGTTGCTGAGCGTAGGGTCCCCACGAACCGAAGCCGCTCTGCCGCAACATAATGATGTCAGGCTTCACCTTTTTCAGTTCCTCATAATCCAACCCCCACCTCTCCACGACCCCTGGGGTGAAGTTTTCCATGACCACGTCAGACTCAGCCACGAGCCTTCTGGCTACCTCAAGGGCTTTGGGCTGGTCCATGTTAAGAGAAAGACTCAGTATGTTGGCATTAAAATGATTAAAATAGCCGCCGCGGTTTATGCCGGGCTTGCCATCCTTATAAGGAGACGATGTTCTCATGACGCACGGCCGCCGGCTTGTTTCCACCCTGATGACGGTCGCCCCGTAGTCAGCGAAGAATTTCATGGTGAGCGGGCCGACAACAGCCCAGCAAAAAGCAGTTATCGTCAGGCCGCTGAACACACCGCTCCGGCTATTCACTTCCAACGCCATGACTCCTTCTAGATAATTCCGGCCTGCTTTAATAAAATAAGGTCCTGTTTGGAGAGCCCCATCTTGTTATAAATCTCTTCATTATGCTCGCCGATTAATGGGGCCCGAAACCGGGTAGAACAGTCTTTTTCCGACGACTTAACAAATTCTCGCGGGTAGGTGATACTGGTCTCCAGCTCGGGGTGTTCTATGTCCACCCAGAAATTTCGAGCTCGAAGGTTAGCATCGGTGAGCAAATCATGCATACTGGATAACGGGCCAATGGATATATGTCTGGGTACGGCTCCATCTAGGATTTCCCGGCTGGTGTGCTGCATAAAGAACTCCCCGACGGGTTTCGAAATCTGCTCCATCACTTCTCTGGTAACGCTGAACATGTCAAAATTGTCCCAGTCCATGTTGCGCAAAAAATCGGTAGCCATGCCTCCGCTGTCCATCCACTCCACCATACTGCGCAGGGTCTTGGCGCCGGTTCTGCCACCTATGACAACAAAGAACACATATCCGTCCTTACATGGCCACACCTGCCGCTGACCGACATCCCGGCTCATGCCGGCGCGGAAAGCACCGGCCCGCTTCAAAATTGCCCCGCCGAGTTCCCAGTATGGTACGGCGTTGGCCTGGAACCAGGCGGCGCTTTGCTGCATCGAGACATCAACATGCTGTCCTTCTCCGGTCATCTCTCTATTATAATAAGCAATCATAGCCCCGACGGCAGCATCAGCCCCGGCGTGAAGGCAGGCCTGCGGCATGCTGATATTTACCGGTGGACCATCGCGCTCCCCTGTCTGGTACAGTATCCCACTCATACCCATAATCACGATATCCGAGTCTTTATAGTCCCGGTACGGCCCATTCTGGCCAAACGGGGTAATGGATACCAAAATTATTCCCTTATTGATGCGACTGAGACTGGAATAGCCCATTCCCGATTTGTCCAGATAGCCCGGTGGAAAAGACTCGATGACGAAGTCAGACGTCTTAACTAGCTCTTTAAGTATTTCTTTGCCATCAGATGCACCAATATTCAGAGTGATGCCTCGTTTATTTGAGTTATACGCAAACCAGTACAGGCTTTTTTCCGGGTCCGGGATGTCATGCCAGAAAGGCCCCTGGCCCCGCGAAGAATCACCGCCGGGTCTCTCAACCTTGATGACATCGACACCCAGGTCGGCCAGTATCTTGCCACACAGGAAACCTTTTTCATCAGTCAGGTCTAACGCCCGACAACCGCTTAGCATAGGCTCCTTTCAGGTAAAAGCGACTCTGATTAATCTGGAGACATCCTGTTTTTACAACACGGGGCTTCCGTTGACTAGAGCTTGCCTTTCGCCTTCAGGTCATTCCTAAGGTCATTAATAGCCGCATCTATATCCGCCCCGGGGGGGTAAACTCTGTCAAATCCCAGTTTTTTGAATTTCTCCTCATTCTCCCTGTGGTCATGTCTGCCTACGGCAAGGTTACCGCCGATATAGAGAATTACATCTCCAAGTCCGGCTTCCTGGCACTTCTCCTTGAACCCTTTTAAGTCGAACTCGGCCATGCCATAGAGTGAACTCATCAAGATGGCATCGGCCTTGGTCTCCTGGGCAGCCTTAATGAATTCCTCAGGCGGATTTTGCGCACCCAGCGCCGTAACCCTGAACCCGGCCTCTTTTAGAGCACGAGATATAATCTTGGTACCGATGATATGAGCATCCATCCCCAGAGTTCCGGTTATCACCATAGGCTGTTTCATAGTTACTTCTCCTTCTGCAACTATTTTGGCTAACTCTATAAATTATAAGGGGGTAAGCCTAGCATTTTACCTTTACTGAAGCCCCATAAGTCCCGAACGGCAGTATGGTAGTCCACTTTCTTTCCCTCCAGTTTCTCCCTCCCCGCCACTTTCTCACGATGGAATTCCTTGATATCCTCCGGTATGGGGAGATTGCCGAACTCAAGGTACCGGCAGGCGCCTCGGGCATCTCTGACCCCCAGTACATTATCTTTGACGTTCGAATTGGAACTCCAGGGCGAATCGAGTACCCCGGCTTCAACCGCCTTTACTGCGCCGATGAGCACATCGCCATCCCCGAGTTCGAATACCTTATCGAGTATGGCTCTTACCTCGGCTTCAGCGAGCTTCTCTTCCGTCTCTACTTCCTTCATATTAAATTCAATCTTCTGTTCTCTCACCACGTCGAAAATCCACTTAGCTGACCGGTAGCTCATGGCGTGGGTATCCGCCGTAGCCACGCCGGCTCCCTCGTCGACCGTTCTCACAAACAACGCCTCGGCGTTAGCCAGTGAAGCCACCATGGCGGAATAGTTAATATAGGCAAACGCTCCTCCGAAATCCAGCGGCACCGGAAAGAGGGGAGTCATCTGGCAGGTTCGACCCGTAACTATAGTGTCCCTGTACCCGTATTTATCCAGATACTCCCGGAGCAGTCTTGGCGATACATTGGCCCAGGCCAGGTCCTGCGCCATATATCCCAAAAAATGTACCAGGGGGTTCAGGGCTTTGACTCCCTGCTCGGCAGCGGCCAGGCACTCTATAATCTGACAGGCTATGTTGATGCTTAATGGGAAGGTAGCCGACGGTATCCATCCATGCGAATCCAGACTGATAATTACTCCCCTGTCAGCATACCATCCGCTCAGGGCGTAGTTATATTGACTTTCTTCTATAGCCTCTGCCAGTGTTTCCGATTTACTGTAGCTGCCAAACCCTATGAAAATCTCGCCGCCCCCGGCGGTCATACCCGAAGCAATGGAGATTTCCATGGCCAGGCCACCAGCCCCCCTGGGAGAAAAGGCGGCGTCACATGATTCAATTACCTTCCTGGTATTTTTTACACCGTGATTGACGATGGGAAATCCGTTCAGCACTGATTTACCGGCCCTCTGGCTCTCCTCCAGAGCCTGCTGAGCCTTTTCAAAGGCGCTGCTCCGACTATAACTGTCCGTGGTCACCGGGATGAGAGGTACGCCTGCCTGTTCTATAGATTTACAGAGTTTAATCTCATCTTCAAGGGTGGCCGTCCCGCCTCTCGGGGAGACCACGGTCCTCCCGTCCTCGCGCAGCTTTTTCATCACCTTCCACCAGATTTTGCTGTCCGGCAGACTCTTCTGGTAGGCTATGGCTTCATCGAAATCAACCTCCCTGCCGGTGGGCCATTCCACCAGCCACTCCTTTCTCTTCCGCATGAGTAAGTCTTCATCCAGGCGCCTGTTCTTAACTTTGATTTCCACCGTTTCCTCCGTAATTATCAATCGTTATTTAAATCAGATTACCTCTTCATCTTTTAGTTTCTCTATTTCCTCCCAGCTGTAACCGCATATATTTATAAGCACCTCTTCCGTATGTTCGCCGAAGTTGGGGGCGTAACCCTGCGGCGACGCCTGAGTTTTGCTGAACCGGACAGGGACACCGACAACGTTAACCTGTCCCAGCGCCGGGTGGTCGACCCTGGCGACATATTCATTGGCCAGTACCTGCGGGTCTGACGAAATATCGGTTAATCTCAAAACAGGGCTGTAGGCGATACCGCCACCCTTGGCTTCAAGAATGCTTATCCACTCATCTCTGGTCCTGGTACTGAATACCTCCTCTATAATGCTGGTAAGCTCCCTGAAATTCTGCTTCCTCTCGACGACAGTGACAAATCTCTCATCCTTCTCCAGGTGCTGGATACCCAGAGCATCACAGAAGTTATGCCAGAACCGGTCAGACTGGGCCTCGGAAAACAGCAACCACTCCCCGTCGGCACACTGATAATGGTTGGCCAGCGGGTTCTTAAGCGTCCGCCTGGAAGATTTCATGGTACGCCCTCGTAACAGTGCCCCGTTGACGCCGTAAGCCTGTAGATGTATTCCAGAGCCAAGCAGAGAAACGTCTACCTGTTGCCCGGTTCCCTGCCTGTCTCGAGCCGCCAGCGCCGCCAGCACTCCGTAAGCCAACAACGTTCCTGTCATCTGGTCAAATATAATGCCGCCTATCTGTGACGGGGGCGCATCCGGTTCACCCAGGGCATACATTATACCCGACCTTGCCTGCGCTATGGTATCGTAAGCACGTTTCTCACTCTCAGGCCCCATTGTCCCGTAGCCGGTTGCCAGGCCATAAATAAGCTTCGGGTTGTGCTTGCTCAGGCTTTGATAATCTATGCCCAGCCTGGCAATGGCGGACTGAGAATAGTTGGTAAGGAATATATCCGATGCCTGCACTAATTGATAAAGTATTTGCTTTCCTTTTTCTTTGTCCAGAGCCAGTGTGACGCTTTTCTTATGTCTGTTGGCCGTCTCAAACAGAACGTTGATACCGCTTTTGGCGGCTGTTGACATCCCGAAGGTCTCAAAAAACCCCCGCGTGGGGTCACCTCTTACCCTGTCCTCCAACTTGATTACCTCGGCTCCCAGGTCACCGAGCATATAACCAGCCGTGGGAGCACTGAGATAACCGGCACATTCCAGAACTCGAATTCCTTTGAGAGGCCCGTCCATAAATTCACCCCTTAAAAGTAGTAACGCAAATGATTCCTCAGTACTGCTTTTCGCTCCGACTCCCCACCGCCCACACGTATGAAGCCCGGCACCAAATACAACAATTATATCAAATTATAACACACTTATCTGACAATCGAGAGTCAACGCCTTTAAAAGAGCCACTTGAGAAAAAAGATACCTGAGCTTTATACTGAATGAGGCGTTGCCAACAGTGAAGGTGTTTTCCCAGACCATAGGTTCTGAATATCATTTTAAGGAGGCAAAAGGTGTTACTTGCCAACAGGGTGGCTATTATTACCGGAGGTGCCAAAGGCATGGGCAGAGGTATTGCCCTCAAATTTGCCGAGGAGGGTTGCGATGTCGTCGTAAATGCTTTGCACATCGAAGGCGCCCAGAAAGTGGCTGATGAGGTCGCGGCCCGGGGACGCGAGTCTCTGGCGATTAAAGCCGATATATCCAAGAGTGCCGAAGTCCAGGATATGGTGGACAGGACTATCAAGAAATTCGGGAAGATTGATATTCTGGTCAATAATGCGGGAGGGACCCTCGGCATCAGGGGGGGGTCTATTGATACCGCCACTGAAGAGGACTGGGACAGGTCTTTAAATGTGAACCTGAAGGGAGCGTTTCTGGTCAGCAAGGCGGTTGTACCCCACATGAAAGAAAAAAAATACGGCAAGATTATTAACATCTCGTCCATGGGGGCCGTTCACCCGTCCGTTTCTGTCCTTCACTATCACTCCGCTAAAGCCGGTATCCTGGGGCTAACATTGAACCTGGCCTTTGAATTGGCCCCTTTCAATATCTATGTAAACGCCATTGTTCCCGGCCCCATCGAGACCCCGTTTTGGGACTCTCTAACCGCGGGAATGCCGGATAAAGAGGCCTTTTTTACGGCAATGGTAAAGAAGGAAGTACCCCTGGGGAGAATGGGTACTCCAGAGGATATCGCCGGCCCGGCCCTGTTCCTGGCATCGGAGCTTTCGGCATATGTTACCGGTCAAATCATATATGCTGCTGGAGGACAACCCATGTTATCCCACGCCTCCACTTTCCTGTCTTCAACGGAAAGGTAAGCCAGGCGAACTGAATACCGTTGATGCTATTATCCCCTAGGGCCAACGCTCCCGGGCCACATCATCGAGGCCCAGTTCCAGCAGCTTTTTCCGGCTCGGCCTGGTGGTTACCGGGTCCCAGTCCAGGGCGCCAAGGTTCCAGTATACCTGAGCCTCGATATCCGCCGACACGCCCGCCAGCGGACCCTCCTTCTGGGGAGGGCGGCCAATTATCCTGGGGTGCACCTTACGCTCCAGAGGGTTGTCACTTTCACGAAGGGTAAAGACATGCCTCATGATGGCAATCCTCTCGCCGGCCTTGAGCAACTCATCCATAGAACGGTCCCAACCCGTCACGGCGCTCATGAATCCCGCTATGTATTTATTGGGATTAGCTACGGCGAGGTCACTATGCAGGCAGAGCCCGGCAGCATTAACAACATGGTCCTGGAATTGAGTGGGCCCAAAACCCGCGGTGTGCCGGCCCGGGGTAGCATCCATCTGGTATCTGGCAGCCACCGGCTTCCCGGCAAAAGCCGGAAAATCGAATTTCGGGTCATGCAGCCCCAGCTCCTGCCCGCCGATATGCACCGCATATTCCTCGGCACCCCTGCCGATTCTCTCGGCGGCTACTTTTACGCCATCGGCGAGGACAGCACCGAAGCCCTCCCGCCGGGCTATCTTCTCGGTCAGGGCAATCATGGCACCATGATTGCCCCAGGTAAGCTCAATCCCGTCGGTATCCGCCCCGGCAATGAGTCCGTGCTCATAGCATTCCATGGCAAAGGCGATGATGGTGCCCGTTGAGATAGTATCCAGTCCATAGCTGTTACAGATGTGGTTGGCCACGGCGATTACCTCGGCATTGCTGTTGAGGCACATCGCCCCGAAAGCGGCCAGGGTCTCATACTCCGGTCGGAAGGTGCCCGCCGGGTATCTATGCTCACCGGTTCCCTCCTTTAATCTGCCGCGGCAGGCAACGGGACAACGCCAGCAGCCCGTTCTACTCTCCACGCTGGCCAGTATCACATCCTTATTGAGCCCGGAGACATCGGGTAAGTCAAGAACGCCAACGCCGCCCCAGTTCCTGACCGGCGTGTCGCCGCTGTGGGCCGAGAGGTCGGCGTGCCCGGTGGTGCCATATTTATGTAAATCCGCCAGGAACGGCCCGGCTCTTAACTCGTCTATATGTTCCTTTCTCAACCTGCTGGCTGTATCGATATCGGCTATGGGAACCTTCATGTCTCCCCTGGCTACCACCGCCTTGAGCTTTTTGGAGCCCATGACTGCCCCCAGTCCCGAGCGGCCGGCAGCAGCCCCTCTATGGGTGATAATACAGGAAACGAGAGAGAGCTTCTCTCCCGCCGGACCGATGCTGATGATGCTGGCCGTTTTGCCGTGTTCAGCCTGAAGCCTGTCATCAGTCTCCAGGTTGTCCTTTCCCCAGAGGTGAGCCGCCTCTCTCAACTCAGCCTGGCCATTGTCAATAAAAAGGTAAACCGGCTTTTCGGAAATTCCGGTAAAAAATACACCGTCATAGCCAGCGAACTTGAGGTTAGGACCGAAGTGTCCACCGGCATTGGCATCTCCCCACCCGCCGGTAAGGGGTGATTTGGCTACCACTGCGAACCGGCAACCAAAGGTAGCCGGTGTACCGGTGAGCGGGCCGGTAACCAGGCCAAGGGTGTTCTCCGGTCCCAACGGGTCCACCCCACCCTTCTGATGACTGTAGAGAATCCTGGCCCCGACGCCATAGCCTCCGATAAAATCTCGATAGAGGCTCTCATCAGGTGTCTCCTCTCTTATCTCCCCTGTCGAAAGATTTACGAACAAGAGCTTTCCCATGTACCCTCCAGCCATTTCTCACTCCTTCAAACCCTGTATTCTTCAAAACACTGGCATTGTACCATTAGCTAAACCCTCGGTCAACGAAGTATATTGTGAGCAAGTGACACCATCATTTTTATGGAAACTTCAATATTAACATACGCCAGAGCGTGTGTACCAGAGAGGTGCCAGGCAATATATTGACACGATTATACATGAGCACTATACTATCTATACTATTGAGTAGTTTGCTATTGAATTTAGCATATCTAACGAGTGCCTTAATCAAATCGATATACGGCTTGACCGTGCTACAGGTTCGTTTTGCTTTAGCCTTGCAGATTACTAGCATGAGGAGGTAGCATCGCTATGAACAGCCTTGAGGACAGGGTCGCTCTCGTTACCGGAGCCGCCAGCAAGAGGGGCATGGGACATGCCGTTGCCCTGCGACTAGCCAGAGAGGGAGCTAATGTCGTCGTGGTTGATAAGTATGCCGCGCCCAGAAGCATCTGGCCCGGAGACGAAGGGTGGGGTGGCTTAGACACCGTGGTTGACGAAATCAAGGCTCTGGGCAGGGAAGCCCTGGCTGTGGTAGCCGATGTCAGCAGCCGTCAAGCGGTTGACGAAGCTGTAGCCAAAGCCCTGGAAAGATTCGGGGAAATAGACATCCTGGTTCATTGCGGCGGTGTTCGTGGTCCGATGACGACACCAATCGTAGAGCTCACCGAAGAAGAGTGGAGAGCTATCCTTGATATAAATCTTACCGGCTCATTTCTCATCTCTAAAGCGGTAGCCAAAACCATGATTGCCAGTGGAGAAGGTAAAAAGATAGTGCTTATTGCCTCAATGGCGGCCACGAAGGGGTATCCGGGCAGTGGCGCTTATTGCGCTTCCAAACATGGCACCGTGGGACTGGCGAAAACCCTGGCCCTGGAGCTGGCGCAGTATAAAATAAATGTCAATGTCATTAACCCCGGCGCCTTCAGCACGAACCTGAGAGACGAAGCTATCATTAAAAGTGCCGAGGCTGAGGGTATCAGTGTGGCTGAAGCCGTGGAGAAGGAGTCCCAGAAATCAGGGCCGGGTGGCCATATACCGCTGGGACGGCTCGGCACACCTGAAGAAATCGCCGACCTGGTTTATTTCCTGGTTTCCGACCAGTCTAATTACATAACCGGAGAAGCCATCATCATCGGGGGCGGCATTACCTGAAATAAGTCTGTTCCGTTGATAGTACGGCTGCCTGAAAAGAGCCGGAGGAGGAATCGGGTAGACGCGATATTTGACTTTGTTCAATGTAGAATGTAATCTGGCAGTATATATTTTACAAAAGGAGGTGTATATAATGTGAATAAATAGCCAAGCAAGGAACTGTTCTGTTTTGAGTTTAGTACGGAAGAAATTAAAGGGAAGGAGGGAAAATGAAAAACAGATATTGAGTAATTTCCGTGGTCACCTTAGTACTGTTGGCGGCGATTCTATTGCCCGCCTGTGCTGAGCCAGAACCAACTCCCACTCCCACTCCCACGCCGACACCAACACCAACTCCAACGCCAACTCCCGAACCCCCTAAAGAGCCCGTGACGCTCAAGTTATCTTATACAATGCCCAAGGGGAAGTCTTTTGGGGCGGGCTTTGAGTGGTGGGCGGAAGAGTTCCCGAAGCGGACAGAGGGGCGCTACAAGGTAGAAACGTATCCATCCAACACCCTGGTACCACACCCGGCCGCTATGGACTCATTAAAAGAGGGGGTGGCTGAAATTGCGCTGTTCACCCCCGCCATGTTTGCCAGCGCTTTCCCACTGGTCCAGATTACGGGGCTGCCCACGGTCGCCATGCACTCGCGCACCGAAGAGGAGGCCCGAGCAGCGTTTGACTTCTGGTGGGAATTCTACAGGCTCCCGGAAGTAACAAAGGAGTTTGCAGGAATGAAAATGCTCTGGCCCTGTGTCACATCCACAGTGGGCATTGCCTCCGCCAAAAAGGAAATACGCTCTGCCGCCGACTTTAAGGGTCTGGTGGTCTCTGCGTCCGGTGAATCTGCGGAGGTAGTAAAGGCTTTTGGAGGTGCCAGCGTGATGGTAGTGCCTCCAGAGGGGTACATGAACTTCGATAAAGGGCTGATAGATGCCGGCTTTATGGCCCCCGCCATGGTAACGGATTACGGCACTCAGGAGCTCCTGAAATATTATAATACTTATCCCATGGGCACCGGAATTCTGGTTCTTATGATGAATGAGGAAGCCTGGAATGCCATGTCAGCGGCGGACCAGAAGATACTGGAGGAGACAATGGCCGAGGCCTCCGAAGTTATGATTGATATGGTGGTTCCCGGTGAGCATGAATCGATGCAGATGATTAGTGATGCGGGTGTAACAATTATCGAGCCTACACCGGCGGAGACAGCGGCGTGGGACACAGATTGTCAGGTAGCAATTGATTCATGGATTGAAAAGGCCAAAGCGGCGGGTTACGAGGATGCCGAGCAATTCTTTGCTAATTACAAGGAGATGAGGAAGAAATACGTAAAATAGGTTTCCAGCCTGTTTCCGGAATGCAAAAGGGTTGCTGCGGAGATAAATATAAGGACTTGCCTGCCTTGTGATGGGCTCTTACATTTTGAAAAAAGAGTAGAAGGCAGGTGAGCCCTGATTTATGGTAATAACAAGCATCAAATATCCATCGCGGCGAAGAACCCTTCTGCTGTGGCGCTATACAAATTACCCCTCTGATTATTGCAGTCACCGACTACATATACATCAGGAGCCAGCCCCTCAAACATATTGACAACCTCGGTACGGGGTTCGACACCCAGAGAAAGAACAACGGTATCGCAGGGTATTTCGACCCTTTCCCGATTTTTGTCTCTGATAACGGCACCGACGCCGGTAATGGCCTCCAGCCTGGCTTCTTCTTTAACGTCAACGTTGAGCTCATTCAGCATGTTCCGTAAAGCCTCAACATATACCGAAGGATAACCGGCGTCAATCCGCTCCAGGGGCAGCATATCAACCAGGGTAACCTTCTTTCCCTGCCGTGCCAGGTACAGGGCTGTCTCTGACCCCGTCAGTCCGGCGCCTGCCAGAACCACCCTGTCGCCGACTTTCGCTTTGCCCAGGTCCACATCTCCCGCCCAGACAACATTTTCCCGGTCGACCCCGGGCATTTCCGGAATCACGGGTACGGAACCAACCGCGATAATGAGGGCATCGGGGTTCTCTGCCTTTACTCTATCAGGCGTGGCTTCGGTACCTAATTTGACGGTCAAATCAGGAGTAGCCATCGTTGTACGTATCGCCCAGTCCAGGTATTGCTTCATATCCGCTTTGAAGGGTGCCGCCGAAGCCATCGTCAAAGCCCCACCCAGCTGTGCGCTTTTCTCAAACAGAACCACCTCATGGCCCCGGTCGGCAGCCCTTCTCGCCGCCTCCATACCTGCCGGCCCGCCGCCGACAACAACGACCTTTTTCTTCTTGGCCGGCGCCGGAAGGTTCACAAAGTCCGCTTCCCTCCCGGCCAGCGGATTGACGGTACAACGAAGCGGCAAGAAAAACCGGTGTGTCCGGTCAATACAGGTGTTGCAGCGGATGCAGGGCCTGATTCTGTCTTCCCGGCCTTTCCTAGCCTTATTGACACAGTCGGGGTCGGCAATAAAAGCACGGTTCATGGCCACCATATCGGCCTTATTCTCGGCGATGATGTGCTCCGCCATTTCAAGATTAATGGAACCGACTGTCGTCACGGGTATGTTCAGCTCTTTCTTGAACCGTTCGGCAAAATGAACGTTGACACCACGGAGAATATAAGTGGGTTGAATCATCAAAGAAGAACACCCGGGTTCGAATAGATTTCCCGCCGATATATGTATCAGGTCGATTTTATCCTGAATGGCTCTGGCAAACTCCAGCTGCTCTTCCAGAGTTAATCCACCAGGCACCAGTTCATCAGCGCTGATACGATACTCAATCGCCAGTCTATCGCCCACCTTATTCCTGATTGATTCCAGTACCTCGGTCGCAAACCTTGCCCTGTTTTTAAACGCTCCCCCATAAGCATCGGTACGTAAATTCCTTCTCGGCGAAAGGAACTGACTGATTAAATGTCCATGGGCACCATGAATCATAATCATATCCATGCCGGCATTCATACAGCGGTAAGCCGCTTTGGCATAGCTCTCAATAAGACTATTGATTTCCTCCAGTGTCATATCTGTAGGCGAGCCGTAGATATGTGGGGAAAAGTAAGTCAATTCGATGGATGCCTTGGCACCGTATCTCTGAATGGCTTCCGCAAGCCGGTTCAATGAGCCTACCGTCTTATCTATTCCGAGATTAATGATATGCCCGACCCCCGTCGCAATCTCGCTGCTAATAGGACTGTCGCCTACGGTCACAATACCGGCGCCCCCCCTGGCGAACGACCTTTCCCATTCAATTAATTCTCGTGATACATCGCAATCAATGGTTGCCAGAAATGGCATGGCCGGAGCCGTCTCAATCCGGTTTTTAACCGTCATCCTGCCTACTTTTAAAGGTGTAAAGATGTGCTGATAAGTGGTCACTATAAAAACCCCCCTTTCAAGTCACCCCATCGCCGCCTTGCGGCTGGAACTTACGGTCAGGCCGGGCTTTCCGCCGGACAGCCAGCGGCATACATTTAAGCGCATCAGTATATTCAATTTACTGCATTATAGCATAATGGCTATATCGTGGTGTCCTGTGGAACCTGTCCCCTTTATCGAACTGGGGCCGGGCGGGGTTTATTCTATTCCTCTTATACAAATAACCGCTTAACCCACCAACCTGAGCTTCCTTAATTATCTTGTACAATAATGATATAATGGATTATAATCTGGGGAGTGCAGGAGTGTAGCTCAGTTGGTAGAGCAGCGGTCTCCAAAACCGCCGGTCCGGGGTTCGAATCCTCGCACTCCTGCCAGATTATGCCGAGGTGGTGGAATCGGTAGACACGCCATCTTGAGGGGGTGGTGAGCGTAAGCTCGTAGGAGTTCAAATCTCCTCCTCGGCACTATATTAGGTTAAAATGTGGGCAGGGTTGTGACCTTGGCTCTTTAGACTGAAATTTCCCGTTTCAATCGCTAGCCCACCACCATGGTACAACCTGAAGTACTACGTACCCGGTATGAAGAAGTACATTCCCGGAGCAGGGCGGATAGTCTAGCCAGGGGGGATAGTAATGAACCAATATGACTATATCGTGGTGGGCAGTGGTATCGGTGGACTCTACACCGCCCTGCTGGCCAAAGAGCAGGGCAGTGTGCTCGTTATCACCAAGGGCAGCATTGATGACTGCAATACCAAATATGCTCAGGGGGGCATTGCCGCGGCTATAGGCAAGGATGATTCCCCGGGGCTTCATTCGCTAGATACCGTAAACGCCGGCGATGGCCTGTCTGACGAGGAAACGGTACATATCCTGGCGAATGAAGCCCCGGCTCGCATTGCCGACCTCGTTGACTACCGGGTGCCATTTGACACCCTCGATGGCGAGATTGCCCTCACCATGGAGGCAGCCCACAGTGTGCCCCGTGTCCTGCATGCCGGGGGTGATGCCACCGGTGAATATATTGAAGTCACCCTGAGCCGGGAGGTGCGTTCCTCCAAGATTCAGGTGCTTGAAGATTTCCTGGCTACCAAGATTCTGGTAGAAAAAGAGAGGGTTACCGGAATACAATCCCTCGACTGCCGCACCGGCACTGTTGAGGAGTTTGAATGCCGCTTCCTGATTCTGGCTACCGGTGGCGCCGGGCAGTTATTCAAGTACAATACCAACTCGGATGTAGCCACCGGTGACGGCGTAGCTCTCGCTTTTAATGCCGGCGCCGAGATTATTGACATGGAATTTTTCCAGTTCCACCCCACCGCCCTGCGCCTTCCCGGCGTACCCCCGTTTCTCATCTCGGAAGCAGTAAGAGGTGAAGGGGGCATACTGCGTAATGTTGAAGGCTACCGTTTCATGACCGACTACACCCCGCAGGGCGACCTGGCGCCGAGAGATGTGGTCGCCCGCAATATACTCTATGAGATGCAGAAAACGGGCTCCGACAGGGTCTTTATTGATGTCACCCATCTGCCGCCACACACTGTTACCACCCGTTTCCCCCATATTTACCGCTTCTGCCTTGACCACGGACTGGATATTACCAAGGATAGGGTGCCGGTGGCACCAGCCGCCCACTACATGATTGGCGGTATCAAAACCAACAGCTGGGGAGAAACCAATATAGCTGGCTTATTCGCCGCTGGCGAGGTTGCCTGCACCGGCGTTCACGGTGCCAACCGTCTGGCCTCAAACTCGCTCCTTGAAGCAATTGTGTTCAGCAGAAGGATTATCGAGAGAACCAGAGGTAAAACCAAACCGAAGGCATCTGGTGGTAAGAACCGGGAAATTCGCTGTTCATTGAGCCAGAGACCAACTCCCAGGACAGTGCCGGTACCCAGCCTCACTACTTTACAGCAGTTGCACTGGGACAAGGTCGGTATTATCCGCAACCAGGAAGGCCTGGACCAGGCGGCCAATGTCCTGGCAGCCTGGCAGTCCTCATTGCGCCAGCCCACCGACCAGCCTTCCCATGAGCTGAGCAACCTGATATTGACCGGGCGGCTATTAACGGAAGCAGCGCTTTTCCGAGAAGAAAGCCGGGGAGCCCATTTCAGGTCTGATTTTCCCCAGAGTTCACCAAAGTGGCAATGCCACATCGTGTGGAAAAAGTAAGAGAAGGTCACTCATCAGAGGTCATCAGGCATGATTTTCTACCCGGGACGAAGCCATACGCCTGCCTTAAACTGGTTCTGCCGGGGCCCGGCCACAACCTGATTTGAAAAGAATCGGCTTATGCATTATAAATATAGGGACAGTATGCGATTCTCTTAAGCAAGAGGTGAAGGTTTGGCTAAGAAAAAGAAGGCAGAGAAACCCCCGCGTGAATATACCCGGCGTCAGCTTTCACAGTTCAAGCGTCAGCAGAGGCGGCAGCGCCTTATTACCATTACGGGGATTGGTATCATTGTCGTTGTGGTTTTAATGGTGTTGTTCGGATGGTACTGGGAGATGTATCGTCCCATGCACCAGACCGTCATCAGAGTGTATGATACTGAATTTGACATGAGTTACTATATAGATTTGCTCAAAATCGGTGGTGAGGGGCAGTCGGCTGATTATATACAGAATATAGCTGACAGCGTGATAAGGGAAATTGAACAGAATGAATTAATCAAGCGGGCAGCGGCACAACTCAACATCAGTGTTAGCGATGACGAGGCCAGAGAGCAACTGAAGGGTTCTGATATTCAAATAAATGATGCCAGCCTGGACCTGGTCAGGAGCCAGATGCTGCGGGACAGGCTGTATGATGAGTATTTTGACGCGCAGGTGCCGGTATCGGACAAGCAGGTGCACATAATGGCTATGCTGCTGGAAAGTGAGAGCCAGGCGCTTGAGATCAGGACCAGATTGCAGAACAGTGAGAACTTCACAGAGCTTGCCGAAGAGTTCTCCCTGGATAATTATACTAAAAATAATAAAGGCGATGTCGGCTGGCATCCGGAGGGCGTCCTGGCCGCATTGCTGGGCAGTTCGGTACCCGGAGAGTATGCCTTCAGTGCTGAGGTCGAGGTGCTAAGCCAGCCGAGGTATGACGAAGAAAAAAGCAAGGAGGTAGGCTACTGGCTTATCAGGGTCCAGGAAAGGCAATATGAGGAAGAGGCCCAGGTACAGGCAATCCTGCTGGGCAGTGAAGAAGAAGCGCAGGATGTGAGAGCCAGGCTGGAAGCCGGGGAGGACCTGGCTACTCTGGCGGAAGAACTCTCCCAGTTTGAGAAGTCCCAAAAACAGAAAGGGGAACTGGGTTTGGTGGGCCAGGACGAGATAAGTCCTGCCTTTGACGAGTATGTTTTTAACCCGGAGGTTGAGATAGGGGTGTGGAGTGAACCAATCCGCGATGAGACGGTAACGACCAAAGGCTGCTACTGGCTGATTAAGGTTTTGGACAGGGATGATGACAGGCAGCTTGAGACTGATGACCGGGACTATCTGCTTTCTCTGGAATATAATAACTGGGTCTCCAAGCTCTGGATTGACCTCAGTCAGGATGATATAGATGATAGCTATCTGGACTACGAGAAGAAGGCATGGGCGATAGAGCGGGCAGCGGGGGGTTAGGACCGAACCAGAGGTATTGAAGATGAAAAAACAAAGCATTGGCATCGGGCTGATGGGCCTGGGGGTTGTTGGCGGGCAGGTAGCCAGGGTTTTAACAGACAAGTCGAAAAAGCTGGCGGAAGAAGTCGGCTGTCCCCTTGCCCTGCGGAAGGTGAAGGTGCTACCACAGGACTTGTCCCGACCGCAGGCACGCCAGATGCCCTCTCAGCTTTTCACCACGGATGATGACGAATTTTTCCAGGAACCCGGTATAGATATAGTCGTCGAGGCGATAGGGGGTGAACACCCGGCCCTGGAGTACCTGCAGAAAGCCATATCCGGCGGCAAGCATGTGGTTACCTCCAACAAAGAGGTTATTGCCAAACACGGCACAGAACTGATAGCTCTAGCCCAACAGCACGGGGTGGGTCTGCACTACGAAGCCAGTGTCGGTGGCGGCATCCCCTTAATTGCCCCGTTCAAGCATGACCTGGTGGCCAACGAGATAAGCGGTATTTACGCCATAATCAACGGCACTACCAACTATATCCTCACCAGGATGGCGAGGGAAGGTATGGACTTCGCCTCAGCCCTTAAACTGGCACAGGAGATGGGCTACGCTGAAGCCAATCCAGCCAATGATATTGAGGGGGTTGATGCCCATTATAAGCTGGCAATCCTGGCTTCCCTGGCCTTTCAGAGCCAGGTGAGACCCGAGGATATTTACTGTGAGGGAATTTCCCGGCTCACCAGCCGCGATTTCCGCTACGCCCGGGAACTGGGTTTTGCCATTAAACTGCTGGCTATCGCCAAGCAGAGCGAAGGCTCCATTGAAGCGCGTGTTCACCCGGTCTTCATCCCTGAAGACTCCTTCCTGGCCAAGGTAGATGGCGTCTACAATGCCGTTCAGGTCGAAGGCGACCTGGCGGGTAAGGTGCTCTTCTTTGGCGAGGGTGCCGGTGCCAGGCCGACCAGCAGCGCCGTCATCGCCGACATTGTCTCATCAGCCCGGAAGATTGCCCTTGGCGTTGGCAGTAAGTCCGTGCCGAAACTTGAGTCAGGCAAGAAGGTCAAGCCCATGGCTGAAATTGTAACGCAATATTATGTAAGGTTGAGCGCTGCCGACCAGCCCGGTGTCCTGGCGCAGATTGCCACGGTTTTCGGCGATAATAAGATAAGTATTGCCTCGGCGATACAGCCGGAGTCAGACGAAGAGACACAAACAGCGGAAATAGTCATTATGACACATCCGGCCCGGGAGAAGGCCATGCAGAAGGCTCTCGGCGAGCTGGAGCGACTTGAAGTGGTCAGGGAAATAAGCAACTTTATCCGGGTCGAGGAAATAGAGGGAGGTTAGATAAAAATGGCAATGTGCCCATTTTGAGTTAGTGGAACAACTAAAGTCTATTAAGGATGTAACAGGTGAATTAGGTGATATAAAGAGCCAGTTAGGGGATTTAGTAAAAGAAGTGAGTGGAATATCCTTAGATATGGGAGTATACAGCTAAAGATGAAACACGGAGTCCTTCTTCAGTACAAAGACTATCTGCCGATTACAGCCAATACTCCCATTTTTACGATTGGGGAGGGGGATACCCCTCTGGTCAGGTGTGACCGGCTGGCGAAAAAACTCGGCTGTGGTGAGCTGTATTTCAAGCTGGAGGGGTGCCACCCCACCGGCTCCTTTAAGGATAGAGGCATGGTGGTCGCCGTCGCCAAGGCAGTGGAAGACGGCAGCCAGGCCATAATCTGCGCTTCCACCGGTAATACCAGTGCCTCCGCCGCCGCTTTCGCCGCGTACTGCGGCCTCAGTTGTATTATTATCATACCCCGGGGCAATATCTCCCTGGGCAAGCTGGCTCAAGCCATTGTCCATAGGGCGAAAATAGTCGCTATTGACGGTAATTTTGACCAGGCTCTAAAAATCGTGTTGAGTATCACCGAGAAGCACCCCGTAACGCTGGTAAACTCGCTTAATCCCTACCGCATAGAGGGACAAAAAACGGCCGCCTTTGAGATTATTGATATTCTCGGCGACGCCCCGGACTATCTCTTCATCCCGGTGGGGAACGCCGGGAATATTACCGCTTACTGGAAGGGCTTTGTGGAGTACTATCAGGCGGGTAAAGCAGCCAGGAAGCCCAGGATGATGGGCTTTCAGGCCGAAGGGGCGGCACCCATTGTCCGGGGCCATGCCATTGAAAATCCGGAGACGGTGGCTACGGCGATACGCATCGGCAACCCCGCCAGCTGGCAAAAGGCCACCACCGCTCGTGATGAATCCGGTGGCATTATAGACCTGGTCAGTGACGAAGAAATCCTGTCTGCCCAGAAGCTCATGGCCTCCGAGGCTGGAATCTTCGGTGAGCCGGCTTCAGGCGCCTCTCTGGCCGGCCTCATCAAGCTCTCAGGGAAGGGGATGGACTTCTCACAGAAAATAATAGCCTGTGTGGTTACCGGCACCGGACTCAAGGACACGGAAACTGCCCTGAAGAAAGCGGCGCCATTTCTTGAGCTCCCGGCTGACTTAGCAACAGTGGAGCGGTCCCTGGGCTGGAGCTAGTCGGGGCTACCATAGAGAGGCGATGAATTGAAACTGCTGTGCTGAAGCCGGGTTACGGTCGTTCTTAATATCGGCAGTACGATATAAGGAGAGTGAGCATGTTTGACGAGGCAAAGATTAAGAGAGCGGTAACCGATATTATTGAAGCCATCGGGGAAGACCCCGGTCGTGAGGGGCTCAGGGATACTCCGGCGCGTGTGGCGGAGATGTATGCCGAGCTTTTCATGGGCTTGGACAAGGACCCCAAGGATGATTTAGATGTGGGTTTTGAGCTGGGACACCGGGAAATGGTGGTTTTAAAGGACATCCCCTTTTATTCGATGTGTGAGCATCACCTCCTGCCGTTTTACGGTATCGCCCACGTAGGCTATATCCCCAACTCCGAGGGACGTATCGTGGGTATCAGCAAGCTGGCCCGTGTGGTGGAAACAATTGCCCGGCGCCCGCAGGTTCAGGAACGGATGACCACCGAGATTGCTGACGCCATTGTTGAGGGCATTAAGGCAGATGGGGTGGCGGTGGTTATTCAGG
>CAYWRT010000008.1:0-30065 GCA_964460815.1 uncultured Dehalococcoidaceae bacterium
TTCTCTTCTCAGAACCTCAATTGCCCGGGCTATGAATTTCTCCCGCTGGGTGCGCCGGTTGGCAACCGACCTGACAATCCGGCGATACTTCTCCGGCTGTAAATAACGGAAGGACAGGTCTTCCAGTTGCCACTTCAGCTCCCATATCCCCAGGCGGTCAGCCAGGGGAGCGTATATCTCCAGGGTCTCCTGGGCAATGCCAAGCTGGCGGTCGGGTGGCAGAGCGTCCAGAGTACGCATATTGTGCAGGCGGTCAGCCAGCTTGATAAATACCACCCGCAGGTCTTCAGCCATGGCCACCAGCATCTTCCTCAGGTTCTCCGCCTGCGCTGCACTGGCAGCTACTACCCCCGTGGCCGGAAACGAAACTCTACCCAGCTTGGTGGTGCCATCAACCAGTCTGGCTATCTCCGAGCCAAACCTGGCTTCAATCTCGGCAATAGGCAGACCACAGTCCTCAGGAATATCATGCAGCAGGGCTGCCGCCAGAGAGCCGGCATCAAGCTGAAGCTCGGTCAGTATCATGGCCGTCTGTAATGGGTGCTCCAGATAAGGCTCCCCCGACATACGTACCTGACCCTGATGCTTCTCGGCGGCAAACCTGTAGGCAGCCTCCACGACAGCCATCTTCTCCGGCGCAAGATACTTCCCGGCCTTCTCCAGAAGTTTATCGAAATCCATTACACCGCACCACAAGCCTGAATTTTCAAGTTCTTGGCACTCTAACAACATAGAAAAATCGTATTTTCAGTATAGCTCAAAAGGCTACCCGTGTAAAATAAGCCTTTAGATTATCAGTAGCCCCACCCCCCGTGTCCCCCCTCGTTTGTAATCTAATCCCACCCTGCCGCCCTCGTATCACCCATGGCTTAGCCCGTAAATATTCCCCCCTTTTCCCCCACTCTTGAAAAGAGGTATTTTTTTGTCTACATCACCCCCGGTGTCCCCCTGAGAAATCCATCCCCCTAGCCCCCTTCCTTTACCAAAGGAAGGGGGGAAGTTTTTTGAGAGGGGCTGACGCCCCTCTCCGCTGGCTACTCCCCATTTGGGGATGAGGTTTGCTCTCTTTCTCTCATATTGGGGAGGGGAGTACATCTTACGGGATAAGCCGCTGATGCCGCGAGGGCGGCGGGTGGGAAAAGATAAGAAACGGGGGAGGGGGTGGACTTTCAAACGACACTCCTTTACAAATAGAGTCATAATACTGTATTCTAGCCTTAAGAAAAGAATGAGGGGATAAAGTATTGTACCAGGCAGTGCGCGGGACTTCAGACATTTTACCGGAGGAACAAGCCTACTGGCGCTTTGTAGAGCAAAGGGCCGTTGCTACCTGCCAGTTCTACGGGTATCAGCGCCTTGACTCTCCCACCTTTGAAGAGACCGGGCTGTTCACCCGCAGTGTGGGACAGGGAACAGACATCGTGGAAAAGGAAATGTATACCTTTGCCGATAAAGGTGGCAAGAAAGTAACACTCAGACCGGAGGGAACAGCGCCAGTATGCCGGGCCTATCTGGAACACGGGCTGCACAACCTGCTACAGCCGGTAAAGCTATATTACCTGGCATCTATCTTCCGGTACGAGAGACCCCAGGCAGGGAGGCTAAGAGAGCACCACCAGTTTGGCTGCGAGGCTATCGGTGATGATGACCCCTCCCTTGACGCCGAGGTTATTGATATGGCCTGGCGATTCTTCCTGTCTCTCAACCTTCAAAATCTGTCATTACAGCTCAACAGCATCGGCTGTAAGCAGTGCCGCCCCGGCTATTTAAACATCCTGAAGGACTATTATAAAACATGCGATGCCGAAAGCCTCTGCCGGGATTGCCAGGTCAGACTCAACCGAAACCCCCTCCGCCTCCTTGACTGCAAACAGCCGCCATGCCAGCGAACCGCCAGAGCCGCCCCCAGAAGTGTTGACAATCTCTGTACTGATTGCGAGTCGCACTTCAACCAGCTGAAGTCATACCTGGAGCTGCTGGAAATACCCTTCACGGTCAACCACCGTCTGGTACGCGGCCTGGACTATTACACCAGGACAGTCTTTGAAGTCCAGCCGGGGGCAGGCGGCGCCCAGAGCACCCTCGGCGGCGGGGGCAGATATGATGACCTGATTGAAGAGCTGGGGGGCAAGCCCACACCAGCCATTGGTTTTGCCGCCGGCATAGAGCGGATAATACTCAACCTCAAGAAACAGGAAATTGCCATCCCCGCCCCGCCCGGGGTGCAGGTGTTCATCGCTTATACGGGTGATGAAGCCAGGGATGAGTCAACCAGGCTCGCCTCCCGTCTCCGGCAGGCGGGAATCAGCACCGTAGCCGCCGCGGGCAGAAAGAGCCTGAAAGCCCAGATGAGACAGGCCAACTCGCTGGGTGTCCGCTACGCGGTGATTATCGGCGATGAGGAGATAAAAACAGGTACGGCGACAGTGCGGGACATGGCCAATGCCCGGCAGAAAACAGTCCCCTTCAATGATTTGCCCGGAATGCTCCGGTAATTATTTAACCGCTGTTTACCGACTTCCTTAATATTCTCTTAATATTTAGCCGGTAAAATTCATATTGAATAACCTGCAACGCTGGCTGGCATCAAACTCAGTGAATAAATAAGGTTAATTAAAGATAATTTTACCTAATTTATGTAAATTAGCAGCTAGA
The DNA here is from genome assembly GCA_964460815.1 of uncultured Dehalococcoidaceae bacterium. Lineage (GTDB taxonomy): Bacteria > Chloroflexota > Dehalococcoidia > Dehalococcoidales > RBG-16-60-22 > CAYWRT01. The sequence goes on from CAYWRT010000008.1 coordinate 2,656, forward strand.
AGGGTTGACAAATGAAGATTTTATGTCATAATGAATATGAAGTATACCTTGCTAAGGGTATGCAATTGAAAGGAGGTGATGCCACGCTGACAGCCCGCAAGGGGGATAGAGCTATAAGGCTCTAAAAATAGATTCTAAGGATATGTATCTCTATAAAGGGGTATGAAAAATGACATGCCTGTTTATGGGGATGTGAGTATATTAGGAAACCAAAAAAGACCTAAATTTAAGGAGGAAAAAATAAAGGTCGATGAAAAATAAAATAACTAAAATATGGGGTGTTGGCCTCATCGTGGTGTTGCTGGCGAGCCTGCTCGTGATAGCCGCCCCGGCTTCAGCCGCCGATCCGCTACAGTGGAACGACGAGGGTATACCCGGGCCACCCGCCAGTCAACTTGTGCCTGGCCTTGAGATTCTCGACTTCGCTGTTGCCAGCGACGGCATGACCGTATACGCCGTCGGTCTGATACGGGGTGCCGAGACAGCCACAGCCACTTGTACCACAAACTTTACAGCTGGTCTGGCTGCCGGTGAGACACTGGCCGTCGAATACATCAATGAAAACGGCGTGGCTCGTACTCAGGCTCTGGGAACCGCCGGTACCATGACCTTTGTTGGTACCGCAAATACCACTTTACCAACGACCGCTGTGGTGACACCGTTCCTGAATGACACCGGCATCAAGGACGTTACCAACGTTATAGAAGTCGGCAGCACTGCCACCGCTGGTGTATTCAGTATTATCAGTGATACCACCGCCGTTAACTTCGGTAACTACAGCTACGCCACCGCTACCTGGACTGATCTTGGTACTGCAGTCGCCGACACCACCGCGAAACTCTACAAGTCCAATAATGCCGGCGCGACGTGGACGGACATCACGCCGACCGCAGTGGGTCTGGGTATTACCAATACCCAGTTAGTGGCGGTTGCCCCTGACGACCCCAATATCGTGGTGGTCGCTGATGGCACCACCGCTCAAATCGCTGCGGGCACCGCTATCTATGTCTCCACCGACGGCGGCACCAACTTCGGCTCCCTGGGTATAATCACGGGTGTCGGTGGTGTCGCTAATACCATCCACGACCTGCAAATCTCACCGCGGGTCTCCCCGGGCATCCGCTATATCGCCTGCCCCGGCCGGGTTGGCGCCCTCGGCGACAATGACACCCCCGGGCTCTTCATCTATGACCTGCATGCCGCCTCTCCCGCCTGGAGAAACGTCGTCAATATCGGCCCCGTCTGGACGACGGGACTGGGCGCCACAGAAATAGATGACTTCTGGGCGTTCGCGTTCTCGCCCAGCTTCGCCGCCGACTTCACGGGGGCGGTCATCGGTAACTATGTCGGTGGTGCCGGTGTTGGGAAGGCAAAACTTCAACTACATACTGTCAGCTTCAACCTGAAGAGATGGAATGGCCTATCCACCAGCTACCCGGTAGACGTGGTGACAGCCGCTGCCGCCAATACCGCATTCGTGGTTCAGGCGGCTGACCTGGCTCTCGCCCCGGATTTCGTGGGCGGTGATGACGTCTCGCGCGTCTACTTCGCCGGCTGTTCCGTCCTCGACAACGCTGTTGAAGCTGGCGGTATCTTCCGCTGCGACGACACCTCGACTCCCATACAAATGAGGGTCGCTGCCATCAACAGCGTTGACTTCAACGGGACGGACCTGGTCGCCGGCTCTTTTGACGGCAACACCGTCTTCCGCAGCGCCGACCCGCTGGCAGCAACACCAACCGTTCGGCCCTCCCGCGCCGACAAGGAAATCGGCATTGACAGTGTAGCACCGACCGTCCTGGTTAACGACCAGGTCATCGTCACCTGGAACGGCGAGGATGTGCTCGGCTCCAAGCGGGGTGCTGCCTCGGCTTTCTCCATCTCCCGTGACAACGGGCTGAGCTGGAACGACCGCTCACTCATAGACAGCGGTTACCCTTATGTCATCGACGATATGTATGTCACGGAGGACGCCGGCAAGGTATACGTCTGTGCCCATGACACCGCTGAGACCTCCGTGTACCGCGGGGTAATGGGCTCATTTGAGAGGGTACTCACTATAAACAACATCAATGGCTATATCGTGCGCGGTACCCCCGCCGACAGTGATATCCTCTACGTCGCCGACGTTGGCGGCACCGCCATCTTCTACACCTCCGCAGCCGGCGATGAGAGGTGGTATGGCTACACCGCCGTTGTTAGTGCCGGTGGTATCACCGACCTGGCGGCCGAGAACGATGACGTCGTCTACGTTGGCGACGCCACCACCGTAGTGAAGAGCGTCAACAACGGCTTCACCTGGGACCCGCCGGTGACCCCCGAGCTTAGCGGCGACGCCGTAGTCACTCTTTACAGCATCGCTGAGGACAAGCTGATTGCCGGCGGCAATCAGGGTCACGTATCCTACACGACTGACGGCAACGAGACCTGGTTCAGGATAATCTACCCCATCAAATTACCTCCTGCCGCTAATAATGTCCAGGTACTCGCCACCGGCCTGGATGCCGGCGACAAGATACTCGCCTCCGGCACCGCCGCCGGTAACGGGGTATACCAGTGGACAGTCGGCGGCTCGCCCATGGCGGAGTGGGTTGCCATCAAGACGAACATTGCTGCTTCCACGGGCATCGCCTATGTGGGCGGCGCCCTCTACGTGAGCACCAACGATGGTGCCAGCGTCATTGTCCAGAGGTGTCTTAACCCGCTAGGACCCGGTGGCTGGTCGTGGAGCACGATGACAGACACAGGCGCGCAGGACAACGGGGCAGTTTCCATATTGAAGGTAAGCACCGGCTCCAACAAGATATGGTACGCCAACAATGCTGCTGGCGTGCGAAGCTACCAGGACACCCTGGTAGATATATACCCGGAGGTTACCGGACCGGCAGACGGCACACTGGTATCGGTGAACCCGGTAACCGGCCGCTCGTCAGACGTTGCCTTCAACTGGAACAGGCCATCGCTGAATACCCAGATATACGAACTCGCGATTTACACCGACCCGAAGGGCTTTAACCAAGTCGCCTCAATAAACATCCCCAACCCCGGCCCCTTCGGCGTAGTGCTGGTAGGACCCTATCAAACTGGTTACATGCCTTATTCTAATGGTTTGGGCAGCAGCAGGCAGTTTGAGTGGGTAGGCGGCCAGACCTACTACTGGAAGGTAAGGGTATCCGCCTTATATGGTACCGATGGTACCGGGCCTCCGTGGACAGGGCCCATCTACAGCCAGTGGTCACCGTTGCGCAGTCTCGTCATCGAGTCCGGAGCTGCCAGCGTACCCCAGATTTCCTCGCCGGTCAACGGCGCTACCAATGTGGGCACCAAGCCAGCCTTTTCCTGGAGCCCGGTAGAGGGAGCCACGGAATACGAGTTCCAGCTGGATTCGGTTACCACCTTCGCGGTACCGCTATTTTCAACCAATCTTTCGGAAACCGGTATCGCCCCCGACGTAACGCTTGAAACCGGCCAGACCTATTTCTGGAGAGTCAGGGCTACCGCGCCGAATATTGGCAGCTGGTCAACCATCGCCAACTTCACCGTAGCCGTTCCAGCAGCAGAGGAAAAACCGACTGAGATAACGATTCCGGAAATCAAGGTACCGGAAATAACGATTCCGGAAATCAAGGTACCGGAAACGAAGGTTGTGGTTCAGGAAGCCGAAAAGGTAACGGAACCGGCCATCTCAGAAGGCTTGCTACTGGCGATAATCATCATCGGTGCTGTACTGGTGATTGCGCTGATTGTCCTGATAGTCAGGACCAGACGACAGGTCTAAAACTGCCTTGACGGACAACTTTCCTGATACTCCGAGAGCCCCCCGAAATTCGGGGGGCTCTCTTTTTAACCCGGGAGACCCTCTATTTTACTCAATCCTCCACCCGTATATCCTCCAGACGCGGCGCCAGAATCTGAACAGGGACAACCTCACCAAGATTCACGCACTCGGTACCCTCTGGAATACAGACGAGACAGCTGGCGCTGGCAATCGCCTGCAAACGGCTCCTGTTTCTATACAGCCTGACCGTATAATTCCCCTCAGAATCACAGGACAGCGTGGCATCCTTGAACTCCGTCCACGCCCGGTGGCGACCCCTCAGTTCCTCAGTAAGCCTGGCGGAAACAGTCTGTAAAGGATGACTGTTTTCCCCACCCATGCGCAGTATCCCGGGAAGGGCAATCTGCAGGAAAGCCATCTCATTGCTGGCCGGCCCACCCGGCAGGCAAAACACCGGCCTGCCTTCCCATAACCCAAAGGCTATGCCCTTACCCGGTCCCATGCGAACGTGGTGGAATATCTCCTGCCAGCCAAGCTCATCAAGTGCGCCAACAACAAGCTCACGGTCGCTTCCCCAGGCACCGCCACTGGTAATAATGGCATCGACACCCGGCAGGTGATTCATCAGTTCCTGCTTAATGGCAGATTTGCTGTCTTTGACTACCGACGTATCGTGAGGGATGCCGAAAGAAGCCAGCCAAGCCCCCATAGTGACCAGGTTACTGGCGTAGAGCTGGCCGGGGCGAAGGCGTCCCCCAGGAACCACCACCTCATCTCCGACACCCACAACAGCGACCCTCGGTCGACGATAGACCCTGATAAGGCTTATCCCGGCGGCAGCCGCGAGACCCAGGCAACCGGGCAGAAGCACCTCCCCCTTCCTGGCAATGGTTGCGCCAGCTTCTATCTCACCTCCAGCACGAAGCACATTCCGCCCGCTTTCCGCATTGGCCTTAATGCAAACCTCTTCCGTTGATACTTCCTCACAGAACTCGCCAGCTACCACGGCATCCGCCCCCCGGGGTATGGGCGCACCAGAACAGACCTTAACGGTATTGCCCGGTGTCACCTCCCCTCCAAAGCTGGAGCCAGCGAATACTGAGCCAGCCACCCGCAGGCGTATCGGCTGCTGCATGGAAGCACCAGCCACATCCTCAGACTTAACAGCAAAGCCATCCTTAAGCGATACATCACTTGTGGGGTAACTCACCAGAGCCACCAGGTCCTCAGCCACTACGCGACCAACACACAAAACGAGCGGTATCTCTTCAACCCCCACCGTCTGGACATTTGAACAGACAAGAGCCAGGGCTTCTTGATAGCCGACATAGCCAGTGCCTTCATCAATCTCGGCGAAGTCTGTCTCCATGATTACCCCTTGATTCCCGGTATCCTCAATTTCAGTATATACTCATACCTGAACTTGCTCAACGTACACCTAATGGCAAACGTTCTTAATTTATCCTATGCTATGCCTGAGTTTCATGATAACTGCCGATAGAGCCAGGCATATGAAGCCGCCTACCAAAGGCATCCATACCGGTGGCATTCCATTCTTTATCTCGGCAAAACCCCAATCCAGGTAAATTCCCGCCACGTAAAAGTATCCCGCTATCAATGAGATCCAACCGATGATAAACAGTGTCCAGGCACTAATTGTGGTCAGCGATTTAAATATTTCTGGCATGCTGTCACCTCCCCTGAGAATACGTTTGAATAATATACATGGTTGTCATGAATTGTCAATACAATCGTGTAGCTATTGACATAACCGCACGACGAGAGTAAAATTCGCCATGTGGCAAAGTCAAAATCCGTAACAAAGATAAATTTCATAAAGTGCCCACACCTGAAAATATATATCCTGACTACGGCGCTGATTTCACTATTAAGCCTTAACACCGCAGCCGTCCTCACCCATCCAGCGGCGGCGGCGTCTGCGGACGCCGTCAGATGGACCAAAGTCAATATCCCCACCGAAGGCAAGGGAGGAAACTGGGTGCTGGCTGATGGCTCTGATGTACAGCACGTGACCATAGCCAGCAACGGTACACTATATGCCTACGGCAAAGCTCTCACCTACACTCTGTACCACTCTACAGACGATGGCCGCAGCTGGTCACATACCGGCAATGTTCAGGATGCCATAGTTGGTATAGCTACCCCACCCAATGATACCAGCACCATATATTACGCCACTTCGTCGGCGGTCTACCGGTCCACCAATGGCGGTAAGACCTTCTATTCGCTGCCAGCAAGCCCAGGCGGGGCTGGAAGCAACAATATAGAAATAACCTCAATTGATGTTACCTGGCTGAACCACAATATTATCGCCATTGGCACCAGAGACACCGATATCACTGAGTTCGGTGGGGTCTATACCCTGGATGAGCAGGATATTACCCCCGGCTGGACAGATACCAACCTCGGCAGCTATGACGTCTATGCGGTGGCCTTCTCGCCCAACTACACGGCTGACCGCCAGCTTGTGGCGGTGATAACCGATGAGACTGACACCCTGGTCACCACCAAAATTGGCGATGCCGGCTGGGGCACTACCATAGGCAACGCCAGATTGGATAAGGACAACTCAGGAATCCCCACTCCGGTTGCTGTAGCTGCCCCAGCCGCTATTGCCTTCCCCGGAGACTATGACTCCGATATCAGTTCGGGAAGCTGCGTCCAGTTTGTGGCTATCGACACCGACACCGGCGAAGGGGATGTCTACAAAGTCAGCGGTGCCCAAGCACCGAGCGACTCAGCCGCTACCGACCTGAATACTGGCTCTGCCGGCGGTCTGAGCAACATTGATGTTACCGGACTGGCGGTTTCTGGTGAGGCCCCGACCATCAGCATCCTGGCCGGTGCTGCCGATAGTGCCCAGACCTACTTCAGTGCTGACGGCGGCGAGAGCTGGAAGAGGAGCCATAAAGAGCCAACCGGAGGGTCCCAGACCTGCGTGCTTATGGCACCCGATTTCAGTGACACCGGCAAGGCATATGCCGCTACCAGCGGTGATGAAAGCGCCTTCTCCGTAAGCCAGGATAACGGTGATACCTGGAATCAGGTTAGCCTGATTGACACTGATATCAGCACTATCGTTGACCTGGCACCGTCCCCCAGATATAGCCAGGATAATACCCTTTTCATGCTCACCTTTGGCGGTAAGTACAGCCTGTGGCGGAGTCTCGATGGCGGTGATACATGGCAAAGGATACTAGCCAGCGCCCTGGCTGATATAGACAGTATCAACCTGGTTGACCTTCCTCCACAATATGGGGATAACAGTCAGACAGTATTTATCGCTGGCCAAAGCGACGGCAAGCCGGCAATCTGGAAGTCAACCGATAACGGCCAGGACTTCAGATGCCAGTTCACCCACGACCCCGCCACCCAGGCCACCATTCCCGTTAATACCTGGGTGGTAGTTGACGATACCACCCTGTTCATCGGCAGCCATGATGGCAGTAATGGACTGGTCTACCTTACCACCAATAGCGGCTTTTTCTATTCCGAAGGAGCCACCGCGGGCAGCCAAACGCTCAACTCCATAGCCCTATCACCCCACTATGAACAGGATGAGACTATCCTGATAGGGAATACCAACGGCTGGGTTTACTGGTCAGATAATAACGGTACCTCATTTGAGCCACTGCCTACGGACGCTGCCTCCCCACCCCTCACCGACCCCATAACCGTTGTCTTCGACCCTGACTTTGACAGCAACAACACTGTCTATGCCGCCAGTAGCGACGACGGCAAAGGAGTCTACCGCTTTATCATTGGCACCAGCACCGACTGGGAAAGCATAGATAGCACCCTGCCCGATGGTGCCAGGCTCAATCAGCTCACGGTAGCCAGTGACGGCACACTGTACGCCGCCAACTCTAACGCCGATGGTGGCACGGAACGCTGCCTCAACCCGACATATTCCCTCGGCCCAACATTCCAAACCGTAACCCGCGGTCTCAGTGATGGCGCCAAACTATCCGGGCTGTGGCAATCCGACCACCGATTATGGTCAATTGACACGGCCAATATCAGGTTGATAACCTTCAAAGATACTTTAACCTCGCCGGTTACAGTCACTTCACCGGACAACAAGGCGTCAGGTACCGGCAGTATCATTGACCACACCATCAGAAATATCAGCCTTGACTGGGAAACTCTGGAGGGCGCTGACAGCTACCAGTGGCAGCTTGACTATGATACCGACCTCTCCTCTGTCCCCAGTGGATTTGAGGATAATACCAAAGCCAGTTCCGCCCGTGTACCCGCCCTTGAGCCAGCCACTACCTACTACTGGCGGGTGAGAGCCAGTGCCCCGGTACTCAGCCCTTGGTCAGAAAAGTGGTCCTTCACCACCAGCCTGGACACCGAAGCTATCGCCCTCAGGCTGGAAATCCCCCAGGCTGGTGCCAGTGGGGTGCCGGTAAAACCGGTCTTTCAATGGACTGCCGTTGCCGGGGCGGATGCCTACGAACTGCTGGTATCCACCGATGCCAATTTTACCTATCCCTCAATCATCAAGAAGGATGATTATGCCCTCTCCACCACCGCCTGGCAGTGTGACCTGAGCCTGGACCACGATACCACCTACTACTGGAAGGTTAGAGCCATCAGCGACAATAGCCGTAGTGCCTGGAGTGCCGCCGGTGCCTTTACCACGGAGTCGCCACCAATAGCCATCCAGGCGGCGCCAGCCAAGCCAGCACTAACGCCGCCGGCAGAACTCTCAGAGCCAGCATCAACCAGATTAACACCACTGCCAATACCACCACCAATGCAAATAACCCCTCCGGCACCAGCAGTGCCACCAGCCCAAGACTCTCCCCCGGCACCAGCACCAGCCACTTCCCAGCCCCTCAACATGCCAAACTGGATAATCTACCTGATTGGTGCCCTGCTCCTGACCATCATCCTGACTTTAATAATCATCCTGACGCTGGTTCTGGTAATAAGGCGCCACTAATTCAGCACACCCCCCACTCCCCCTCGTTTCTTATCTAATCCCACCCTGCCACCCTCGCACCATCAGCGGCTTAGCCCGTAGTTATTACCCCCACCACCCCAATAGGTAAGGTCGTCCATGACAAATCAGTCGTAATGACTAACCACAACTCTAACGTAGTCAACAGGCTGATAGAAATTGGCGGACAGAAATACAGGAGTAGCCTACGGTGTTAACGTGCTGACTAATGCAATAGGCTGACACCTACACACGGCGACGTTTATTCGACCGAAGTATTCGGTCAGTATAGTGGTTGGCGCAATAAAGAGTATAACAAGTAGTGAATTATGGAGTAAGTCTGATTGCCCATGTAGTTGGTGATTTCACCAACCTGTTAAACGACTCGCCATATTCGTAGCTTTGCCCTTCGGCCGCTCCTCTAGCCATCTGTAAAATATCTTCAGCTATCTGGGGGTCAAGAGGGTCGCCAACCTGGCTCTTGGGGACGCGGAACGCTTTCATTTTAATATCCCAAACATCACTGATGTCAATATGGTAATTGGTACGCGGGGAACCCCACAGCCACATCTCCTGTACCATGTGAGGCTGAAGACCTTCCTCTAGCAGTTCCGGGAAAACATAAGGGACGCAGGCACTGGGCCACACGGCATCCACAGTAGCGACAGCGGTAATCCGGTGGTCACGGTTCAACTCAATCCTGTAGAAAGGGTCAAAAGTCGCCACAATCTGTGGGCGGAATTTCCTTATCTGACGTACCAGCTCTCGCCTGAAATCGGCTGTATCCTCCAAGGTCATGTCCGGATAGCGCAGGAAAACAACTTCTTTGACTCCAACTACCTCGGCTGCCTCTATCTGCTCCCGTTCTCTGGTTTTTACCAGTTCCTCCAGCGTCATTTCCGTGTCGACGGCACCCGACCTTCCATCGGCACACACCACATAGACAACGTCCTTGCCCTCCCGTGTAAAGTGGGCCACAGTTCCAGAAATAGCCCATTCAGGGTCATGCGGATGCGGGGAAACTACCATCAGGTGGACTGCCTTTTCGCTCATAATCAACCTCCATAAAATATCACACTCAGTCTCCATCCCGGAATACTTAACCAAAGAATCGCTAAATTCCCAGGATAGCTCAACTATAGCATATTTTCTTACAGTTACGCTACGCCCGCCTTTGTTTTAAGGGTAAAATTGAGGGTGTTACGTTGACTTTGCAGGTTTATCAATCCTCCCCCGCATCCCCCTCGTTTCTAATCTATTCCCACCCTGCCACCCTCGCCGCATCCAAGGCTTAGCCCGCGAATGTCCCCCACCTTATCCCCCCAGAAAAGATAGGAAGAAGGAGGAGAGGTATAATGCTCTCTCACCTATTCGGGGGTGGGGGCAAAGTCACACGGGATAAGCCGCGGATGAAACTGGGAGGCTAGGGTGGGAAAAGATATGTTAGAGGGGACACAGGGGGTGGGGCGAAGCTATATACCAAATGCAAACAGTGCCCACCTTTTTACTGCCTTGACTATTATTTATACGGGTGCTACTATTTAGAAAATCTGGGGTGAGAAAAGGGAACCCCGGTTTTGTTATGCTGGTGCTACGTGAGACTATCAGAGGAGGATGAAATGGATACCGAGAACCAGATTTATCGCGACCTGCAAAAATATCTGGATAGACTGCCAGGGGGCTACGCGGCGACAGAATCCGGCGCGGATATTCGTTTATTGAAACGCTTCTTCACACCGGAAGAAGCCAGAGTAGCCATACAGCTTTCCATGAAACCAGAACCACTAAAGCGTATTTACAGGCGCGTCAAGAAAAGCGGAATGTCTATTTCCATCGAGGAACTACAGCAGATATTAGACCAGATGCTGCTTAAGGCGACCCTAGTGCCACACGAAAGAGGCTATCGTGAAAAGCATTACAGCGGCGCCGGATTTGCCATGGGCGGTATAATGACCCTTCAGGTGGACCGGCTCACGAAAGAATTAATGAACGACCATAACCAATATAAGAAGGACTCGAGCGCGGTACAAACTGAGCCGAAAAAGGTCTCGCTCCCGCTGCGCACCATTCCGGTCGAAAAAGCCATTCCTTTTCCTGAGAAATACCAGGTCAGCAGTTACGACAGTGTCAGAAAGCTTGTCGAAAGTGCCCCGGGGCCGATAGCCGTGGCTAATTGCATTTGCCGGCAAATCACAGAACTCCATGGAGGAAGATGCACCAAGACTGACCTTCGTGAGACGTGTTTAATACTTGGCCCGGACCATGCCAAGCATTACGTTGACATGGGGATTGGCCGCTATATCACCAAGCAGGAGACCTTCGACATTCTGGACAAAGTACAGGAAGCGGGATTAGTCCTCCAGCCAGAAAATTCGCAGCGGCCGGAAGCCATTTGCTGTTGTTGCGGAGATTGCTGCGTCGTCTTTAAGATGGTGAAACAATACCCCCGCCCGGCCGATTTATATATATCTAATTTTTATTCGGAAGTTGACCCCAAATTATGTACGGGTTGCGAGATATGTGTCGAGCGATGTCAGCCGGAAGCTATGACCATGGTTAACGGTGTCGCCTTGGTAAACCTTGACCGCTGCATCGGCTGTGGCAATTGTGTTGCCATTTGCCCAGTCAATGCCGTCCAGCTAAAGAAAAAAGAGAAGGAACTGGTACCCATAAAGAGTAAAGAAGCCAGTGTTATGAAGAAACTGTCCGAAAAAGTGGGCAAATGGAATATGCTTAAAATTAGAATGAAGATGTTGCTGGGATTAAAAGTGTAATAAGCACCATCTTAAGAGTGCCTGCGTTCTCACAGCACGTTTCCTCGAAGATTCTCTCAAATAGCAGCCGAGCGGCAATCTGACCCAAATTTGTGTAATTGTCAAAACCCTCCAAATTACAGACGGAGCGGTGATAACGCCGTTAAAGCTGGCTCATTATATCCACTATTTGACTCCCAGACGGGGAAAGCATTAAACTTTTCTCAATGAAGTCCTGAGGGAGGGAAAACATATATGCCACTTATAACTGTAAAAACCGTGGGAGAAAAAACTACCGAGCAGAAGAGGCAGGTGGCCAAGGATATCACAGAAACAATTGTCAAAAATTTCAAGGTGCCGCCAGAAGCGATAATGATTGACATAGTTGAATACGGCAAAGATAACTTTGCCGTTGGCGGTAAGCTTTTCGGGGACCGCTAATTTCTAGTCCCCAGATTGTATGGAGGCAGAATTGAAAGTTCTGGGCATTCTGGGAAGCCCGAGGGCCAAGGGCAACACCGACCTGCTGCTTGACGAGGCTCTCAAGGGGGCCCAAAGCCAGCAGGCAGAGGTCGAGAAAATTACCGTGGACAAGCTCAATATCAGCCCCTGCCGCGAGTATTACGGCTGCCTGCGGGATGGTAACTGTGTCATCAGAGACGATATGGATGACATATACCCCAGGCTTCTCAGTGCTGACGCCATAATAGTTACCTCACCCATTTTTTTCTACTCTGTGAGCGCCCAGCTCAAGGCTCTCATTGACCGCTGCCAGGCACTCTGGGCGAGAAAGTATGTGCTCAAGAACCTGAATGTTCCTTTGAGAAAGGGCACATTCATTGCCGTGGGGGCTACCCGGGGTGAGAGACTATTTGAAGGACCGATACTGACGGTGAAATACTTCTTCAAGGCCATTAATGCTGAGTATGTGGATGAGCTTCTCATCCGGGGTGTTGACAAAAGGGGGGAGATTAAGAGTCACCCCACCGCCCTTGACGACGCCCTGGAACTGGGCAAAAGGCTGGTGCTGCCTGCCACCTGAAGCCGTTCCCTAGGCCTTGCCCTTCAGTGCTTTCCATCTCTCCTCTCCCAGGCACTGTCGTGCTGAGGCACACCACTCAATACATGATGGCACCTTCTCTTTATAGACGTATTTACCGCACTTATCACACTTTATCCTGAGTTCGTCAGAAAACATTTCAACTTCATGGCCACAGTTCGGGCATTTATACAATGCTGCCCGCAGGTTTTTCGGGTCTTGGCCCGGACACTTGCCATACATGCCTTTCACCTCCTCAGGCGGATATTACCGGCCTTTTCTTATACAAGTATACTACAATTAAACGACACCGCCCACTATGACTTAAGTCACATAACGACCAAAACCAACAAGAACTGACATCAGCAGTTTTATTTGCATTTGGTTGGCAGTAGCTTACCTCACCCCTGATATTTTACAACCCACCCCCTTTGTCCCCCTCCCTTGCCAAGGGAGGGGGAAGAATATAAAAGAGGGGCTGGCGCCCCTCTTAAACTCCCTTGGGGGGGGTGGTGGTGGGGAGAGAACTATGGGCTAAGCCACGGATGCCGCGAGGGTGGTAGGGTGGGATTAGATTAGAAAGGGTGTTGACAGGTATAAAATAATAGTATATAATATATACTGTATAGTTTATATACCAGCTTTCCGGCATATCACATGGAGGGAATATAAACATGAGGAGCGATATTCTGGGAAGAGTTGCCGTAGATTTACTATCCATAGCACCCCTTATCTTTAGAGGCGTACGAAGAAAGCTAATCAAGACAACACTCGCCGATATGCATGTGGATATTACGCCCCTCCATTTTGAGATTATCAGGCTACTGGAAGAAGAGGGAACACTGCATGTTGCTGAAATCGGAGAAAGACTGCAAATTGCCAAAGCCCAGATGACCCAGCTTATAGATAAGCTGGAAGCCTTGAATATAGTGGAAAGAAAGATTAACCCAGCCGACAGGCGAACCACTAATATAGGCATCACTGACCAGGGAAGAATCATTTTAGAAGAAAATAAAAATTGCTTAATGAACGCTATGCGGGAAAGTATGTCCTGTCTGATCGATGAAGAACTGGAAGAGTTGTCGGACTCGCTGAGAAAGCTACGAGACATACTATCAAAATTGCAGTAGGTAGAATCCTGCGCCAGCTGTTACCGCATAAATTCACCAGGAAGCGCCATTAGAACTATGGATAATCGGCATCAAAGCCTGCTTGATGACAACAGAATCGGTCGATTACTGCTAAAACTATCCATCCCCGCATTTGTCGGCATGTTTGTCATCACCTTATACAATGTGGTAGACACAATTTTTATCGGTCACTACGTTGGTCCCCTTGGTATTGCGGGGCTTTCCCTCGTTTTCCCGGTCCAAATGCTGGCAATGGGGATTGGGGCGATGACGGGGATGGGCGGCTCCTCACTGATTTCAAGATTAATCGGGGGTGGTAACTTCCCCAGAGCCGAACATGCCCTGGGCAATTCTGTAACCGCCACCATTTTACTATCAGCCGTAGTCATGATAGGCGGCTTATCCAATACCGACTTCTGGCTCAGGCTCCTGGGTGCGTCAGACGCCGTCCTACCCTATGCCCGGGATTACATGAGAATTATTCTTATCGGTATGTTTTTCCAGACTTTCGCCATGGCACTAAACGGCCTGATAAGAGCCGAGGGAAATGCCCGCGTCCCGATGACCGGAATGATTATAGGTGCCGTATTGAACATAATACTTGATGCGATATTCATCATACCGCTGGACATGGGAGTAAAGGGGGCGGCACTGGCCACGGTAATAGCCCAGTTGATTTCTGTTATATACTTTATGAGCTATTATTTTTCTGGAAAGAGCTTCCTTAAAATTCATTCGAGAAACCTGGTTCTTAAACTCGATATATTAAAATCAATTTTTGCCATAGGAATTGCGGCGTTTGCGATGACGGTGGCCGGAAGCATATCCTCCGTTTTTGTAAATAGACTGATTGTTGGTTACGGCGGCGACCTTGCCCTGGCTGCCTTCGGTATCATTCACCGCATATTGATGTTTGCCCTAATGCCGGGCATAGTCATTGGGCAGGGGCTCCAGCCAATTCTCGGCTACAATTACGGAGCGAAGCGCTATGACCGGGCGTTAAGGGCCATAAAGATAGCCGTGGCGGCCGCAACAGCCTGTTGTATCGCCGTATTCCTGGTCCTCTTCTTTGCCCCGGAACCTTTCGTTCGCATTTTCACTACAGATAATGAGCTTATTGCCATAGGCTCTTACGCTATCAAGCGTCTCTTTTTATTTCTGTACCTGGCAGGTTTTATAATGGTCGGCGGCATGGTCTTCCAGGCAATTGGTAAGGCTCTTCAGTCATTTATTACGGCCATATCGAGGCCGGTCCTGTTCTTGATGCCCCTGATATTCACACTGCCACATTTCTGGCAGCTGGATGGCATATGGTGGGCATTCCCGATTACAGATGTACTTACTTTCATACTAACCCTTATACTCCTAATCCCTCAGATAAGGTTTTTTAAAAGAATGGAGATGTCGGCGAAAAACGCGGATATAGAAGCTCAAATAAGGTGAGCCACGGCCCAGGAGCCGGAGAAGAAAGAGGGGTAATTTCTTTAGCGACTTGCTGACTTCTGCCGGACTTTTACAAGTGGTGGAGCTGGGGTATCAATAGGTAGAACCTTCAGTGTGTCTTCCTCATTACGTTAACTATACGTTTCGCCCTGCGTGGGATATAATAGGAAAATATATCTAAGTGTTCTTACCCCGTGTAAGCGGTTCCTATGATATCACTTATAATTCTGGGCTTAGTCTTCATCCTTATTGCCATCCGGCAGATTGGAAATGTCAGGTTCCAGATATGGCAGATAATGCTTCTTGGTGCATTCGGGGTTCTGGTCACGGGGCAAATTTCGCCTGTTGAAGCAGTCAAATCAATTAATATTGACGTTATGCTATTTCTGTTCGGCGTTTTCATCACAGGCCGGTCGCTTGAAGAGAGTGGTTACCTTTCCCATTTATCATATCTTTTCTTCAGGAAGGCGAAAACACTAAATATTTTGGTATTGTATATCATTTTCAGCATGGGTATATTTTCTGCCTTCCTGATGAATGATACTTTAGCGATTATTGGCACCCCTATTGCTCTGTCTCTCGCTAGAAAGACAAATATACAACCCAAAATTCTATTACTCTCTTTAGCCTTCGCGGTAACTATAGGTAGTGTTACGAGTCCCATCGGCAACCCTCAGAACCTGCTAATTGCCATGTATGGAGGCATAACTAATCCTTTTGTTACCTTTTTCAAGTTTCTATTTATACCTACGATAGTAAATCTTTTTTTGGCTTACTTACTAATCCGGTTATTCTATAAAAAGCAATTTCATGCTAAACCGCTTTCTTACAATGAGGAACCGATAATTGATAATAACCTAGCCAAGCTGGCTCGGGCTTCCCTGGTTTTGCTGGTGATTATGGTGCTGGTGAAAATAGCCATTGTATTTATTGGATGGCAGGTGGATTTTAAACTGACCTATATTGCACTTATTTCGGCAATGCCTGTTATTTTACTCAGTCGTAAAAGGTTTAGAATAATTCGCCGGATAGACTGGCATACGCTGATTTTCTTTGCCGCAATGTTCGTACTTATGGCAAGTGTCTGGAATTCGGGATATTTTCAGAAAACAATGGTATCCATGCATTTGAATCTGGCTTCAAGAAGCATAATTATGACAGCGAGCGTTCTATTAAGCCAGCTTATCTCCAACGTTCCGTTTGTTGCCCTCTACCTGCCGATGTTGACCGAAATCAGTGGTTCAACCGCGGAATTAATGGCTCTGGCTGCTGGTAGTACGATTGCCGGTAACTTGACCATCCTCGGGGCAGCCAGCAACGTCATTATTATTCAGAACGCTGAAAAGCACAGAGGCATTATACTTACCTTCTGGGACTTTGTCAGGATTGGGACACCCCTGACCGTCATAAATATAACAGTGTACTGGTTGTTCTTATCTTTGTGGGCTGGAAGTTAACATTTAGTAACTATTAGCTGAGCAACCGTAAAAGAGAGGGTAACCAGAAAGTGGAGATAGGGTGACAATAGGCAGGACATTCCATGTCACTTTTCAATTGCCACCACAAAGGATGAAAATGGGGGTGCGTCGGCTGGCGAAGTAGCTCGCCAAATTGTTGAATGCTAAGGCAAATAGGTGGAACAATTCCCAAGAGGCGCCAAATTAATTTTGTGCGCACGCCCACGGCGTCGTCTTTAGTTGAAGGCGCTATATACCGGAGAGATGGCAGCCTGGTCTTGACGCATTGACAACTTTGACGGTCGGCGTTATGATGCTGGTATCTTTCCTCAAATTGCGTTGCTCTTGCCAAGTTGTATAACAGAGTGAAAAGACTATGCGGAGGCTCTGTTCTTGAACAGGAGAATGACCATGGCAAAAATGTAGCTCTGAGGACTGAATTTTGGAAATAAATATCAATTCTCAAAAGGAGGTCTATAGCAAATGGCGAAAGATGACAAGGTAGTTCAACCAGCATTTGAGCCGGAGGAAACATTCACAAAAGCGCTTGGTTTTTACGGTCTTAGCGTAAACGGGAATGCCGCTCGGGTCGACGTCAAGAATGGCAGGGTAATCAGAATTAGGCCGTTACACTATGATGAGAAATATAATCCTGCGGAATTTAATCCCGGGAGAGTTTGGAAGATTCAGGCACGGGGGAAATCTTTCGAACCAAGTATGAAAACCTTGCTACCTGCTTTTAGTTTGAGCTACAAAAAGCGTGCCTATTCTCCTAACAGGATTAAGTACCCGTTAAAGAGAGTTGATTGGGATCCCAATGGCGAAAGACATCCAGAGAATAGGGGTAAGAGTAAATACAAAAGAATCTCTTGGGATGAGGCTACAGACATGATAGCCAATGAGATAAGGAGGGTGCAGAGCAAATACGGGCCATACGCTATACTTGCCCAGGGTGATGGGCATGGAGAGACAAAAGTAGTGCATGGTGGTTGCCATGCCTGTCATATGATGCTTCTTCAGCTTGTCGGAGGTTACACCCTGCAAGTTAGAAACCCGGATAGTTGGGAGGGGTGGTACTGGGGCGCAAAACATGTATGGGGAATGGATCCTTTTAGTAGAGGTCATATGTGGCCTCAAACCAATCTTTTCAATGATGTTTCCAAGAATACTGATATGATTCTATATTGGGGGTGTGACCCGGAAACCACTCCCGATGGGTTTGAAGGGAAGATGGCGAGCCGAACGAGCTATTGGTTCACAGAGATAGGAATAAAGCAGGTATATGTATGCCCCGACCTGAACTATGGAGCGGCAGTTCATGCTGATAAGTGGATTCCGGTACTACCCAACACGGATGCTGCCCTGCACCTGGCAATAGCTTATACTTGGATGACCGAAGGCACCTATGATAAGAACTACGTAGCTACACACACCTTCGGGTTTGATAAATTCCAGGAATATGTTCTGGGCAAGGAAGATGGAGTCCCCAAAACTCCCGAATGGGCTTCCGAGAAGTGCGGTGTGCCGGCCTGGACAATTAAAGCACTGGCCAGAGAGTGGGCATCCAAGACGACATCGGTAGCACATACTTTTGGAGGTTCCTATATCAGGGGGCCATACTCAACTGAACCAGCCAGGTTAGAGGCTATTTTGCTAGGGATGCGGGGACTGGGAAAACCCGGAGTTCACCAAATCAATTTTGTTTTCGCTCAGGGGGGTATGCCTCGAAGCATCGTAAACCCAAGTGTTAAGGCTGTGGCTCGTGCTGGTTATGCGTACAAGGTTATGCAAGACCAACTAATTTCTAAGGTCTACGTTAGCAGGGCAATTCTCGACCCGCCTGTCAGCCATTACGGTAGTTCGGATTCCATAAGGCCAACTGAAGACCAATTCGTAAAATACACCTATCCTATACCTAAAGAAAAGGGTGGCACTGAAATACACATGATGTGGATGGATAACCCTTGCTTGCTTACATGTTGGAACGGGGCCAACAAATTCGTGGAAATGTTCAGAAGCCCGAAGGTAGAATGCATTGTTGCCCAGCACCCCTGGTTGGAGAACGACTCTGTATTTGCCGATATAATCTTGCCCATCAATACCAAATTTGAGGAAGATGATATAGCCTCTGTAGAGATGGAGATGTGTGCGCAATTCTTTAGCCTTTTTTTCCGTGAAGGGAAATGCATTGAACCCATGGGGGAGTCCAAGAGCGATTATGAAGCGGTTGGTGAGGTAGCCAAGAAACTGGGTGTATATGAGAAGTATACAGAAGGTAAGACGGTTGAGGAATGGATAAAGGAGGGCTACGATAAATCAGGTGTGCAGGACATGGTCAGCTGGGAAGAGCTTAACGAAAAGGGATACTACGTTGTCCCAACCGCACCGGACTGGGAAAAAGACCCGGTCGGTTTGATAGATTTCTACAATGACCCCGAGGGTAAACCTTTGATGACACCGACCGGCAAGCTGGAATTTTATGCCACCGGTCTAGCCGAAAACTTCCCTGATGATGACGAGAGACCACCAGTGCCACACTGGATTGAAAAAGGAGAATCCCACGATGAAAGGCTCTCCAGCGAAAGAGCCAAAAAGTATCCCCTGCTCATGATGTCTAATCACGGGAGGTGGCGAGTTCATGCCCAGTTTGATGATATATCGTGGTTAAGGGAAATCCCAACCTGTAAGGTAAAGGGGAGGGACGGCTACATGTATGAGCCTCTCTGGATACACCCATCAGATGCTACCAAGAGGGGCATAAAGAGTGGAGACATAGTTAAAGTGTATAACGAGAGGGGAACTGTCCTCAGCGGTGCTATTGTGTGGGAACGAATAATGCCTGGAGTGGTGTACATTGACCACGGAGCGCGGGTTGACTTCATAGTTCCGGGTGAGCTGGATAGAGGAGGAGCTATCAACCTCATATGTCCCCTTAATGCAACCTCTAGAAATGTCACAGGTGAGGCTACCAGTGGCTACTTGGTTGGCGTAGAAAAGGCCAGCATGGCCCAGATGGAGGAGTGGGAAAAACAGTACCCCGAAGCGTTTGAGAGAGACTATGACCCGGCATCCGGACTGAGATTCGGTGCCTGGGTTGAAGGATGTATGTAGATATGAAAGCTTTTATTATAGATGTTTCAAAGTGCACTGGATGTTATAGCTGCCAGATTGCCTGCAAGGATGAGCATGTTGGTAACGATTGGACGCCCTATGCCAAGCTTCAGCCAGACACCGGGTCGTTTTAGTTGAAAATGAATGAGTTTATGGCGGTAAGGTCTGGTATCAAATCCAGCTTGTGACATCCTGTCCCTACAGACACAATTTTGGGCTGTCCTGTGCATGGCTATGGGCGCAATTGACACTCAAAATAGCTGGCTGTAAAGTTATTGTCAGGAATGAATTGTAAGGAGGCGGTAATATGACAGAAGAGGCCAAAACGTCAAGTTCCAGAAAGAATGTCGGGAAGCAGAATAAAGTCAAGCCGGGACAGTTTGTCGTTGAGTCTCCAACTCTTATTTCCCTTGGGTTTGAGTGGTATATTGAGGGAGATGATAACCATAATGCCACTGTGGAAACCTGGTACCGTGAAAAAGGAGAGCAAGTTTGGAAAAAGGCGTTGCCTCTTCTTCGCATCCAGAATGAAGAGAGCATTTACAAGTTTCTTAACAACGGCATCGATTATGTGGCTCCAAACCTATTTGCCGGAAGCATATTCGACCTGAAACCTGATACAGAGTATGAGTGCGAGTTTCTTATGTCAGACCCGGACGGTGTAAGCGGTAACCCCCAAAAAACAGTGACAGTGCGTACCCGTCCTGAGCCGAAGCCCTTCGAGGGCGGACGAATCTACCACGTATATCCTAGTGATTATAAGGGGACAAAACAAGAGCCGGCCTTTGTTAACTTGATAGCTGCTTATTACACTGGTTGGTGTGAAGCAGATTGGTGGAATGTTGCTCCGCCTCGTGTTCAGCCCGGCGATATCATCCTGGTCCATGCCGGCGTTTACCAAGATGATTGGACTTTCTATGGGGGTGATATCTGGGGGCAGGGTATGGGTACCCCTTTCCAAGGCACATACTATTTAACGGCGAAGGGAACACCCGAAAAGCCTATTGTCATAAAGGCTGCCGGTGATGGTGAGGTCATTTTTGATGGCAATGGCAACTTTAACCTTTTCAATGTCATGGTGGCAGACAATCATTACTTCGAGGGTCTTACCATCCGCAATACATATGTCGCTTTTCTGGCAGGCAATAAGAATATAATCGGTTCCAGCGGATTGATAGTTAAGAGATGCCGCTTTGAGAATATCGACAAGGGCATTCACACTGATTGGTCAGGCTCAAAGAACTTCTACATCGCTGATAACGTGTTTATCGGCAGGCATGACCCAAACGTGTTACATGGATGGACCAATCTTCCCCCGCGCAGCTCTCCCTACCCCTACGAGAAGTGTTTGTCTGAATATGCGGTCAAGGTCTGTGGGGCAGGTCATGTTATATGCCACAATTACGTTGCGAATTTCCATGACGGAATAGACCATGCTACATATGGTGTCCCGGATGGTTACCCACCCTATGCCCACCCAGATGTCTACCCACTGGAAGAAGTATTACGACGAGACAGGACATTTGTTTCAATCGACATTTATAATAACTTCATTACTAACATGCACGACAACTTTATCGAAGCTGACGGGGGCATGTATAACATACGTGTCTTACGCAACCTTTGCATAAGCGCCGCTGCTCATGCCCTGAGCCAACAGACTCTTTACGGCGGACCAGCATATTTTATACGGAACATCGTATACGGTGCACCGAACAGTGTCAAGCATGCGCAAAATCCATCAGGTTTAATCTATTATCACAATACATTTGCTACCAAGGTAGAGGCTGCCCAGGCTTCAAATTATCATTTCCGGAATAACCTCATCCTTGGATGGCTGCCCTCGGAAACAGTTTTTTCTGTGGACAGTTTCACCAATTACACATCATCTGACTACAATGGGTTCCGCCCTGACCCGGGAGCGGCGTATTCATTCGTATGGAAATCTCCTCCATTTGACATACTGAAGGACTACGCCGGACCAAGGGAGGAACGCAAATTCGCAACTCTCGCGGAATACAGCCAGGCCACAGACCAGGACAAGAACAGTATGATCGTAGATTATGATATATTTTTAAATGTGGCACAACCCGATCCGAATGATGTTACCAGAATATATAAAGCTAAAGACCTGGATTTTCGACTTAAGCCAGATACTGCAGCCGTAGACGCCGGGTGCATCCTCTCCAATGTTAATGATGACTTTACGGGCAAAGCACCGGATCTTGGGGCATTGGAGGTTGGTCAGCCCGTGCCTGTTTATGGACCGCGACCATGATCAGCTTACAACGACGGAGGACTCTTGCCGCGACTTCACAGCGCACGAGCTCTCCTTTACAAAATTGGTAGCGGAGCTCCAAGCGGAGCAGCCTGTTGGCTAGTCTGGTAAGCCCTGGCATAGGGGAAAGGAGTAAATGGTGAAAAGGGGAATTTCTGGTATATCCGCCATCGCGGAAGAGATAATGGGAATGATTCAGAACCTTTGCGACATCGCTGGGTATGGTATTCATTCCGGGACGCGCCCCGGTGAGAACGCAGACGCGGCTGCCAACTATATCCTCGGCAAACTCCATGCAGCTGGTTTGAAAGACGCCAGATTGGAACCAATTAAGGTGAATAGCCCATTCCCCGAGAAATACGAGGTGATAGTTGAAATTGAGGGCGAAGAAATATTACTGTCTGATTTGTGCATCCCTCTGCAATGGACTGTAGGGATGCCTCCAGAAGGTATTACAGGTGAACTGGCATATCTAGGGGACGGGTCGGCATCGAATTTTAAACTTGCTGATGTTGCTGGCAGGATTGCTCTGATAGACGAGAAATTCATGCGGGGCTTCAGACCAACCGGCGAAGATGCCACCGTTACTGCCAAAAATGAAGGAGCTATTGCCGTATTTCGAGCAAACCTGCAAGTGGATAGTCCACAACAGCAAAAAGGTGAAGGAACACCGACTAATGTCTTCCCAATTCCGGTTTTTTGTTTTAGCAAGAGCGGGGGTGATTACTTGAGAGACCTGGCTGTTTCCGGCAAGCCTCACACTGTTAGGATGAAGCTCGATGTGCCACATAAAGTGTATGACGCTTACAATGTGGTTTTTGAATTGCCGGGGAATGCCGGCTCGAACGAGGTCATTCTAGCTGGTACACATTATGATACTGGCCATTTTACTGGTGCTGTTGATAATAATGGCAGTGTAGCCTTAATGATAAAGCTGGCAGAATATTTTGCTTCAAAGCCGACGGAGTCAAGGAACCGCGACATGATCTTCGCCTGGTGCCTCGGGCATGATTTCGACCTCAATTCGGGCCACTACCAATTTGCGGAAGCGCATAAGGACCAACTGACAAAGGCAATAGTGTGGGACATAGACCATGCGGCCGGTGGCATAAGGTACGTATATGATGAAACCGAAGGCAAAATCGTACCAGTCGAAGGTGAGACCTGTGAATTTTATATTATATCTAACAATTATGCTTTTACCAGGCTTGCCGCATTTACTATGGATAAGTATGGATTTATTTGCACTCAGAATCGTTTTAGGTCGTCTGGAGGTGGACCGCAGTGGGGTATGGCACCGACAACAAGCCCGTGGGTTAATGTGGCAAGTATTCCCCTGTATTACCATTCTATGCTGGATACGCCGGACAAGATTACGCTGGATCAATTAGAGCGTGCTTATGCAGCACACGTAGAAATTCTGGGAAACGTCGACCGCACACCAGAAGGATTCCTTTTCTACGATAACATCAGTCGGACTCGCCCTAATAAACCTCCACAGGTAAGCATTGCGATATTGTCAGACACGATAAGAGTAGGAGATGCTGTCAAGGTGTGGAATGACGAAACTCGCTTCTACGACGATAAGACCAGTTATCATTATCCGGCATTGCCTGAATGGGCAGGCACCACATGGGATTGGGGAGATGCCACTCCTGTCACTGTTGGCGGCCCTATGGCGACTCACGTGTACGAAAACCCTGGAAACTACACTATTACATTGAAGTTTACGGATACAGAGGGTGCTATAGCGACGGCCACCAGGGAGATTACGGTTTTACCTTTATCGGGCAAAGTATCACGTCCTTTCTGACAAAAATAGGTGGGTGGCATTTTACGAAGTGTAACTAGTGTCAACAGCAAGGGGATTTGAGTAAGATATGTGGACCTGCCCCCCAAAAACAGGTCCAGTTATAATGTTAGAATAACGAAACCTGTGGACTTGGATCCAACTCTATATTATACCCGAATCTTTCAACTGTTTTAGCTTGGAAGGCCCGAAGCCTAAATATTCGGAATAAATTTGCTCATTGTCGTAGCCAACCGGCCGGCATACCCATTTTGTTCTTACGGGCGTTTCCGTCATTTTATGCTGCGCCTGAGCTACAACAATATCGCCATATAAGGGGTCTTTAACCGGAGTAAAAATCCCCCTGTCTAACCAGTTGGCATCCGTCATCGCAACCATAGGGGAACAAACCGGCGCCACCACGCAGGTAATGGGTGCCAAACGGCCTTTCGTAGCATATTCTATCGACTTACTTACAAGTTCCTCATTGGTGTATTTACGTGTCTCGGCAAAAACTAAAGGCGCCCATTTTAATTGCTCTTCCTTGCGCGTAAAGGTCTGCAAGGTCGTCCAGTTCTCGGTTCCCCACTCATCCCATTTTCCTACCATATCGGTAAAAGCTTTCCACATCTCCAGCCTTAATCCGCCTAGAAAGACAGCGCCATCTTTGGTAGGTGCAAAGCAATATAGCCAACCGGCCGTATCCAGGTTGTCAAAGCGCTCGTTAATAGTACCCGTATCCTGATACCATAAAGCCGCATAATCATCGAAGCGGGCATAAGATTCGGCAGTGGCGACATCCAGCGCCTGCCCTTTTCCAGTCGACTCTCTCCAGTGTAAAGCCGCTAGAATACCAACTGCCATAAATGTTCCGGATAGGCACCAACCTATCCAGGGTCCAGCCTTAGTGGGCACCGCCCAGGGATATTCGTCGTAGCTTTTATCCTGAGGTAGAGTTTCTCCGGTGGCATACTGGATTGCTGACCTGGCTTGAGTTATGTTGTCATAGTCAGGCATCCGACTCCGGCTCATGGTGCCGAACTGTCCGTTTGCGGTTATAGAGGCAAATATCAGCTTGGGATTAATTTTTTTCAAGTGTTCATATCCGATACCCCAATCATCCATGACTCCGGGGCTATAAGTTTCAACGAGTACATCGGCGCGACTTATAAGGTTCCGGATTATCTCTCTGCCTTCTGGTTTCTTCAGATCCAGAGTAATATGAAACTTGTTTCTCCCCTCAGTCAAATAGTTGAGGCCCTCACCTTTGTAGAGCATACCGTAAGGTGTACAGGTTCTGATAAAATCTCCCTCTGGAGGCTCTATACGCAGGACCTTGGCGCCAAATTCAGCCAGCAACGAGGAGCAGCAACATCCCGCGAAGCTCTTGTAGCTAAGGTCTAGAACTGTTAAATTGTCCAGGGCCTCGGTTTTAGTGAACGCAATTCGGGGGTCATCCCTGTCTCTTATCCACTGTTCCCAGGCTGGCTTTATCTTTATATTTTTCTCCTCCTTCTTTTTAGGTTTTGGCATAGGAGAACCATCCCTTGGCAATGACAAATCCAGCGTCATATTCAACCCTGATTTGCCATCCCAGCCGGACGGCGGCCGGCGTGATATGACATCTGCCCATTTGCCCAGCGCGCCGTTTTCATATAATCGCCTTATCTTGTCCTCACTCTTACCCAATAATCTTGTCATTATATATTCGTTGTCAAAACCTACTGGCCTAGCTGACCACTTAATCCTTGGCGGGGTTTCAGACATCATTACCGGGAACTCATAATTGAGGTAACGACCTATAAGTGGATCATCAACTTCAGTGATAAAACTTCTCTCCCGGAAATGCTTGTCCTCCACGACGTCTTTGGTAGTGTAGATATAAGAAGCGGCAAAACCATGCTTTTCGGCCAGATTCTCGATTTCTTCAGGTAGCTTGGTTCTTGCCCAATCAGCTATAATTTTAATAATTGCAGTGGCATTATCTTCCTGCAGACGAGTCAGGTGATCTTTATACCTGGGATCATCAGCCAGTTCCGGCTTCTCCATAGCGAAGCACAGACCTTTGAACTCCTCCCGAGCCGGCGCCGCGATGGCGACGAAAGTATCATTAGCACAGCGGAACGTATCAGCCGGACATATTGAAACATCACGGTTACCTGCCGGCATGGCTACCTTGCCGGTAATCTGCTGGTAGACCCAAACCCAGGACATCGCTCGCATTATAGTTTCCGTTTGTGATAGCTCGATATACTGACCCTTCCCGGTTCTTTCCCGATACCAGAGGGCTGCTAATACGGCCAGTTCTCCCATTAGGGCACCATAGTTATCACAAACATATATTCGGCTCTTGAGTGGCGGCTGAGCCGGGAAACTCGACATCCAAGCATATCCCGAAAACGCCTGGGAAGCTCCATCATTAGAGGGCCGGTTTTCCTCAGCATACTGACCCCACTGGCCAAAACCGTTCTTGGAGATGTATATAATGCTTGGATTAACTTCTTTAATCTGCCGATACCCAACATTCCACCTTTCCATAACGCCCGGTCTCAGATTGTCTTCAATGATATCAGATTTAGCAGCAAGTTCATGAAAGACTTCCTGAGCTTCGGTATTATGCAAATCCAGCCCCAGCCAGTATTTATTGCTATTAATATGGACAAAACATGGTCCGTGTTCTCTAAACAAGTAGCCAAACGGGGTCAGGTCACGGCATGTGTCGCCCATGGGTGGAATTTCGCATTTAATTACCTCAGCGCCCAGTTCAGCCAGTATTCCAGGCCCCGCCGGACCCAACAGGATAGTACAGACTTCTAACACCCTGACACCTTTTAACGGCAATGGTTTAGAGTGCTTCTTTTCTTTATAATTCCTCCAAGTTACTTCTGCCATAATATTATATCCCTCTCAAATTCAATCTTTACTTTATCACTAAATACAGTTATCTTTAGTAGCTCTCTGGTTTTCATTCTTTACGCGCTATCTGTAGTCATAGAAAATGGGACAACGTGTGGCGTTTGAATAACGAACTCTTTAGAGGTCACTGCCTTGCTCTCTGGCTGTTCTATTATAGTCTCTTCTTACCTGTAATGTCATGCTCTTTGCCGGAAACTTGACCGTGCGGAGGGGATATGGCATATTTCTACACCTATTTAATATAGAATGGTTTATTAGTATAGTTGGAGGATTCTGATGAAAAATCAGACAAAATATTCTGATATTCTGACTGGGAAATTGCAGCTGGGGCCATATACCATGGACAAATCAAAGCGTGTCGATAAATCAACAACACAAATTAAAGACAATGCTTAATTAAACTACCCATTTATAGTCTTCCAAACTTGGAAGGTGATTGACATTGGTGGGAACACATTGAAGCTAAAAAGAAGTGGTGGATTGAGAGACTTGCGTTCTGTTAGCTGAGTAAAATCTTAGTAACTAGTTACACTAGAATCACGATTGAGGTTTTTATTGGGTAATACTTGCTTGAAACGTGATCTCAAGTCACAATCGAGGCAATTGTGCAACAACTGCTTATAACTGGGTGGTAAAAATAAATAGGGGGTGAGAGGTTAACCTCTCACCCCCTATCCTCGTTAATTGACTCCTAGAACTGAAACAATGCCGGCTGCTCAGCTTTTCTCTTAGCTTCCTCCTGCTTCT